>CAVTSN010000015.1:0-92407 GCA_963737455.1 uncultured Gaiellaceae bacterium | reverse complement strand
TCCGTTGCCGCCGGCCCGGAGATGAACAGGACCTTGTTCTGCGCGGCGAGCGGCGCCATCTGCAGGGCGACGCCCGAAGAGACGCTGCCGGCGAGGATCTTGTAGCCCTTGCCGATCAGGTCGCGCCCGGCTGCGACGGCCTTCGTCGGATCCGTGCCGTCGTCGACGATCGTCAGCTCGATCGGGCGGCCGTTGACCTTCATCGTGCCCTTGGTCGCGTACGCGAGCCCGTAGCGCAGCCCCTGGATGTACTCGGCGCCGTAGGCGGCCAGCAGGCCCGTGCGCGAGTAGACGATTCCGACCTTGTAGGCGGCCGCCGCGGTTGCGCCGCTGCCGCCGTCCGTGCGCGCCTGCGCCCCGCCAGCGAACGCCGCGAGCAGCGCCGTTACCGCCGTGAGTACCGCGACTCCGCGCCAGTGCCTTGCCTGCATCTCCTTGACCTCCGTGAGGAAACGTTGACGGATCCGACCCAAACCTGAGACCCGATTCAGGTCTAAGGTACGGCTGCGCGCAGAGAGTGTCAAGACCCGCGTGGGTCGTCTTTCAGGCGCCCAGCTCGTGCAGCAGCGGCGCCGTGTCGAACGGCTCGTAGCCGAGTCTCGAGGCAATCTCCTCGCTCGTCGGCCGCGTCCCCTCGCGCCAGAGCTCGAGCAGCCGTGCCCCGGTCTCGGGCCGGCGCCACCAGTCCTCACCGACCTCACGCACGAGGTAGCGGCGCAGCTGCGCGGAGCGGATCCAGGCGCGCAGGTAGTCGGCCGAGTAGAAGCCGGAGTCCATGTCGGAGAGGTAGTTCTCGGCCGGGTAGCGGATCCCGGTCGCCGCGGTCAGGCCCTCGGAGTAGCCTGCCGGCGTGCCGCCGTCCCCGGCGTAGCGCCCCCAGAAGTCGAGCTCGAAGCGCAGCTTGGCGGCGTAGCGGCGGAAGAGCAGCGCCTCGAGGAAGACCGTCGCCTCCGCGTTCTCGGCGGCCTGGTCGTCGCCGAGCCCGAAGTGCTCGGCGTGCCAGCCCGGCTCGCGCGAGATCGCCTCGACGATGTAGGAGTAGATCTCGGTCAGCGCGTGGTCGCGCGAGATCTTGCGGAAGGTGTACGGGAGCGCCGGGTCGACGCCTGCGTAGTGGAGCGCATGCCCGGCCTCGTGGAGGAAGGCCTGGTAGTCGTGCAGCCCGCCCTGAGCACGCGTGATCAGGTGGACGACGTTCGGCGGGTCGGAGGCGATCACGCAGGCGCGCGGCGACTTCTGCGGCCGGTCGTCGAGGTCGAGCCGGATCCCCGGCATCTCGTCCATGTTCAGGCCGATCGCGTTCAGGGTCGCCATGCACACCTCGACCGCGCGCTCCTTCGTGTACGTCTCCTCGAGCGGCGAGAGCCGGCGGAGGTAGCTCGTGTGGTTCGAGGTGGGAACGTCCTCGCGCTCGGGGCCGAGCAGCTTCTCGAACCAGCGCTGCCGCATGCGGTCGTAGACGGCTGCCGACGCGTCGGCGGCCGCAGCCAGCGCCTCTTCGAGCTCGTGCAGCGAAATGCCCTTCTCCTCGCTGTTGCGGGCAATCGCGTCGGGCTCGCGCGAGAGCTCGGCTTCGAGCGCCTCACCCGCGGCGAGCAGGTCGCGGCGGTCGTCGTTGAAGCCGGCGCTGACGGCGTTCGCGAGCGTGCCCAGCTCGTCCCGGTCGCCGTACACCGGCAGCACGGCGAGCCTCGCCTGCGCCGTGCGCAGCGGCAGCTCCTCGCCGCGCCAGTCGATCCGGGCGGCCAGGATCCGGTTCTCCAGCTCGTCCTCGCGCGCGGCCAGCTCGCCCGAGACGATCCCGGCCTCGCAGGTCTTGCGGAGCCGGTAGAGGCGCTCGCGCTCGTCGCCGTCCGCGGCTTCCTCGGCCTCGCGCAGGACGTCGAGCTGTCCGTGCGAGAAGAGGTCGCGGTAGCGCTCGACGATCGCCGCCTGCTCGGAGACCTCCTTCTCACCGACGCGGACGGCACGCCCTTCCTCCGAGCGCTCGAAGAGGTAGCGCGCCAGGCGCTCCTCGTACTCGACCGGCGTCCGCACCCCCGTCACGCTCACGTGCGACGAGCCTACCGAAGGACGGTGCCGGCGACGGCGGCCGCGAGCCCCTTCAGCTCGAACGGCTTGCCGAGGACGGAGTCGACGCGGGCCCGTAGCTCCGGGCCGACCTCGCTCGTCCCCGACAGGAGGACGACACGGGTCGACAGTTCCAGCGCCGCGATCTCGTCGAGCAGCTCGAGCCCGTCGTCGGCGCCGACATGGATGTCGAGCAGGATCACGTCCGGCGTCGCGAGCTCGATCTCCCGCCGCGCCTCGGCGATGGTGCCCGCCTCACGGACGTTGTGCCCGTCCAGCTCGAGGTTGACGCGGCAGAGCAGGCGGAGCGAACGCTCGTCGTCGACCACGAGCACGTCCTTGACGTGCCGCCCCCCGGGATCGTTCCATCAGGCCGCGCACTGTACCCCGCGTGCGTACCGCGCGACGGTGAAAGTTCGTTTACCCATTGAAAATGAGAAATCGGAAGCATTCCGAGGACCAAGCCGCCAATGTGAGGAGCCACAGAATCGAAGAACTGCTCCCCGCCCCCAGCGCCAGCTACCGACGCCGCGCCTGGATCGAGTTCCAGCGCGCGCTCGACCCGCTCGCGCCGATCAAGCCGCTGCCGCCGACGCGGCATTGAGCCGGTCGAGCGACACGTCGCGACCGAGGAGCTCAAGGCTCTCGTAGAGGCCAGGCGAGACCTTCGATCCCGTCACGGCGACGCGGATCGGCTGGAACGCCTGCCGCGGCTTCAGGCCGAGGCTCTCGGTCACCTGCTTGAGCGCGGTCTCGAGCTCGGCCGCCCGCCAGGGCTCGATGCGGGCGAGCGCCTCCGCGGTCGCCGTCAGGACGCCGCGGTCGAGCAGCGCCGGGTCCGGCTCGACGTCGTGGAAGAGGAAGCCCGCGAAGCCCGGGAACTCCCCCAGTTTCGCGATCTTCTCCTGCACGAGCGGGGCGGCCGCCTGAATCCGCTCCTCGGACCAGTCGTAGCCTTGCTCACGGACGTACGCGACCAGCCTCTCCGCGTACTCGTCCGGAGACAGCGCGCGCAGGTAGATGCCGTTCATCCAGTCGAGCTTGTCGTAGTCGAACGTCGCTGCGCTGCGGCCGACTCGCTCGAGCGTGAAGAGCTTGACGAGCTCGTCCCGCGACATGATCGTGGTCTCGCCGTCCGGCGCCCAGCCGAGCAGGGCAAGGAAGTTGATCAGCGCCTCCGGGACGTAGCCGGCCTGCCTGAACTCGTCGACGGTGACCGCGCCGTGACGCTTCGACAGCTTCTTTCCGTCAGCGCCGTTCACATTCGGGACGTGGGCATACACCGGGATCTCCGCGCCGAGCGCCTCGAGAATCTGGATCTGCTTCGGCGTGTTGGAGATGTGGTCGGGGCCGCGGATCACGTGTGTGATCCCGTCCGCACATGTCCTCGAGTGGCGACGCGAAGTTGTAGGTCGGCCTCCCGTCCGAGCGGATGAGCACGAGGTCCTCGATCTCCACGTTCGGGACCTCGATCCGCCCCAGCACGACGTCGTCGAATGCGGTCGTTCCGTCGTCCGGCATGCGGAAGCGAATCGCTCCCTCGTCCTCGTAGGCACGGTCGGCGGCGAGCAGCTGCTCGGCGGCGGCGCGGCAATCGTCGATCCGGTCGAGCTGGAACGTGACGTCGCCGTCCCAGTCGAGCCCGAGCCAGCGCAGCGACTCCTGGATCTGTCCCGTCGCCTCCTCGACCTCGCGGCCCGTGTCGGTGTTCTCGATCCGCAGCCGGAACTCGCCGCCCTCGTGACGCGCGAACAGCCAGTTGAAGAGCGCAGTTCGGACGTTGCCGATGTGGAGCAGGCCGGTGGGGCTCGGAGCCATGCGGACGCGGACTGACATGACGCGGTTAGCCTAGCGGGGTGCTGTTCGGCGCCCACTGCTCAGGCGGGATCAAGGGCGCCCTCGACCGGGCGATCGAGATCGGCGCCGACTCGGTGCAGCTATTCGCCCAGAGCCCGCGGATGTGGCGCTTCCCCGCGCACGCGGAAGAGGATCTGGCCCGCTTCCGCGAGCGCCGCGCCGAAGCGGGGATCGGCGCCGTGCTCGTGCACGCGCTCTACCTCTGCAACCTCGCCACTCCGGACGAGGTCGTCTTCGGCAAGAGCCTGGAGACGATGCGGGCGACCGTCGACGCAGCCTGCGCGATCGAGGCCGACGGCGTCGTCTTCCACGTCGGCTCGCATCTCGGCACGGGCTTCGAGGCCGGCCTCGCGCGCTGCGTGCCCGCCCTGCGCGAGGTGCTCGAGCACTGCTCCGACACGACGTGGCTCCTGCGTCGAGAACTCGGCCGGCGCCGGCGGCACGATCGGCCGCTCGATCGAGGAGCTGGCCGCGATCGTCGACGCACTCGACCGGCACGAGCGGCTCGGCGTCTGTCTCGACTCCTGCCACCTCTACGTCTCCGGCGTCGATGTCGGCGAGCCGAAGCTGGTGGCGTCGACCCTGAAGGAGGTCGACGAGCGGATCGGGCTCGACCGCCTGCGCGCGCTGCACGTCAACGACGCCGCCGCGCCGCTCGGCTCGAACCGCGACCGGCACGCGAACGTGCTCGAGGGCGAGCTCGGGGAGCGGCTCGGCGCGTTCCTTGCCCACAAGGCGGTGCAGGGACTGCCGGCGGTGATGGAGACCCCAGGGCCCGACGACCACGGTCCGGACGCCGCCGAGGTGCAGAAGCTGCGCGACCTGCACGCCCGCTCGCGGAAGCGGCGCCGGCGGTGAGCAAGCCTGGCTATGCGGCGGGGTTGATCTGTGCGATCACCCGGAAGCTCGGGCGCTCGCGGGGGACCTCGTGGAACTCGGGATTGCGACAGCCGAGCTCGTCGCGTCTGCTCTCGTAGCAGGGCGACACTTCGACCTTGCACATCGGCAGCGGCGCGCCGGTGGCCCGGATCCCGCCGAAGCCCTCGCGCCGCGCCTCGGCCGCGCGGAGCAGGTCGAGGTCGATCTCGACCCCGTAGACGCGCTGCATGCAGCCGACGTAGGTGTGACCCCACGCTTCGTACGCGTAGACGAACGGGCACGAGCGCTCGATGCAGGCCCCTGGGTAGACGACCTTGTCGCAGTGCACCTCGCACCGTCGGCACTCGACCTCGTCCTGAGGTCGGAGAGGGAGCTCGACGGGGGCCTGTGCAGCCTCGTCCATGCTCGGATTGTGGTCACGCTGGCCGCGCCCCGCAAGACTTGACAAGTGCCCGATTTTCAGGCACGAACTGCGCGCGCGAACCGTCCAGCGACTGTCCATCCACGAGTAGGATCGCCGGTTCATGGTCCGCCGTGCCCTTTTCATCTCGGTCGGCTTCGCGCCGCTCGTCGTACTCATGCACTACGCGCTCGACCTCGACGAGACGGTCGAGTTCATGCTCTCCGCGGCGGCGCTGATCCCGCTCGCGTGGCTGATCGGCGAGGCAACCGAGCACGCGGCCGAGCACACCGGCCCGGGGATCGGCGGCTTCCTCAACGCGACATTCGGGAACGCGCCGGAGCTGATCATCGCGCTGATCGCCGTCAACGAAGGGCTGAACGAGGTCGTGCGCGGATCGCTGACCGGGTCGGTGATCGGCAACCTCTTGCTCGTGCTCGGCTTTTCGCTGCTCTTCGGCGGCCGCGGCGAGATCGACCGGCAGTCGAGCTTCCTCGCGCTCGCGCTGGTCGGGGGGACAACGCTGATCCTGCTGATCCCGTCGATCCCCGGCTGGGAAGGCGACCCCGACCGCGACTCGCTCGTCAAGCTCTCGATCCCGGTCTCGATCGTCCTCTTGCTCGCCTACCTCGCGCTGACGTGGTATTCGCTCCGTCGGCACGCGGCTTTGCACATCGCGAGCGACGAGGAGGTGAAGGGCTGGTCGCTCCGGTTCGCGCTCGTTGTGCTCGGCGGCGCGACCGTCGTGACCGCGCTGGTCGCAGAGATCCTGGTCGGGACGCTCGAGGTCTTCTCACACGAGGTGGGGCTGTCCGAGTTCTTCGTCTCCGCGGTGATCGTGGCGATCGTCGGCAACGCGGCCGAGCACGGCGGCGCCGTCGTCGTCGCCGCGCGCGGGAAGATCAAGCTCGCCGCCGAAATCGCGCTCGCCTCGAGCGCGCAGGTCGCGGTCTTCCTGATCCCTGCCGTCTGCCTGCTGGCGCTGCTGATCGATCCGATGGCGCTCTCGTTCCGCCCGGTCGAGATCGCCGCGCTCGCCTTCTCGGTGATCATCACCTCGATCCTGCTCGCGGACGGCCACTCGAGCCGCCTCAAGGGCGGGATCTTGATCGCCGCCTACGTCGCCGTCGCGACCGCGTTCTACATCGCCGGCGACCGGGTCTGAACGGCGACGCGATCCGGACTGCTCGCGGCGAGATCGCCGGGATCCCGGTCTTCCACGCCGAGGCACCGCCGCCGTTCCTGGCGACACTGACGTTTCGCGTCGGCCGCGCGGACGAGACCGCACCGTCGTCGGGCAAGACGCACTTCGTCGAGCACCTCGCCCTGCCGGGACAGAGCCGCCATCGCCTCATTTTCAATGCCAGCGTCGACAACGCGGTGACGTCGTTCTGGGCGAGAGGCCCCGAGGGCGAGGTCCGCCGCTTTCTCGAGAGCACGGCGAAGGCGCTCGTCGCCCTGCCGCTCGACCGGCTCGAGATCGAGCGCCAGATTCTGCTCGCCGAGGAGGCGGCGGAGGGCCCGAACCCAACCCGCCTCGCGTTCGCGCTCCGCTACGGGTCGATCGGCCACGGGCTCACCGGCCACGACCAGTACGGGCTCCGGCGACCTCACCGGCGACGAGCTCACGTCCTGGTCGGAGAGCCGCTTCTCGCGCGGGAACGCAGCGATCTGGCTGACGGGCGCCGAGCCGGGATCGCTGGAGCTGGAGCTACCGCCGGGAGAGCAGTACCTGCCGCCGGAGCCGTGGACGATCCCCGAGGTCGTCTCGGCGTCGCCCTCGCTCTACCGCGGCGGGATGCAGGGAGCGATCGCGTTCTCCTTCGAGGCGGAAGCGCTCGACGGCGCTCCGGACCGGGCTCAGCATCCTCCGCCATCGAATCCAGGACCGGCTCCGGTTCGACCTGGGCCTCAGCTACGACGTCGGCGGCGCGTACTCGCCGCTCACCACCGACCGTGTGCACGTCACGCTCGTCTCCGACGCGACCGAGCAGAATTCACCCCGTGTCGCCGCCGAGATGCTCGCGGTGCTGAACGCGCTCGCGGCGGACGGGCCGAGCGACGAGGAGCTCGAGCACGAGCTCGACGATCATCGCGCCAGTCACGCTGATCCGGTAGTGCTGGCATCGCACCTGGACTACCTCGCCTCGCAGTACCTGTTCGGCGAGGAGAGCCCCGAGACGGTGTCGTTCCTGGCCGAGCAGGAGCAGCTGACGGCCGCGGCGGTGGCGGCCGCGATCGCGAGCGCCCGCACCAGCATGATCGCGATCGCTCCGGAGACTGTCGAGAGCCTGCCGGGGCTCGACGACTACCCCGTCAACTCGTCGGAGACGATCGTCGCCGGCCGCCGCTTCCGGACGCCCGGGCTGCGTCTGCGCCGCTCGGACTCGGATCCCGAGCTCGTCGTCGGCGCGAAAGGCGTGATGATGACCTACGGCCGCTCCCGCATCACCGTCCCGTTCGACCGCTGCACGCTCGCGATCAGGTACCCGGACGGGTCGCGCACGCTGATCAGCGACGACGGCTTCTTCGCGCCGGTGGCCCCGTCGGACTGGAAGGACGGGAAGGAGGCCGTGGCCGCGATCGACGCTGCGATCCCCGCCGACCGCGTGGTCGAGATGGAGCCCGAGCTCGCCGAGGAGGTCTCGTCGCTCGACGCCGCCGCGGCGACGCTCAAGCGGCGGTGGACCGTCTCCGAGGAGCTCGAGCAGCTCCCCGAGCGCCTCGAGCCGGACGAGTCGGTCGTGCTGATGTGCGAGGCGGCCCGCGGGATGCGGCTGGGGCTGCTCGTCGTGACGACGCGCCGGGTGATCTTCCTCGCCCTGATCCGCGGTGAGACATGGATCAAGCTCGGCTACGACGAGATCGAGTCCGTCGCGATCCGCCGCTCTCCCCTCCACCAGTCGATCACCCTCGTGCGGGCCGGCGAAGAACTCGTCTTCTCCGACGTCCGCCCCTCCGACCGGCTGCCCGAGCTGAAGCGCGAGATCGAGTCGCGCCTCGTCCGCTAGAAGGTCGACGGCTCCCGCTTGAGCGGGTACGTCGCGAAGTAGAGCTTCTCCACCGCGCCTTCCGAATCACGGACGACGCGCAACAGCTCCCCGCGCTCGCGACCCTCGACGCTGCGGAAGCGGTCCTCGCCGTCTGGCTCCAGATAGGAGGTGTCACGGCCCGGGACGCCGCCGATCAGCTTGGCCTCGAGCCTCCCCTGCCGCCACGACAGCACCATCTGATGACCCTCCGTCCACCACGGCCCGAGCAGCGGCACGATCGCGGCCGGCGCGGGCTCGCCAGCCTGCCACGGATCGGCCGCGGCCGGCAGGGCGGCGATCGCGGCGGCGGCGAGGTCGAGCGCGAGCTTCTCTGGCGCGGCGCCTGCGCCGGTGTTCGTGAGCACGGCCGCGCCGATCTTCGTCTTCCGGTCGACGACGAGCCCGGCCAGGTGCCCTGGCATCGCGCCGCCGTGGCCGACGAAGACGCTCTCGCCGCGGCGATAGAGCTCGAGCCCCGTCCCCCAGGCGACGGTCCAGCCGGCGTGGTCGACCATCGCGCGGACGTGCGACATCTCCTCGAGCGTGCCGGCCCCGAGCACGCGGTCGTCGCCGGAGACGAGGAACGCACCCCAGCGCGCCAGATCACCCGTCGTCGACCAGAGCTTGCCGAGCGCGCCGGCACCGCCGAGGTCGAGCTCGGGCTCGAGACGGACGGCGTCCGAGTAGGGCTCGACGAAGTAGCCGCGCGCAGCGGGCTCGGACTCGTCCGGGGTCGTGCGCGACAGCCCCAACGGACCGAGGATCCGCTCCTGCAGCGCCTCCTCCCAGGTGCCGCCGTGCGCGCGGGCGACGACCTCGCCGAGCAGGGCGAAGGCGAGGTTCGAGTAGTGCCACCACGTGCCGGGGTCGAGCACCTGCTCCGCCTCGGTCGTGCCCGTCAGCAGCTCCTCCCGCGACGGGGCCTTCATCGTCTCCCAGATCTCGCCGGGTGGCTCGCGCTGGAGCCCGGACGAGTGCGCGAGCATGCGGCCGATCGACGGCCCGTGCGCGCTCTCGGGCAGGTACGCCGTCAGCGGATCGTCGAGCGAGAGCTCGCCGGCAGCCCGCAGCTGCATGATCCCGACCGCCGTGAAGGTCTTCGTGATCGAGCCGATCCGGTACTGGGTGTCGGGCGTCGCCTCCCGCTTCGCCTCGACATCCGCGTGCCCGAGGGCCTGCTCCCACAGCGTCTCGCCGTCGCGGAAGACGACCGCGCTGACCGACGGCATCCGCTCCTCCGACTGGGCGATCGCGAGCCGCCGCTCGAAGTCCTCGCGGAGCAGGTCAGGCGCTGACACGCGCTCCCAGCGCCCGCGGGATCGCATCGAGGGCGACGTCGATGTCCTCGTCCGTGACGTCGAGGTGCGTGACGGCGCGCAGGACGGTCGGATGGATCGTCGCCGAGAGCCCGACACCCTGCTCGGCGAGCCGCGCCATCGCCTCCTCCTTCGAGAGCGGCGCGACGTCGACCTGGACGAAGTTCGTCTCGACACGGTCGGGGTCGACGCCGAGCCCCGCCTCGGCGAGGCCCTGTGCCAGGCGCTTCGCACGGGCGTGGTCCTCGCCGAGGCGCTCGATGTGGTTGTCGAGTGCGTGGACACCGGCGGCGGCGACGATGCCCGCCTGGCGCATCGCACCGCCGAAGAGATGCTTCAGCCGCCGAGCGTTCCCCATCACCTCGGAGTCGCCGGCGAGGATGGCGCCCAGCGGGCAGCCGAGCCCCTTCGAGAGGCAGAGCGTGACGGTGTCGAAGCGCGAGCCGATCTCGGCCGCGTCGATCCCGAGCGCGACGGATGCGTTCAGCAGGCGGGCACCGTCGAGGTGGAATCGCAGGTCGAGCTCGAGCGCGAGCGCGTGCAGCTCGTCGATCTCCTCCAGCGGCCAGATCCGGCCGCCGCTCGCGTTGTGGGTGTTCTCGATCCAGAGCAGGCGGGTCCGTGGCGAGTGGATCGCCGGAACGCGGTACGCGGCGCGAACCTGATCGGCGCTGTACCGCCCCGCCACACCCGGGAGGCCGCGCGTGACGACGCCGGAGTGCACGGCCGGCCCGCCGAGCTCGGAGATGAAGACGTGGCAGTTCTCCTCGCCGATCAACTCGTCGCCGAGCTCCGTGTGCAGGCGGATCGCGATCTGGTTCGCCATCGTCGCGGTCGGCAGGAAGATCGCCTCGTCCTGGCCGAGCAGCCGCGCCGCGCGCTCTTCGAGCTCGTTCACCGTCGGGTCCTCGCGCCGCTGCTCGTCGCCGACTGCAGCCGCAGCGATCGCGGCGCGCATCGCCGCCGTCGGTCGGGTGGCGGTGTCCGAGCGGAGGTCGACCACGGGCGCAGCCTATCGGCTTCGCGTTTCTATAACCGATCTGCTATATACAGTGCGTGAACGCGCTCGCGGCTCTCGCCGATCCGACCCGCCGCCGCATCGTCGAGCTGCTGGCGGAGTGCCCGCACGACGTCGCGGAGCTGAACGCGCATTTCCCGATCAGCCAGCCCGCCGTCTCACGGCACCTGCGCGTGCTGCGCGAGCACGGCCTCGTCCGCTCGCGGCCGGAGGCGCAGCGGCGCATCTACTCGCTCGACCCCACGCCCCTCGCCGAGCTCGACGACTGGCTCGCCCGCTACCGCTCCTTCTGGGCGCAGCGGCTCGACGCGCTCGAGCTGGAGCTCCGGCGAGCCCGAAAGGAGCACTCGTGACCGAGACGACCGCCGACGTCGGTGCCCTGCGGAACGACGAGGAGCGCTGCGCCGTCCGCTTCGAGCGCCTCTACGACTTCACTCCTGCCGAGCTCTGGTCGGCGATCACCGACCCCGCACGGCTCGGGCGGTGGCTCGCGCAGGCGCAGGTCGACCCGGGCGTGGGCGGGCACGTTCGGCTCGCGTTCGACGAGGGCCGGACCGAGGGACGCATCCTCACCTGGGACGAGCCGCGAGTCGTCGAGTACGAGTGGCGCTTCGACGGCGAGGACGAATCGGTCGTCCGGTTCGAGCTTCGGCCGCAGGAGTTCGGAACACTGCTCGTGCTCGACCACCGCCGCCTCGGCCGCGCCGCCGGCATGGGCTACGCGGCCGGCTGGCATGCACACCTCGACGCGCTCGCCGGCGAGATCGAGCTCGAGGCGTGGCAGCAGCGCTTCGAGGAGCTCCTCCCCGCCTACCGCGTTCAGGCCGACGAGCTCGGCTGGAACCGGCCCCGGACGTCGCCCGTGCGCGAGGCGCTCTACAGCGGCGACCGCGCCGGCGCCGAGGCGGCGGCGGAGGGCAGCGAGCTGGACGTGTTCGACGCTGCCGCGCTCGGACACGTCGAGCGGCTACGGGAGCTGCTCGACGCGGAGCCAACTCTCGTCGAGTCGATCTCCGACGACGGCTTCACCCCGCTGCACCTCGCCTGCTTTTCGGGCGGCACCGACGCCGTCCGACTGCTCGTCGAGCGGGGCGCTCCGCTCGAACGCCTCGCCGAGGCGTCGTTTGCCCGGGTGCGCCCGCTCGGAACGGCGGTCTTCGCCGGGAACGTCGACGCGGCGCAGATCCTGCTCGAGGCGGGCGCCGACCCGAACGGTGTCGACTCCGCCGAGCACCGCCCGCTGCAGACGGCCGAGGCGAACGGGAACGAGGAGCTCGCACGGCTCCTGCGCGAGCACGGGGCTACCCTGCCCGTGTGAACCTCGAGCTCCTCGAGAGCGCCCTCGCCGACCGCGGTGAGCCTGCGTTCCGCGCCCGCCAGGTGTGGGAGTGGACGGCACGCGGCGCATCCGGGTACGAGGAGATGACGAACCTGCCGGCGGCGCTCCGGGCCGAGCTCGCGGACGCCGTGCCGTTCTCGACGCTGACCGTCGAGGACGAGGCGCACGCCGCCGACGGCACCGTGAAGGCGCTCTTCCGCACCGCCGACGGGCATCCGGTCGAAGCGGTGCTGATGCGCTACCGGGACGGACGCCGCTCGGTGTGCGTCTCCTCCCAGTCGGGCTGCCCGCTCACGTGCACCTTCTGCGCCACCGGCGCAATGCGCTTCGGACGCAACTTGCGCAGCTCGGAGATCCTCGACCAGGTGCTCCACTTCCGCCGGCTCGAGCCGGTCAACCACCTCGTCTTCATGGGCATGGGCGAGCCGTTCCTGAACTACGAAGAAGTGCTCGCCGCCGCACGCCGGCTGCCCGAGATCGGGATCACGCACCGGCGAACGACGATCTCGACCGTCGGCTGGATGCCCGGCCTGACCCGCTTCGTCGACGAGGTCGAGGAGCCGATCCGGCTCGCTCTCTCGATCCACGCGGCCGACCCGCGGCTGCGCTCCGAGATCATGCCCGTCAACGACCGCTACCCCCTGCCGAGCGTCCTCGCCGAGTGCCACCGCTACGTCGTGCTCCGGCGCCGGAAGGTGTTCGTCGAGTACGTGATGCTCGCGGGCGTGAACGACTCGCCCGAGCGTGCGGAGGAGCTCGCGGCGCTGCTCGACCCCAAGGTCTTCAAGGTCAACCTGATCCCCTACAACCCGACGGGCATGTACGACGGCTCGTCGCGGGACGCGATCGCCGCGTTCAAGGCCGTCCTCGACCGCGCGCGACTGCCCGCGACGGTGCGGCTGACGCGGGGCCGCGACATCGCCGCGGCCTGCGGGCAGCTCGCGGCGACCCGCTAGCGAAAGCTCTTGTCGATCGCCACCTCAAAGATGTCGACAGCCGTGCGGCCGCCTCCGCCCTGACCCGGGGACATCTTGTTCAGCGCCTCGTCGGCCCGCCGCATCTCGTCCTCCGTCTCGCAATATGTGATTCCGACGAACGTCGCGGACTCTCGGTCGACGAGCTGCGTGAAGCGCGCCACCGTGTCCATCAGTGTGCGCACCTCCTCCGGCGCGTCGGCCGGCAGCCCACCCGCCGCCGCGTCGTCGAGCTGTGTCCGCATCTCCGCGAGCTGCTCGTCGACCGCACCTGGGTCGCCTCCCTCGAATCGAGCGATGCGTGCGTACATCTGCCGCTCCCTTCGTATCGTCATCTCACGCGGTCGCTGGGACCTACCCCGTTAGAGGCATTTCACGCGGCGCTCTCATCGCACCGGGCAACGATGCCGATAGTGAGTCCGTGGAAGCGGCCCACATCACCTGGCGCCCCCTCGGACGACTGCTCGTCGAGCAGGGCCTGCTGAGCGGCGACGACCTCGAGCGCGCGCTGGCAGAGCAGCAGGTGACGGGCGAGCGCCTCGGCGAGACGATCGTCAAGCTCGGGATGGTCTCCGGCCCCGACCTCGCCAACGCGCTCGCAGCGCAGTACGGAATCGAACTGACGACCGAGAAGGGCTTCGGCACCGGCCTCCGCTCCGAGATCCAGCGGCGGCACGAAAGCGACCGGAAGCGGATCGTGCAGCTCGTCCCCGACCCTGTGGGGCACGCGAGCCCGCTGCACGTGGTCGAGCCGGAGGCAGCCGAGACCGAGGTCGAGCCGGAACCCGAGTCCGGCGACGCGTCGCTTCTCGCTCAGCTGGAGGAGCAGTGGGCGAAGCTCGCTGCCGCCGAGGAGGCCCTCGCCGAGCGCGAGCGCGAACTTGGCGAGTTGGCCGAGAGACGCGAGCGCGAACTGGCGGAGCAGGCGGCCGAGCGTGAGCGCGAGCTCACCGAACTGGCCGAGAGCCGAGAACGCGACGTCGCAGAGCTGACCGAGCGTGAACGCGATCTCGCAGAGCTCGCCGAGCGCCGTGAGCGAGAGGTTGCCGAGCTGGCCGAACGCGAGCGCGAGCTCGCAGCGCTCGTCGAAAGCCGTGATCGCGAACTCGCGCGAGCTGGCGGAGCGCGCCGACAGCCGGGAACGCGACCTTGCAGAGCTCGCCGAGAACCGCGAGCGCGAGCTCGCCGAGCTCGCAGAGAGCCGCGGAGCGCGAGCTCGCCGAGCGCGCGTCGAAGGCCGCGATCGCGAACTCGCGGAGCTGACGGAGAGACACCAGAGCGACCTGCGCCGGCTCGAGGAGCTGAACGGGCGGCTGCGCGAGGAGGTCGAGCAGCTGCGCGTGGTGCCGACCGCGCTGGAGCCGGACGAGCCCGTTCCGGCGGCACACGCCAGCCATCTCGTCTTCGTCCAGCTGGATGAGCGCTACGAGCTGATCTCACGCGACGGCCCTCCGCCGGCCCCGAGCACCCCGCTCTCGCTCCCCGACATCGACGAAGGAGTCTTCGTCGTCGCCGGCCGTCGCAGCTCGCCCCTTCCGGGCGACGTCCGCCCGTGCGTGTTCGTCCAGCGCGGCTGAGCCGCTAGCCGCTCGGCCACGCGGTCGTGTGGGGGCGCAGGTCGTACGCGCCTCCAGGCCGGCACTCTGCTGAGTGGTACTCGCCCACCGGCGTTCGGGAGTCGTCGGCGGCGACACGCAGTGCGATCGCCCGCGCATCTCGGGGCGCGACGCCGAGCCGCCGCGCGACCGCCTCCGTCGTCTGGACGGCGTAGCACTGCGTCCGCGCCTCGTTGGCGACCCCGCGCAGATGCCAGGACTCGTGCGCGAGCGTGACGACGCCGCCGACCGCATCCAACGTTCCCCGATCGCAGCCGCCGGTGAGCACGCACGAGAACGAGTCGTGCTTGCCGCGCCAGACCCGCTCGAGGCTGGCGCACGTCGAGGCCGAGAGGGAGGTCTCGTCCGACGGCCTGCCGTGCTCGTCGAAGTCGACCCAGCCGGCGTTCGGCGTGATCTCGACGAGGCGCGTCCAGAAGCCCGGACAGCTGACGTCGACGTCGCGCAGCGCGACCGCGCTGGCGACGAGCGCGAGCCGGTTCTCGTTCTCCTCGCGGCGGGTGTACTGCCAGGCCGAGAAGAGAAGCAGCGGAACGAGGAGCAGGAGGACGACGCGCATCTGCACCGGTTATCGGCCCCGTCCGGCTCCGTCCTTAGATTCAGGCGATGCGCCGTCGCCGCAGACAGCCCCGGCGGCAGCCGCCTGCGGTCGCCCGGAGCGGCGAGCCGCGGCTCCGCCAACTCGGCGAGGTGCTCCGGCTGCCTAGACGCAGCCCGCTCCACCCCGAGCTCGCACGTGCGCTCGCGGCGGCGAGCGCGCTGCACGTCCTCCGTTCCGACCTCGAGCCGGTACCCGTGCGCGCGACCTCGACGACGAGCCAGAGCGGCTGCTACCGGCTACGCCACGGCGATCCAGTCGATCTCCGCGTCTCGCGGCGCCACGGCCGGGTCGCGCTCAGCTTCCTCCACGAGCTGGGGCACTTCGTCGACCACCAGCTCGGCAGCGAGCTCGGCCCGACGTGGGCGTCAGAGCGGCACGAGGCGTTCGCGGGCTGGCGCGAGGCGGTGTCGCGACTGCCCGCGCGCCTCCCGACGGGAACAGGCCGCTCGCGCCGCCGCTATTTCAACTCGTCGAAGGAGATGTGGGCGCGGAGTTACGCCCAGACCGTCCTTGCGCGCTCGCAGGACCCGGGTCTGAACGGCGCCCTCGCGAGCCTGATCGAGCTCGACGACATCTTCGTCTGGCCGGCCGGGGAGTTCGAGCAGGTCGCGGACGCGGTCGTGACGACGTTCGCGTGGCTAGGGCTTCTCGCCGTCCCGGCCGCGGTCGCCGCCTGACGAACCCGGCTCCATCCCGGCGGCGGCCTTGTCCCACTGACGCTGGAACCAACCCCGGGCATCGACGCGGTCCATCAGCGCCTTGTCGAAGTTGGCGCCGCGCTCGAGCAGGATCTCCTTCAGCAGCTCCTGCTCGTCGTCGTTCAGGCCCGCGGCGAGCGCCTTGATCGCATCCGCGAACGCCTGCCCCGAGTGCTGCTCGGCGAGCTCGTCGACCTTCCGCTCGAGATCGGCCCGGTCCACCCTCACGCTCCCTTCTGTGCCTCGAGCTGCCGGGCCTCCCCCGCGTCCGCCGACAGGTCGGGGTGCTCGTCGAAGCCGTACTTGACGACCGCCCGCTTGGCCGCCTTGACCTCGTCGAGCCGACGTACCGGCCGCGACGTCGGCGCCTCCTGCAGCAGCTCCGGCGTCTCCGCCGCCTCGCCCGCGATCGCGAGCATCGCCTCGACGAAGGCGTCGAGACGCTCCTTCGGCTCCGTCTCCGTCGGTTCGATCATCAGCGCCTCGGGGACGACGAGGGGGAAGTAGATCGTCGGCGGGTGGTAGCCGTAGTCCATCAGCCGCTTGGCGACGTCGAGCGCGGTGATCCCGTGCTCCCGCTTCAGGGTCCTTGCGCTCAGCACGAACTCGTGCATGGCGAGGCGGTCGTAGGGCAGGTCGTAGGCGTCGCGCAGCTTCGCGAGCAGGTAGTTCGCGTTCAGCACCGCCGTCTCGGACATCTCACGCAATCCCGGGCCGTAGCTGCGGATGTACGCGTAGGAACGGACGAAGACGCCGAACGGGCCCGTGAAGCCGCGCACCTTGCCGATCGACTTCGGCCGGTCGTGGTCGAGCCGGAAGGCGTCGCCGTCCCGCACGACCGCGGGCACGGGCAGGAACGGCTCCAGCTTCTCGCGCACGACGATCGGCCCGCCGCCGGGGCCGCCGCCGCCGTGCGGCTGCGAGAAGGTCTTGTGCAGGTTGATGTGGACGATGTCGAAGCCCATGTCGCCCGGCCTCGAGATCCCGCAGACGGCGTTCAGGTTCGCCCCGTCGTAGTAGAGCAGCGAGCCGGCGTCGTGGAAGATCTTCGCGACCTCCTCGATGTTCTCGTCGAAGAGGCCGAGCGTGGACGGGTTCGTCAACATCAGCCCGGCCGTGCGCTCGTTCACCTTCGCGCGCAGGTCGTCGACGTCGAGGTTGCCGCGCGCGTCGGTGGCGACCTTCTCCAGCTTGTAGCCGGCCATCGTCACGCTCGCCGGATTGGTGCCGTGCGCGGTGTCCGCGGTGATGATCGTGTCCCGCTGCTCGCCCTCGCCGAGGTCCTCGAAGTAGGCGCGCATCAGCATCAGGCCGGTCAGCTCGCCCTGCGAACCCGCCGCCGGCTGCAGCGAGCAGGCGTCGAGCCCGGCGACCTCCTTCAGGATCTCCTGCAGCCGCCACATCAGCTCGAGCGCGCCCTGGGCGCCGCCCTCCTCCTGGTGCGGGTGGAGGTCCTTGAAGCCGGGGAGCATGACCACACGCTCGTTCACGCGCGGGTTGTGCTTCATCGTGCAGCTGCCGAGCGGGTAGAAGCCGGTGTCGATGCCGAAGTTGCGCGTCGAAAGCTCCGTGAAGTGGCGCACGAGCTCGGGCTCGGAGAGCTCCGGCAGCCGGGGTGGCTCAGCGCGGCGCAGGTCCGCCGGGATCTCGGCGGCCGGGAGGTCGTACCGCGGCAGGGTGGCCGCGCGGCGGCCCGGCTTCGACTTCTCGTAGATGAGCTCCATCAGGCGCGCACCTCATGCAGGACGTGTGCGAGCCGGTCGATGTCGTCCGGGCTGCGCTTCTCCGTGACCGCGATCAGGAGCACGTCGCCCATCCCCTCGTAGTCGCGGCCGATCGCGTAGCCGGGGTGGATCCCGTGTGTGCGCGCGTCGGCGATCACGTCACGCGCGGGGCGTTTCAGGCGGACGGCGAACTCCTTGAACGTCGGCCGGTCCGGGAAGGCGAGCGGCAGGCCGAGCTGTTCCTTCGCGTAGGCACCGAGGCTCATGCACGTCTCGCCCACCTCGCGCAGCCCCTGCGGGCCGAGCCAGGAGAGATGGACGAGACCGGCGAGCGCGAGCAGCGTCTGGTTCGTCGTCATGTTCGAGGTGGCCTTCTCGCGCCGGATGTGCTGCTCCCGTGTCTGCAGCGTCAGCACGTAGCCGCGGTCGCCGTTCAGGTCGGTCGTCTCGCCGATGATCCGGCCGGGCAGCCGCCGCGTGTACGCCGCCTTCGAGGCGAGGAAGCCGTAGTGCGGGCCGGCGTACGACTGATAGTTGCCGGCGCTCTGCCCCTCCCCGATCGCGAGGTCGGCGCCGTAGTGGCCCGGTGCCTCGAGCACCCCGAGCGAGATCGGATCGACGTGGGCGATCGCGAGCGCACCTGCGTCCTTCGCCGCCGCGGCCAACTCGGGCGCGTCCTCGAGGATCCCGAAGACGTTCGGCTGCTGGAAGATCACCGCCGCCGCGTCCTCGGCCGCCTCGCGCACCGCCGCGGGGTCGGTGAGGCCGCCCTCGTGCGGGACCTCGACCACCTCCAGCCCGAAGCCGACCGCATAGGTCTTCACGACCTGGCGCACCTGCGGGTTCAGCGTCTCCGGCGAGCACGACCTTCGCCCTGCCCGTCGCATGCTTCGCGACGAGGCATGCGTCTGCGGCCACGGTCGTCCCGTCATAGCCGGACGCGTTCGAGACGTCCATTCCGGTCAGCTCGCAGATCGCGGTCTGGTACTCGAAGATCGCCTGCAGCACGCCCTGGCTCATCTCGGGCTGGTACGGCGTGTACGCGGTCAGGAACTCGCCGCGCTGCAGGACCGCGTCCACGACCGCGGGGACATAGTGGTCGTAGATCCCGGCCCCGAGGAATGAGAGCTCCTTCGTCGTGTCGACGTTCTTCGCGGCGAGCTCCTCCAGATGGCGGACGAGCTCGGGCTCGGAGAGCGCCGGCTCGAGGTCGAGCTCCCGCTGGAAGCGCACGCCGGCGGGGATGTCGCGGAAGAGCTCGTCGACCGACGAGACGCCGATCGCCGCGAGCATCTCCTCGCGGTCGGTGTCGGTCGTGCTGAGCTGACTCATTGGTCGGCCAGATGCTGCTTGTAGGCATCCACGTCGAGGAGCTGGTCGACCTCGGCGGGGTCGGAGAGGCGGATGCGGACGAGCCAGCCCTCGCCGTAGGGGTCTTCGTTCACCGTCTCGGGCGCGTCGACGACCTTCTGGTTCACCTCGATGATCTCGCCCGAGAGCGGCGAGATCACGTCCGACACGGCCTTGACCGACTCGACCTCGCCGTAGGAGGCGTCCTTCGTCGTCGAGCCGCCGTCGGCGGGGGCCTCGAAGTGGACGAGCTCGCCGAGCGCGTCCTGCGCGAACCAGGTCACTCCGAGGGTCGCCTCGTCGCCCTCGATGCGAGCCCAGTCGTGCTCGGCGTGGTACTTGAGCCCCTCGGGGTACTCCTCGGCTGCAGCCATCGGTGATTAATCCTCTCGCTTGTAGATCGGTTTCGGGACGACGGTCGCGCGGCGATCCTTGCCGCGGACGTCGATCGTCAGATCCGTGCCCGGGCTTGTTGCGTCCGCGGGGACGTAGCCCATCCCGATCCCCTTGTCGAGCATCGGGGAGTGCGTACCGCTCGTGACCTGACCGCCTCCCGCGATCGGCATCCCGTTCCGCGGCACTGCCTTCTCCTCCATCACGAAGGCGACGAGCTTCTGCGCGGGACCTGCCTCTTTGATCCGCCGCAATTCCTCGACTCCGCTGAACTCCTTCGTGAGCGCGCAGGTCCAGCCGAGGCCGGCTGAGATCGCGTCGGTGTCCGGGGTGATGTCGTTGCCGTGCAGCGGATAGCAGACCTCGAGCCGGAGCGTGTCGCGTGCGCCGAGCCCCGCCGGGGTGACGCCGCGGCCGATGATCGAGTCCCAGAGCTGCTCCGCGTCCTCCGCCGGACACATCAGCTCGACTCCCAGCTCGCCGGTGTAGCCGGTGCGGTTGATCATCACCTCGACACCGTCGAGCTCGCCCATCGCGTGGGTGAACGGCTTCGCCTCTGCGAGTCCGAGCCGCTCGAGCGATCGCGGCCCCTGAACGGCGACCAATGCGTAGTCGTCGGATGCGTCGCGGATCTCGGAGCCGCGGATCTCGCGCTCCTTCATCCACGCAAAGGCCGCGTCGCGGTTGCCCGCGTTGATGACGACCAGGTAATGGTGCGCATCGATCCGGTACGCGATCAGGTCGTCGAGGATGCCGCCGCGGTCGTTCGTCAGCAGCGTGTATTGCGCCTCGCCGTCGCCGATCTTGTCGAGGTCGTTCGAGAGCAGCGACTGCAGCAGCTCGTGCGCGTTCGGGCCCTCGACGTGGAACTGGCCCATGTGCGAGACGTCGAAGACGCCCGCGTCGTTGCGGACCGCCCGATGCTCCGGGATCACGCCCTCGTACTGAACCGGCATCTCCCAGCCGGCGAAGGGAACCATCCGGGCCCCGGCCGCGACGTGGCGGGCGTGGAGCGGCGTCCGGAGCAGCGTCTGCACGGCGCTGACTCTAACGGCTCGAGAAAGCACGAGGCCCCGGCGAACCGGGGCCTCGGACCGGGTCTCCTAGACCGACTGGGCAGTCGGCCAAGAGGGCATGAGCGCAGGATTCCGCGCCCGCAGAAACTGAAACCTTTCTGCGCGAATCAGCTTTCGCGGAGGAAGGACGGGATCTCGAGCTCCGCGTCCGTGCGCTCGATCGGCTGCTCGCTCGCACCGACGGGCTGCGGGACGGCCGCCTCCACGCGCCGGCGGCGCATACGCGTACCGAAACCGGTCGCGATCACCGTCACGCGGACCTCGTCGCCGAGGGAGTCGTCGATGACGGCGCCGAAGATCACGTTCGCGTTCTGGTCGGCGGCGCCGGTGACGACCTCCGCAGCCTCGTTGACCTCGAAGAGCCCGAGCTCGGTCCCACCGGTGACGTTGAGCAGGATCCCGGTGGCGCCGTCGACCGACTGCTCGAGCAAAGGCGACGAGACGGCCGTGCGAGCGGCCTCGGCGGCGCGGTTCTCGCCGGAGGCGGTGCCGATGCCCATCAGTGCGGAGCCTGCGTCGCGCATGATCGTGCGCACGTCGGCGAAGTCGAGGTTGACGATCCCGGGCACCGTGATCAGGTCGGTGATCCCCTGGACACCCTGGCGGAGGATGTCGTCCGCGATCCGGAAGGCCTCGGTGACCGGAGTCTTCTTCTCGACCACCTGCAGCAGGCGGTCGTTCTCGATCACGATCAGCGTGTCGACCTGATCGCGCAGACTCTGCGTCCCGGCCTCCGCCTGCTCTGCGCGCCGGCGCCCCTCGAACGCGAACGGCTTCGTGACGACGCCGACCGTTAGGGCACCGAGCTCGCGGCCGAGCTCTGCCACGACGGGCGCGCCGCCGGTGCCGGTGCCGCCGCCCTCGCCGGCCGTGACGAAGATCATGTCCGCGCCCTTGAGCGCCTCCTTCAGCTCGTCGCGACTCTCGTTCGCTGCCGCGAGCCCGACCGCAGGATCGGCCCCGGCGCCGAGGCCGCGCGTCGCCTCCGAGCCGATGTGGATCTTCACGTCCGCGTCGGCCATCAAGAGCGCCTGCGCGTCCGTGTTGACGGCGATGAACTCGACGCCGCCGAGACCGGCGTCGACCATGCGGTTGACCGCGTTCGTGCCGCCGCCGCCGACGCCAACGACCTTGATCACCGCGAGATAGTTGCCTGAGGAATCTCTCATTGAAGGAGTGTCTCGACCTCTCTCGACCTGAAGCTCGAGTTGAGCATCGTAGCGACCACGTTCCTTTCCGCGTCCAGGGTACGTCTCCTTCTCGGCCGTGTCAATCGGAAGCTCAAGGCGTAGTCGAGTCCACAGTCTCAACCTCGACCTGAGAGTTGAGACTCTCGCCTGCGACCGGACGCTCCGGGACGCTGACGTCGAGGTACCCGCGGACGTCGCCGAGCTGGGGCAGCACACGGCGCGCGACCTCGAGCTTGACGGCCAGGTCCGACGTGTCACCGAGGCGGAGCTCGATCCCGGAGCGCAGAGCCAGCGTCAGGCCGTCGCGGCCGACGACGACGGAGTTGACAGCTGCCGGGAGCGGCCTCTCCACGAGCGGGGCGACCGCCGCCACGGCGCGCCGCTGCGGCCCCTGCAGCGACTCCCCCACACGGACGTCGACGTCCCGCTTGAGCCAGATGCGCGGCAGGCGCGGACGCCCGCCCTGGTCGAGCTCCGAGACGACGCGGCCTCCCGCCGCCGCGAGCCAGGAGGACGATCCCTGGCGCAGGACCACGACCGGCACCTCGGGGACGACGGCGATCTCGAGCGTGTGCGGGAACGCCCGGTCGAACGAGGCTGCCGCGACCATCGGGACCTGCTCGGCGCGGCGGGTCAGCTCGTGCAGGTCGAGGCCGAGCAGGCTCTCGCCGAGCGCCGGCGCCAGCGCCAGGCGAACGTCTGCGGCGACCGCGGGCGAGGCGCCCTCGACGGCGATCCGGTCGACCGCGAAGGCCGACGTCGTCCGCGCCGCGGCGTAGAGGCCGAGGCCGGTGAGCAGGATCATCAGCCCGGCCAGGAGCGAGCGGCCGGAAGGGAGGAAACGGAACGGCTCGAGGCGATCGCCCGCCGCGCCGCGCGGAAAGGAAGCAACAGCGCTTGCCGCGCGCGCTCGCGGGCGCGGGCGATTCCGAGATCCTCTCCCTCCGGCCACGTGGCGGCTTTCGCCGCCGTGACGGCCCTTCCTACGTGACCGAGATCGCGCCGAGCAAACGCACTTCGTGCTCGAGCTCGACGCCGAACTGCTCGCGCGCCCGGCGACGCGCCTCCGCCATCAGCGCGAGCGCGTCGGCCGTCGTCGCGCCGCCTGCGTTCTCGATGAAGTTGGCGTGCATCGGCGAGATCATTGCGCCGCCGACCGGATGACCCTTCAGCCCGCAGGCCTCGAGCATCCTGCCGGCCCCCAACTCGTGGTCGGGATTCTTGAAGACGCTGCCGAATGTGCGCTTGTTCGTCGGCTGGGTGGCCTTGCGCCGGGCGACCAGGTCGGCGACGGCGCTCTTGATCTCGTCGGGCGGGCGTGGCATGAGCCGGTACTCGACTGCGGCGACGACCTGGCCGGGGCCGAGCTCCGAGTGCCGGTACGACAGGCCGAGCTCGGCCGGAGTCAGCCAGCCATCCCCCTCGGCCGAGACCACCCTGGCCCGGACGAGGATCTCCGACCAGTCGCTCCCGTACGCGCCCGCGTTCATCCGGACGCCGCCGCCGGCGGTGCCGGGGATCGCGCAGGCGAACTCGAAGCCGCCGAGGCCCGCCTCGCGCGCATGGTGGAGGCAGACGGCGTTCGTCGCGCCGCCGCCGGCGACGAGCACCTCCCCGTCCACGCTCACCGACGCCAGTTCGCCGGCGAGCCTGAGCACCAGGCCCTCGACGCCCTCGTCGGCTCCGAGCAGGTTCGATCCGAGGCCGACCGTTGCCACGGGCAGGTCACGCTCGGCGGCCCACGCGAGCGCCTGCTCGAGCTCGGCGAGCGTCGTCGGCTTCGCGAATGCGGCGGCAGGCCCGCCGGTGCCGATCGTCGTCAGCCGCGCCAGCGGCATCCCGTCCTGGACGTTCACGCGAGGGCCTCGAGCACGAGCGGCCCGGCCCGCTCGACGTCGCCTGCACCGACCGTCAGAACGACGTCGCCGGAACGGGCCCAGGCGGCGACGAGCTTCGCGCCGTCCTCGACCGCGGGCGTCCACCCCGCGCGCAGCCCCGGGCGGAGCGCGTCGACCACGAGCTTGCCGTCGACGCCGGAGACCGGCTGCTCGCGCGCTCGGTAGATCTCGGTCACGCAGGCGGCATCGGCGCTCGAGAGCGCCGCGCCGAGCTCGTGCGCGAGGTGGCGCGTGCGGGAGTAGAGGTGCGGCTGGAAGAGGACGAGCACCCTCCCCGACGCGCGCTCGCGCGCCGCCGCGACGGTCGCCTCGATCTCGGACGGATGATGCGCGTAGTCGTCGACGACCGTGACGCCGTTCTTCTCGCCGACGAGCTCGAAGCGGCGCCCGGCGCCGCGGAACGCCGCCAGCACCGGCTCCGCCTCCGCTCGCGCGACCCCGGCGAGCTCGAGCGCCGCGAGCGCGGTCGCGGCGTTCCGCCGGTTGTGCACTCCCGGCACCGCCAGCTCGAACGCAACCGGCTCGAGCTCCCAGCCGCGAACGACCTGCGGCGACCTCGGCGAGCCAGCCTTCGAACATCGCTTCGACCTCGGCCGCGGAGCCGAACGTCGCGTGGTGGTCGAGCTCGACGTTCGTGACGACTGCGATCTCGGGTCGCAGCCGCTCGACCGTCCGGTCGGACTCGTCGCCCTCGACCACGAGCCAGCCCTCCCCCGCGCCCGCATTCCCGTCGAGCTGGTCGATCTCGCCGCCGACGAGCCAGGCCGGGTCGAGGCCGAGCTCGGCCAGGACGAACGCGATCATCCCGGTCGTCGTCGTCTTCCCGTGCGCGCCGGCGACGACGATCGAGCGTCGCAGCGACACGAGCTCGGCGAGGAACTCGGCCCGCGACGTGCCGGCGACGGCCGGATACGCGCTCGAGACGACGACCTCCCATCCGTCCGGCACGATCGGCTCGGGCGCGATCCGCATCTCGATCCCGTCGAGCCGGCGCAGGTACGGCGTCTCGACCCGGTCCCAGCCGCCGACCTCGGCCCCCCACGCGCGGGCGAGGAAGGCGTAGGACGAGAGGCCGGCGCCGCCGATGCCGACGAACCACAGGCGCCTACCCGACCAGAGGCAGCAAGCGCGATCAGCTCCTCCGCGATCTCGTCCGCCGCCTCCGGCCTGGCCATCGCGCGCATCGCTGCGCTCATCGACGTGAGCCGCGCCGGGTGGGCCAGCAGCTCGTCGACGAGCGCGGGGACACGGCCGAGCTCCGGCTCCGGGACGACGACGGCGCCGCCGCCGCGCTCGAAGTGGCGCGCGTTCAGGGTCTGGTGGTCGGAGGTCGCGTGCGGGTACGGGACGAGGATCGCCGGTGTGCCCGAGGCGGCCAGCTCCCAGACGGTGCCGCCCGCCCGCGAGATCGCGAGGTCGGGCGCCGCGAGGGCGGCGCCGAACTCGGCGGTCGACGGCACGAGCACGTAGTCGCTCCGGTGCACGCGGCTGCGCAGGCGCTCGTAGTCGCGCTCGCCGGAGATGTGCAGTACCGCCGGGCCCTCGTCGCCGTAGGTGTCGACGGCGAAGTCGTTGAGGCTGCGCGCGCCGGCGAGCGCGCCGAAGAAGGCGATCACCGGAGCCTTCCAGGGCAGGTCGAAACGGCGACGGCCCTCTTCCTTCGAGACGCCGCGATGGTCGGCCGGCACCGGCCGGCCGGTGACTCGGTACTTCGAGCCGTCGCGCCCCGGGATGCCGTAGGCGAGGAAGACGCGGCGCGCGAACGGCGCCGCCAGCCGGTTGGCGAGTCCGAGATGCGCATCCGCCTCCGTCAGGGCGGCAGGGAGCTTCTGCCGCCAGGCCGCGTAGACCATCGGCCCGGCGACGTAGCCGCCGCCGCCGAGGACGACATGCGGCCGCCGCCGCTTCAGGATCGCCGCACACGCCCGCGGCGCGCGACCGGCCCGCAGGAGCGACCGGAGCAGCGCCACCGACGGACGGCGCGGGAAGCCGGAGATCTCGAACGTGTCGAGCTCGTACCCGGCCTCCGGGACGAGCCTAGCCTCGACCCGATCCGGCGACCCGGCGAACGTCACGCTGACGCCTCGGTCGCGCAGCGCCGCTGCGACCGCGAGCGACGGCAGGACGTGCCCGGCTGTTCCGCCGGCGGCGATCAGGGCTCGCAACTCGCTGGGGGGCGCGGTCATCGCCAGCGATGTTAAGGAGGATGCCGACGGCCGCGAGCAGTACGACGAGGCTCGAGCCGCCGTACGAGACGAACGGGAGGGGGATCCCGGTCAGCGGGGCGACCCCGAGCACGGCCGCGAGATTGACGGCGGCCTGGCCGCAGACCAGTGACGTGATCCCTGCGGCCAGGAGCTTCCCGAACGGGTCGCGGCAGCGCAGCGCGACGGTGAAGCCCGCGAACGCGAAGGCGGCGAATGCGGCGATCACGGCCGCAGTCCCGATCAGCCCGAGCTCCTCGCCGATCACCGCGAGGATCATGTCCGTCTGCTGCTCGGGGAGGTAGTTGATCTTCTGCACGCCCTCACCGAGCCCCTTGCCGGTGACGCCGCCCGAGCCGATCCCGATCAGCGCCTGGACGGTCTGGAAACCCGTGTCCTCCGGGTCGGCCCAGGGATCGACGAAGCTGAAGAGCCGCGCGCGCCGGTACGGCTCCATCCAGATCGCGGCGAGCCCGCCGAGGGTCGCAATCGTGGCGGCGGCGCCGAGCGTCCGGCCGGGGACGCCCGCGACGACGAGCATCCCGCCGATCATCAGCAGCAGCGAGATCGTGGTGCCGAGATCGGGCTCGACCACGATCAGCGCCGCGAACATGCACGTGACCATCCCGACGGGTTTCCAGAGCTCGCCGAGCGTCCGCGGCGCGCCGCTGCGCGAGAGGTACGCGGCCGCCCAGAGGAGCAGTCCGAGCTTCGCCAGCTCGGAGGGCTGGAACGTGAACGGGCCGGCGGTCAGCCAGCGCTTCGCGCCGTTGATCTCCGGTGCGACCACGAGCACCGCCACACAGAGCCCGAGCGAGGTCAGCAGCAGCGGCGGCGCGATGTTCCGCAGCCGGCGGTGGTCGAATCGGGACGCGACGACGAGCAGGGCGATACCGATCAGCGCGTAGACGCCCTGCCGCTTCAGGAACGTGATCGGGTCGCCCTTCCCGAGCGCGGCGGCGGCGGACGTCGCGCTGAAGACCATCACGAGGCCGAACGCGACCAGGGCGAGAGTCACGAGGACGAGCAGGCGCTGCTCGAGCTGGCCACGAGGAGCCTTCACCCCCCGAGGTTCTGTACCAGCCTCCTGAATTCCTCTCCGCGGTGCTCGTAGTCGCGGAACTGGTCGTAGCTCGCGCAGGCAGGCGAGAGCAGGACGACGTCCCCAGGCTTCGCCGCGCTCCGGGCCTCGGCGACGGCGCGCTCGAGCATGGCGGAGATGACGAAGGGGACGTTCTCGTAGCCGAGGTCGACCGAGAGCGGCTCGGCGGCCTCCCCGATCAGGTACGCCGTGACGACGTTCGCGGCCGCGATCGCCCGCGCGAGCTCCTCCCAGCTCTCTCCCTTGGCGCGGCCCCCGAGAATCAGGTGCAGCGGCGCGTCGTAGGCCGTCAGGGCGCGTCGGGCGGCGGCGGTGTTGGTCGCCTTCGAGTCGTTGACGTAGCGGACGCCGTCCAGCTCGGCGACGAGCTCGAGCCGGTGCTCGACGCCGGGGAAGGTCCGCAGCGCGGCGGCGATCGCCCCGTCGTCGAGGCCGGCTGCGCGGGCTGCCGCAGTCGCGGCGGCGGCATTCTCGCGGTTGTGGGCGCCGGGAATCAACGGCTCGGCCGGCAGCTCATCGTCCGCCGCGAACTCGACGCGTCGCGCCGCCCCGGGAACGGAGCCGAACCCGCGCGGCACGACCGCGACGTCGTCGGGGCCCTGGTTCTCGAAGATCCGCAGCTTCGCGTCACGGTAGGCCTCGAAGCTGCCGTGCCGGTCGAGATGGTCCGGCTCCAGGTTGAGGAGCACAGCGATCCGCGGCCGGAAGCTCTCGACGTCCTCCAGCTGGAAGCTCGAGAGCTCGCAGACGATCCACTCGTCCGCGGGCACGTCGCCGACGAGCTCGCTCAGCGCCGTGCCGACGTTCCCGGCCGTGCGCGCCCCCAGCATCGCGCCGAGCAGCTCGGTGGTCGTCGTCTTGCCGTTCGTGCCCGTGACGCCGAGGACCGGGTTCGGCAGCAGCCGCGACGCCAGCTCGATCTCGCTCCAGACCGGGATCCCTCGCTCCCGAGCGGCCGCGACGAGGGGCGCCTCGCCCGGCACGCCCGGGCTCTTGACGAGCACCTCGACGCCGTCGAGCAGGGCGAGATCCTCGTCGTTGCCAAGGGTCCGGTCGGCGGCGACGACCTCCGTCCCGCCCGCCTCGAGCGCGGCCTGCGCCGCCCGGCCCGAGCGCGCGAGCCCGAGGACGAGCGCCCGCCTCAAAGCCGGAACTGGAGGTAGTAGCGGTAGTAGAGGACGAAGCCGCAGGCAGCGAGGATGGCGGCGACGATCCAGAAGCGGACCATGATCTTCGTCTCCGACCACGCCTTCATCTCGAAGTGGTGGTGGATCGGCGCGATCAGGAAGACGCGCCGGCCCCAGTACTTGAAGCTGACCGTCTGGATGATCACGGAGAGCGCCTCGACGACGTAGATGCCGGCGATCAGGATGAGCAGCGCCTCCGTGCCGGTGACGATCGCGAAGCCGGCGAGGGCGCCGCCGAAGGCCATCGAGCCGGTGTCGCCCATGAAGAGCTCGGCCGGGAAGGCGTTGTACCAGAGGAACCCGATCGCAGCTCCGATCAGCGCCGCGGCGAGGATGGCGAGGTCGAGCTGGAAGTCGGCGCGTGCCCCCACGTCACCCGAGCGGATGTAGCCGATCACGTTGATCGAGAGAAACGTGAGCAGAGCGATGATCCCGATCCCGGCGGCGAGCCCGTCGAGGCCGTCGGTCAGGTTGGCGCCGTTGGCCGCGCCGGCGATGACCAGGAAGAGGAACGGGTAATAGGCCCACGACAGCGGAACGTCCACGTTGACGACTGGGATGTAGATCGAGGTGTCGAGCTGGCTCTGCGCGTGGACGGCGAAGCCGACGACGACGGTGACCGCAGCGAGCAGGAGGAGCTTCCACCGCCCCTGGAGACCGAGCGAGCGCCGGTGGCGGACCTTGATGAAGTCGTCGAGAAACCCGATCGCGGCACAAGAGACGGTGAGGAAGAGCACGGTCAGCGCGGGCAGCGTGAACCTCGAGAGCGCGAGGAACGGCAGCGTCGCGCAGAGGATGATCAGCAGTCCACCCATCACCGGGGTGCCCTGCTTGACGACGTGACCCGCCGGCCCCTCCTCGCGGATCGGCTGGCCGAGCTCGTTCCGGCGCAGGAACTCGATGAACTTCGGCCCGATCACGACGGAGACGACCATTGCGATCAACCCTGCGATGAAGACTCGGACCATTACGCGGTGTCGTTCGCCAGGGCTGGGGCGATGCCTTCGAGCGCGACGGAGCGCGATGCCTTGACGAGCACGGCGTCGCCAGGCTTGACGACGCGTCGAGCCGCCTCGAGCGCGCCGGCAGCGTCGGGCTCCCACGCGTCGGCCTCGTAGCCGCGAGCGAGCTCGCCGACCGCCAGCACCTCGATCCCGAGCTCGTCCGCCAGCTCCGCGATCTCGCGGTGGTGCTTCTCGGCGTGGTCGCCGAGCTCGGCCATGCCGCCGAGGATGGCGATCCGCCGCCGCCCCGCGCCGCGCTCGGCAAGGTGCCGCAACGCGGCCTCCATCGACGTCGGGTTCGCGTTGTAGGCGTCGTTGACGACGAAGCCGCCGCCGGGGAGCGCCAGCTCCTCGCCGCGCCATTTCGAGAGCTGCACACCCGCAGCACCCTCCTCGAGCCGGTCGAGCGGCAGGTCCATCGCCTCGTACGCGGTCAGAGCGGCGAGCGCGTTCTGTGCCTGATGGCGCGACGTGAGCGGGAAGCGGATTCGGCGTTCCCCGAACGCGACGTGGGCGCCGTCCTCGCGCAGCTCGACGTCGACAGGCGGCACCCGGAGGATCTCGATGTCGGTGCGGAGGTGCGGCTCCAGGTCGGCCGACTCCGGCACGATCGCGATCCCGTCCGGCGGCAGCGCGGACACGAGCTCCGCCTTCGAGCGGGCGACGCCGTCGACCGAGCCGACGAGCTCGAGATGGACCGGGCCGACGGCGCTGATCACGCCGACGTGCGGCCGCACGATCTCGCAGAGGTCGGCGATCTGGCCGATCCCGCGCATCCCCATCTCGACGATGCAGATCTCCGTCTCCGGCTCCAGCCGGCCGAGCGTCAGCGGCACGCCGAGCTCGGCGTTGTAGCTCCCCTCGGTCCAGACCGTCGGTGCAACGTGTGAGCAGAGCGCCGCGAGGATGTCCTTCGTCGACGTCTTCCCGGTCGAGCCGGTGACGCCGACGAAGCGTGCGCGGCTCCGCCCCCGCAGCGCCTGGCCGAGCACGGCCATCGCGTCGAACTCGTCGTTCGGGACCAGGGTGGCGGCGCCGCGCTCGCGCGCCGCGCCCACGAACTCGCGGCCGCCTCGGATCGCGACGAAGAGGTCGCCCGGGCCGACGCGGCGCGAGTCGATCTCGAAGCCGGTGATCTCGCCGTCGCCGTGCAGCTCCCCGAGCCCGAGCGACTCGATCTCCTCGATCGCGATCGGGATCACGTCTGCAGCGCCTCGCGGGCGACGACGCGGTCGTCGAACGGCAGCTTCTCGCCCGCCACCTCCTGACCCTGCTCGTGCCCCTTACCGGCGATCACGACGACGTCGCCCGGCTTCGCCAGTGCCACGGCGCGCCCGATCGCCGAACGGCGGTCGGGATCGATCTCGACGTCGGTGCCGGTGCCCTGGAGCACGTCCTGGATGATCGCCAGCGGATCCTCGCTACGTGGGTTGTCGGACGTGACGATGACGAGGTCGGCGAGGTCACGCGCCACCTTCCCCATCAGCGGCCGCTTCTGGCGGTCGCGGTCGCCGCCGGCTCCGAACACGAGCAGGACCCGGCCGTCCGTCAGCTCGCGCGCAGTCCGCAGCACGTTGTCGAGCGCGTCCGGCTTGTGCGCGTAGTCGACCACGACGGTGAACGGCTGCCCGGCATCGACGGCTTCGAACCGTCCCGGCACGCCCGGGAGCGCAGCGATCCCCGCGGCGATCTCGTCCTCGTCGACATCGAGCAGGATCGCGGCGGCGACCACCCCGAGCACGTTCTCGACGTTGAAGCGGCCGCGCAAGCTCGAGCGGACCTCGATCCCGCCGGCGCTGAAGCTCGCGCCAGACGGGCCGAGGTCGAGGCGCTCCGGGCGGATCTCTGCGTCGTCGGCGAAGCCGAACGTGACGAGCGGCGCACGGTTGACGTCCGCGAGCTCGTCGGCGAGGCGCCGGCCCCAGAAATCGCCGACGTTGACGGCGGCGGGCGGCGGCGCGGCGCCCACGAACAGCTTCCGCTTGGCCGCGAAGTAGTCATCCATCGACTCGTGGAAGTCGAGGTGGTCCTGACTCAGGTTCGTGAACACGAGCGCGTCGAAGCGGACACGGTCGAGCCGGTGCAGCACCGCGGCATGAGAGGACGCCTCCAGCGCGACGCTGCGGTTGCCGGCGTCGAGCATCTCGCGGAACATGCGCTGGAGGTCGATCGCCTCCGGGGTCGTGCGGACGACCGGGCGCACCTCGCCGCCGACCCTGCTCTCGACGGTCCCGAGCAGACCCGGGTTCCGGCCCGCGGCCTCGAGCACGGCGTGGAGGAGAAAGGCGGTCGTCGTCTTCCCGCTCGTGCCGGTGACGCCCGCGACCTCGAGCTCGCGCGTCGGCTCGCCGAAGAAGACGTCGGCCGCTGTCGCCATCGCCTGGCGTGCCGAGGGAACGACGAGCTGCGGGACGGCGGGGTCGACCGCACGCTCGACGACGAGCGCGACGGCGCCGTTCTCGACCGCCTGCGCCGCGAAGTCGTGCCCGTCGGCGCGCTCGCCGGGAACGGCGAAAAAGGCGGCACCCGGCGTGACGGCGCGCGCGTCGTACGCAAGGTCCCGCACCTCGACGGGGTCGGGGCTGCCGAGAACCGCCTCAGGCGCGAGCGCGGCGACGAGGCGCTCGAGCTCCATGGCGGCGAACGCTACCGAGTGGCCGAGGCATCTGGCGTCGCGTCCGGCGTGATCTCGAGCTCGACCAGGCTGGAGCGCGCGATGTCCGAGAACGCCGGCGCGGCGACGACCCCGCCCCAGATCGCCCCGACCGGCTCGTCGATCGAGACGAGGACGACGAGCCGCGGGTCCTTGGCCGGCACGACGCCCACGAAAGAGGCGACGTACCTCGTGGTCGAGTAGCCGCCGGGGACGGGCTTGGCGGCCGTGCCGGTCTTGCCCGCCACGGTGTAGCCGGGCACGGCCGCGGCTGCGCCGGTGCCGCCCTCGGCCGAGACCACGTCCCGCAGCATCGCCATCATCTGCGCGGAGACCGTCTTCGAGAGCACGCGGCGCGAGGGCGAGCGCCTGTGCGGCTCGCTGCCGACGCGCTTGACGAGATAGGGCGTGCGGTAGACACCCTCGTTCGCGATCGCACCGTACGCGGCGGCCATCTGGATCGGCGTCACGCCGATGCCCTGGCCGATCGGCACGTTTCCGATCGTCGAGCCAGACCAGTAGCCCGGCAGCAGCCCCTGCGCCTCGCCCGGCGCGTCGACGCCGGTGACCTTGCCGAAGCCGAACCGGTCGATCCAGTTCTCGACCCGCGAGCGGCCGAGCATCTGCGCCAGGGTGATCGTGCCGACGTTCGACGACTGCGAGAGGATCTGCGCGACCGTCATCCGCTGGGTGGGCCGAGGCTCGTGCTCGTGAATGATCCGGTCGGCGACGCGGATCGACGTCGGCAGCGTGAACGGCGTCGTCGGGCTGACGATCTTCTCCGACAAGGCCGCCGCGACCGTGACGACCTTGAACGTCGAGCCCGGCTCGTAGACGTCGGTGACGACGCGGTTACGCCGCTTCGAGGCCGGGGTCGTGCCGAACTTGTTCGCGTCGAAGCCGGGCGCGACCGCCATCGCGAGCACGCCGCCGGTGCGCGGGTCGAGCACGACCGCGCTGCCTCCCTTGGCGCCCCACTTCTCGACCGTGTCGCGCAGCACCGTCTCCGCATTCGACTGGATGCGATGGTCGATCGTCAGGGAGACGTCGTCGCCGGCCCGCTCCGGCTTCGTCGCGATCACGTCGATGACACGGCCGGTCGGATCACGGACGGTTGTCTGGCTGCCGGGCTTGCCGACGAGCGCCTTGTCGAGCGAGCGCTCGAGCCCTTCGAGACCGTCGTTGTCGATCCCGGCGTAGCCGAGCACGTGCGCAGCAACGCCGCGCTGCGGGTAGTAGCGCAGCTCCTCGGCGTAGAACCCGAGCCCGGGCAGGTTCAGCTTCTCCAGCGCCGCCGCCTTCGCGGGGTCGGCCTTCCGCTTGACGTAGACGAAGTGGCTCGATTGGTCGGCGAGGAGCGGGTAGAGCTTCTCGGCGTCGACTCCGAGCGCGTTGGCCGCCGCGAGTGCGACCCGGCGCGGATTCTTCACCTCACGCGGATCGGCATAGACGGTCGTGGCCTGCTCGCCGATCGCGAGCGGCTCGCCCGTGCGGTCGAAGATCGTGCCGCGCCCGGCCGGGATCACGGTCGTCCCCTGATGCTGGCGCTCGGCCATCCCTTCGAAGCGGGACGCCTGCACGCCCTGGATCCAGACCGCGCGCGCCAGGGTCCCCGCGAAGACGACGACGAAGAGGCCGAGCAGGAGGCGGATGCGGCGGTTGGAGAGCCGCTCGCTCACTTCGTCGGCGGCGCCAGCTGAACGTGGAAGGTCAGCTCCGGGTCGGCGCGCACGAGCCCGAGCTTCGACCGGGCCTGCGACTCGATCCGCGCGTTCGCAGACGCGCTCGAGAGCTGCGAGCTGAGCCGCTTCGTCTCGCCCTGCAGCTCGATCCGCTCGCGCCCGAGCTCGTCGAGGCGGACGTTCAGCTGCAGCACGGCGACGTTGACGGCGACCACACCGGCCAGCAGCACGGCGAGCACGACGATCCAGACCACTCCGCCGAACGGGCGCGTTCTCGCCCTGCGCCTGGGAGCGATCCGTCCACGGGGACGCGACCGTGGCCGCGCGACCGGCGGCGAGTCGACGCGTGCGGTTCCGGCCCAGCTTGCCACTACGGACCGACCTTCACGGCGGCACGAAGCTTTGCGGAGGCGGCGCGCGGGTTCGCCTCGAGCTCTCGGGCACCGGGGCGTAGAGGCTTCCGGGTCAGGTCGCGCAGGACGGGCTCGTTGCCGCAGGTGCAGATCGGGAACTCCGGCGGACAGGTGCAGCCGCGCGCCTGCTCGCGGATGAACTGCTTCACGATCCGGTCCTCGAGCGAGTGGAAGCTGATGACGGCGATGCGGCCGCCCGGCCTGAGCATCCGCATCGCCGCCGGTAGCGCCGCCTCGAGGGCACCCAGCTCGTCGTTGACGGCGATCCGGAGCGCCTGGAAGACCCGCTTCGCGGGGTGGCCGTCGCCGAACCGCGCCGGCGTCGGGATCGCCTGCTTGATCGTGTCGGCCAGGTCGGTGGTGCGCTCGAACGGCCGCTCCTCCCGCCGCCGGACGACCGCGCGGGCGATCTGCCGCGCGTAGCGTTCCTCGCCGAAGCGCTTGAAGATCAACGCGAGCTCGCGCTCGTCGGCCTCGTTCACGAGCTCGCGCGCCGAGAGCTCGGCCGCAGTGTCCATGCGCATGTCGAGCGGCGCGTCGGCGGCGTACGAGAACCCGCGCTCCGGCCGGTCGAGCTGCATCGACGAGACACCGAGGTCGAGCAGGATTGCGTCCGCCTGCACGTCGTTGGCGGCCAGCTGGTCGAGGATGAGGGAGAAGTCGCCGCGGAGGAAGCGGGCCTGGACGCCGGCAGAGCGCGCCTTGAAGCGGTCGAAGTACGTGCGCGCCGACGGGTCGCGGTCGATCGCGATCAACTTGCCCTTGCCCTGGAGATCGGAGACGAGCAGGCGCGAGTGCCCGCCCGCGCCGAAGGTGCCGTCGACCACGGTCTCGCCCGGCTGCACAGCGAGGAGCTCCCGCACCTCCTCGGCGAGCACAGGGACGTGATCAGACGCGCTTCTCTGCAAGACGTTCGGCAACATCGTCAGCACTCCCTTCGACCTTGGTGACGTTGTCGTTCCAGGCAGCGCGATCCCAGATCTCGAGGTGGTCGTGAACGCCTGCCACGACGACCTCGCGCCCGAGCCGCCCGTGCCGGAGCAACGCCGGCGGCACGAGTACGCGCCCCTGCTTGTCGAGCTCCGCATCCGACGCGGCGCTGAAGAAGAACCGCTTCAGGTCTCTCGCCTCTTTCGAGAACGTATCGAGCGTGCCGAGGCGGGCCTCGACCAGCGCGTTCCAGTCGCTGCGCGCGTAGGCGTAGAGGCAGTCGTCGAGCCCGCGGGTGAGCACGACCCCGTCGGCGAGCGCGTCCCGGAAGCGGGCCGGCAGCGTGAGCCGGTTCTTGTCGTCGATCGTGTGCTCGTACTCGCCGAGGAACATCTGTGCACGCGCTCCTTGTCTCCCACTTCGCCCCACTCTAAACCACGAGCTCCCCACTTGTCTACCCCGACCACCCAGGATCATCCTTTTGCGCAGAATCGCCTCCGTGACCGGTGTCCTCGGGAGACGGGCGCTGAACCGGGCGACGCTCGCCCGGCAGCTGCTGCTCGAACGTGCCGACCTGGCGCCGCTCGACGCCGTGCAACACCTCGTCGGCCTGCAGTCGCAGGTGCCGCACAACCCCTACACCGGCCTCTGGTCGCGGCTCGCCGGCTTCCGGCCGCAGTCGCTCTCGGCCTTGCTCGAGCAGCGCGAGGTCGTCCGGATCGGCGTCATGCGCGGGACGATTCACCTGACTCACCGCTGATGACTGCCTCGTGCTCCGCCCGTTGACCCAGCCGGTCTTCGAAGGACAGCTCTGGCGCCATCGAGACTTCTCGCCGCAGCTGCGCGGCGTCGACCTGGATCCGGTCGTCGAGGCAGGCCGGCTCGCACTCGAGGAACCGCGCACGGGAACCGAGCTGCGGGCAGCTTCTCGCCGCGCGATTTCCGGCGCTCGATGCAGCGGCGCTCGCCTACGCCTGCCAGATGCGGCTTGCGCTCGTGCAGGTTCCGCCGCGCGGTCTCTGGGGGAAGCGCGCCCAGGTTCGGTGGACGACGGCGGAGGCGTGGCTCGGACGCCCGCTCGACGGGGCGCCGTCGCTCGAGGACGTTGCTCCTGCGCTACCTCGCCGCTTTCGGGCCTGCGTCGGTGGCGGACGCTGACGACGTGGTCGCCGGCTGACCGGTCTGCGCGAGGTGATCGAGCGGCTCCGGCCCGCAGCTCGTCGCGTTCCGGACGAGCGCGGCCGCGAGCTCTTCGACCTTCCAGATGCGCCGCGCCCGGATCCGGACGTGCCCGCGCCCGTGCGCTTCCTGCCCGAGTACGACAACCTCCTCCTCTCCCACGACGACCGCAGCCGGTTCGTCGCCGCAGCCGACCGAGCCTTGCTCGGGCCGGTGTGGTCGATCGGGTGGGGTGCGGTGCTCCACGACGGTGCCGTCCGCGCAATCTGGCGGGCGGAGCCCGGCGGGCTCGTCGTCCGCCACGTCCCGCTGTCGAAGCGCAGCGTCGCCGCGATCGGCGCAGAAGGGCGCCGACTCGCCCGCTTTCTCGAGCTCGAGCCCGCCGTGCAGCTCGAACCGGTCAGCCCGTGAGGCCGGCTCCGCGGCGGGTGAGCGCGAGCGCGCCGCGCTCCGAGGCGAACGCGAGCGCGTCCTGGATCTCCATCCCCTTCGCGAGCGCGAAGGTGAGCCCGGCGGCGAAGCAGTCACCTGCGCCGTAGGCGTCTTCGTACTGCCCGGGCGCGACCGCAGGCTTGTACGGCCCGCCCGGCTGCGCCCAGCCGCCGAGCGCCCCGGCAGTCGAGACGACCAGCCGCGGAGGCGGATCGAGATCGCCGGCCTGATAGCGCTCGGCATCGTCCTCGCCGCTCGCGACGAGCGCGTCCAGCTCGACGCCCGCCGCGTGCAGCGTCGGCAGCTCGCGCGCCGTCGCAACGAGCACACGCGCGCGTCGCGCCTGCCGCACCGCCTCGGCGTCACCCGCCGTGAAGTAGACCCCGTCGATGCTGTCGAGCTCCTCCCACGGCAGCGAGCCGTCACCGCCCGGCGGGCGCGGCTTGTCGCCGATCACCGTGATCGTGCGCTCGCCAGCCTCGTCGACGTAGCAGAAGCCTCGCCGCTGAGCCTCGTCGTTGTGCGGTGAGTAGACGCGGACGCCGGCGGCCTCGAGCCTCACCCTGCTCTGTGCTCCGAGGTCGTCGCCGCCGAGGAGGCAGTAGAGCGCCGAGCGGCCGCCGAGCCGGGCCAGCTCGACCGCCGCGACGCCGCCGCCGCCTGCAGGCTCCGCCCAGACCTCGGTCGCGCCGACGATCTCCCCCGGCTTGGGGACCGCCTCGACGCGGAGGAACTCGATCCACTCCACATGCCCGACCACGGCCATGTTCATGGGCGCACTCTCACAGATGCGGCCGCGGCCGCGTTAGTAGGGATGATGGAGGCAATCGTGGCCGTCCCACCGTTCGAGAGCTTCTACGTCGAGCACCGCGACGTCGTGCTCGGCTTCCTCCGCCGGCGGCTCGGCCGGCAGGCGGCGGAAGATGCGTTCCAGGAGACGTTCTTGCGCGCGCTGCGCGCCTACGACCGGCTCGACCACGGCGAGCATCTGCGCGCGTGGGTGCTGACGATCGCGGCGCGGCTCGTGATCGACACCGGCCGGCGCTCGAAGCCGGAGTCGCACGAGCTGCCGGAGCTCCCAGTCGAGGACGGCCGCCCGGCGTACGCCCAGATCGAGCACCTCGCCGGCGCCCTGCCGCCGACCGAGCGCGCCGCCGTCGTGCTCCGCTATGCCTACGACCTCGCCTACGACGACATCGCGGTCGCGCTCGACTCCACGCCCGAGGCCGCCCGCCAGGCCGCCTCCTCGGGAGTCCGCCGTCTCCGTGCTGGGAGGATCCATGACCGTTACGCCTGACCTCGACCGCCGTTTCCGCGAGGCGGCCGCCGCAGAGGGCCTGCTCGACGTCGGCTTCGACGTCGTCGACTCGCCGATCGGCCCGCTGCTCGTCGCCGCCACCGATCGCGGACTCGCGCGCATCTTCTTCGACGCCGAGCCCGAGCTGCATCTCGAGCGGCTCGCGCAGGCATACGGCCCGCGCGTGCTCCGCTCCCCCGTGAGTGTCGACTCGGCGCACCGCCAGCTCGACGAGTACTTCACCGGCGGCCGCAGCTCGTTCGAGCTCGACGTCGACCTCCGCGGCGCCGCGCCGTTCGCACAGCAAGTCCTGCACGAGCTCGCTCACGTCCCCTACGGGCAGACGACGACCTACGGCACGCTCGCGGCGAAGGTCGGCTCGCCGCGCGGAGCACGCGCGGTCGGGATGGTGATGAACCGGAACCCGATCCCGATCGTGCTTCCGTGCCACCGCGTCGTCGGCTCGAACGGCAGCCTCACCGGCTACGCCGGCGGGCTGGACGTGAAAGAGCGGCTGCTGCGGCTCGAGGGTGCCATTCTCTAGTCAGTCGACGAGCGCGGGCATGTCAGCTACCGCCGGCGGGGGCCTCTCTCCACCGCGACTCTGACGCGGCTATGAGTCGACGAGCTTGTAGCCGACGCCCCAGACATTTACGACGAAGCGGTCGCCGGGTTCGCGCTCCAGCTTCGAACGGAGCCGCGAGACATGCGAGTCCAACGTCCGGGTGCGGGTGAAGGAGCGGTAGCCCCAGACGTCGCGGAGCAGCTCGTCCTTGGTGAAGACCCGCTTCGGCTCGGTGGCGAGCGCCGTCAGCAGCTCGAATTCCTTGCCGGCGAGGTGGACGGGCGCGCCTCGGACGGTGACGACACGGGCGGGGACGTCGATCGCGAGGACGCCGACCTCGACCCGCTGCTGCGCCGGCGGCGCGACCCGGCGAAGCACTGCACGGATGCGCGCGACGAGCTCGTCGTAGACGACCGGACGGTGCAGATAGTCGTCGGCCCCGCGCTGGAAGGCGCGCACGCGGTCGACGGCGTCACCCTCGGCCGGGCCGAGCACGATCACCGGCACGTTCCGGTTCCACGTTCGTCCGGGCTCGCCCTCTCGGAGCCGCGAGCAGAGCTCGAGCTCGGAGCAGAGGATGAGGTCCGGGCGGGTGCGCTCGGCGAGTGCGAGCGCCTCGCCGCCGAACGCGGCCTGGAGGACATGGAAGCCGTCGCTCTGCAGCTGACGCTCGAGGTAGCCGCGGATCGCGGGCTCCGGCTCGGCGAGGAGCAGCGCGGCTGTCATGCTTTCGACGCTAGCAATGTGGTTTCGGAGCCGAAAGATGTCCTTTCCAACGATTCTGCGACGATCGCTCCCCACCTGGCTCGTCTTGGCGGTGCCGCTCGCAGCCGCGGCCCCGGCGCAGTGGCAGACGCACGCGCCGCTGCCGGAGCCGCGCACCGAGGTCGCCGCCGGCGTCGCCCGCGGCGAGATCGTCGCCGTCGGAGGATTCACCGCCGACGGTGGCAACTCCGCCCGCGCCGATGCCTACTCGATCGCGCGCGACGTCTGGCGGCGGCTGCCGGACCTGCCGGTCGCCGTCGACCACGCCGCCGCGGCGAGCGCGAACGGGAACGTCTACGTCGTCGGCGGCTACGGCGGCGACCGCAACCCGCTCAAGACCGTGTTCGTGCTCGGCCAGGATGAGCGGTGGCGGAGCCTGCCGGCGCTTCCCGACGCCCGGGCGGCGGCGGCTGCCGCGATCGCCGGCGGCAGGCTCTACGTCCTTGGCGGCATCGACGGCCGGCGCGGGCTCGCTCGCGTCGCCTTCGCGCTCGACCTGAAGACGCGCCGGTGGTCGCGCGTCCCCGGCCCGTCGCCTCGCGAGCACCTGGCCGCGGCCGCCGCCGGCACCCGCGTGTATGCGCTCGGCGGCCGCAGCGCCGGGATCGACACGAACACGAACCGATTCGAGGTCTACGACGCGAGGGCGCGGCGCTGGACGCGGCTGGCACCCGATTCCGCAGGCCCGCGGCGGCACCGGAGCGGCCTTCGCGAACGGGAAGGTCTTCTCGATCGGCGGCGAGCGCCCGCAGGGCACGATCGGGTCCGTCTACACGTACGTGCTGCGGACGAAGCGCTGGCAGCGCCTCCCCGACCTCCCGACTCCGCGCCACGGGCTCGGCGTCGTCGCCGCCGGGGGCCGTGTTTAGGCCGTCGCAGGCGGCCCGCAGCCGGGGCTCACCGTCAGCGGCGCCGTCGAGTCGATCCGGCCCTAGCTCCTAGATCCGCCCGCAGCGGAGCACGCCGACCAGGAGCCAGGCGCCGAGCACGCCGGACAGGACGAAGCCGATCACCGAGAGGAAGTGGATCCCGAAGATTTGTGGGCCGTCGGTGGCAAGGATCCCGATCAGCGATGAGCCGAGCAGCCCGCCGGCGACGACGAGCGCGATCACGAGCCGGTTGAAGACGACGTCGAGCTTGTGCATGAACTCGTCCAGCCCCTTGTGCACGAAGCCGACCTCGATCTGGCCGTCGCGAATCTCCTGGAGCACGTCGTGCACCTGGTACGGCAGGTCGTTCGCGATCTCGTACAGCTCGCGGCCGCGCTTCTGAGCGCGCAGCGCCAGGCGTGACGGCGAGAAGCGCTCGACCATCAGCTCGCGCGCGTAGGGCCGGGCAACCTCGAAGACGTTGAAGGCCGGATAGAGCTCGACGCCGACGGAACCGAGGGTGGCGATCGCCTTGTCGAGCAGCACGAATCGCGTCGGCAGATGCAGGTTCATCGAGTAGATCAGCGCGAAGCCCTCGCGGATGACCTGGATCGGGTCGATGTCGGCGAGGCTCGCGCCGTAGTAGCGGTAGTAGAGCTCGCGCAGCTCGGCGGCGAACTCGTCCTCACGCTCCTTCGGATAGCGGACGCCGAGCTCGGCGAGCCGGCGCGGCAGCACATCGACGTTCTCGGTCGCCGCGTCGATGAAGAGGCGCGTCAGCCGCGCCATGTCCTCGTCGGTGAGCTTGCCGACGAGGCCGAAGTCGACGAGCCCGATCCGCCCGCCGTCGAGCACGAGCACGTTCGCGGGATGGGGATCGCCGTGGAAGAAGCCGTGCCGGAAGATCATCTCCATCCACGTGTCGGTGACCCGGTAGGCCAGCTCGCGGCGAGCCTCGACGGCGGTCGTCTCGAGCTCGAGGTCGGCGAGCTGCACGCCCTCGAGGTACTCGAGCGTGAGCATCCGCACGCCGGAGTAGTCCCAATAGACCTTCGGCACGACGACCACGTCCGAGTCGGCGAAGTTGCGCCTGAACGTGTCGGCGTGCCGCGCCTCGAGCTTGTAGTCGAGCTCCTGTCGGATGAAGCGCGCGAACTCGTCGACGAGGTCGTTGACGTCGATGAAGTCCAGCGCGCGCACCCGCTCCCTGATCAGGCGGGCGGCCTGGTAGAGCAGGGCGATGTCGTTCTCGATCTGGTTCGGCGCGTTCGGGCGCTGCACCTTGACGACCACCTCGTCGCCGTTCGGCAGCACCGCCCGGTGCACCTGGCCGATCGATGCGGCGGCGATCGGCGACTCGCCGAACTCGAGGAAGGCCTGCTCGAGCGTCAAGCCGAGCTCGACCTCGACCACCTCGCGCACCTGCGCGAACGGGAACGGCGTCACGTCGTCCTGAAGGCCACGGAGCTCGGCGACGATGTCCGGCGGGACGACGTCCGGGCGGGTCGAGAGCAGCTGACCGAACTTGACGAAGGTCGGGCCGAGCTCGTCGAGCATCTCGCGCAGGTGCCGACCGCGCTCCGAGCCGACCGCGCCCTCGGGGCTCGACTCGACCCGCGCCGTCCACGGCAGCAGGTCGGTCAGCTTGTGCCGCTCGAAGAAGTAGCCGAAGCCGTGCCGGACGGCCACCTGGGCGATCTCCGAGAGGCGGCCGATCTTGCGCGTGCGCGGTCGCGTCGCCATGCCGGAAGTGTTCCACGCGGCGGCCGGGACTCCCACCGGAGAAGATAGAGGCGTGGACGAGGGCCTACTGCTCCTGGTCGTGGGCGGCATCCTGGCGGGCAGCGTCCTCGTCGCGCTCGGCGCCGCCCGCACGGGCTTGCCGGTGCTCCCGGCCTTCCTGGCGATCGGGATGCTGCTCGGCTCGGACGGTCCCGGGGGGATCGAGTTCGACGACGCCGAGCTCGCCCGCGAGGTCGGGATCATCGGGCTGGCGCTGATCCTCTACGAGGGCGGCCTCCAGACCTCGTGGCGACGCCTGCGCGAGGTCGCGGTGCCGGCGGCGCTGCTGAGCACGATCGGCGTCGTCGTCAGCGCGGTCGTGACGGGGGTGGCTGCGTACATGCTCTTCGACCTCTCGCGGCTCGAGTCGGTGCTGCTCGGCGCGGTCGTCTCTTCGACCGACGCCGCGGCCGTCTTCGCGACGCTCCGCTTCACACACATCCGGCGCCGACTCGCGCGCACGCTCGAGGCCGAGTCCGGCGGCAACGACCCGATGGCGATCGCGCTCACACTTGGCCTGATCGCCTGGATCGAGCAGCCCGACGACTACGGGATCGACGACCTGCTCTTGCTCGTCGTACAGCAGCTCGGCCTCGGCCTGATCGTCGGGATCGGGCTCGGCGCGCTCGCGTCCTGGTTCTTCGGGCGCATCCCCCACTCGATCGGCGCGTTTGCACCCGTCGCCTCGCTCGCCGCAGCGGCGCTCGCCTTCGGCATCGCGGACGAGGTCGGCGGCAGCGGCTTCCTCTCCGTCTACCTCGTCGGCCTTGCGGTCGGCAGCACGCCGTCCCGCTACCGGCGTCACCTCGTCTCCTTCCACGAAGGGCTCGCGTTCGCGGCGCAGGTGGCGCTCTTCATCGTCCTCGGCCTGCTCGTCTTCCCCTCGGACCTGCCGGATGTGGCCCTGCCGGGGCTGGCGCTCGCAGTGCTGTTGATGCTGATCGCGCGACCGGCGTCGGTCTGGGCGTCGACCGCGTTCAGCGACTTCACGGCCAACGATCGGCATCTGCTCGGGTGGGCCGGCCTGCGCGGTGCCGTGCCGATCGTGCTGGCGACCTTCGTCCTCTCTTCGGACGTGCCCGACAAGGAGACGATCTTCAACGCCGTCTTCTTCGTCGTCGTGGTCTCGGCAATCGTGCAGGGATCGACACTGGAGTGGGTCGCGGGCCGGCTGGGCCTGCTCGCCCCGGCCCCGCCCGTGCACGAGGCACCGCTCGAGGTGGGCGCCCTGAGCAAGCTCGAGCTGGTCGACTTCGCCGTCGCTGGCGACCATGCGGTCAACGGCTCCGCCGTCCGCGAACTGGGGCTGCCGCGCTCGGCGCTGATCGCGGTGATCAACCGCGGCGAGGAGACGATCCCGCCGCGCGGCAGCACGGTTGTCGAGGCCGGCGACCGGCTCTTCGTCCTGATCCCGCGCTCGATGCGCGCCGACCTCGAGGACGTCTTCTCGCGCTGGCGGCGCCGCGTCTGACCATCGGCGCGCGCTCCTCCGCGCGCTGCTGTGCTCGAGCAGCTTCAGCCGGTGCTCGAGCTGGGCGAGGCGCAGCTCGACCGACTCGAGCTCCTCGCGGCGGACGAGCCCGAGCTCCTGCGCGAGCCGCTCGCCCGTCTCCTGCGGCAGATCGGCCAGCTTGTCGACGCCGGAGCGCAGCTGCGCAGCCAGCTCGTCGACGAGCTGGCGGAGCGCGAAGACCTGGTTATCTGGCCCGGCCATGGGGGCGGCTCGAACGCCGCTGGCGGCGTCGATCGCGCTTCGACTGGGAGCCGGCAGGGCCGGCGGTCGCCGTCGCGGGCTCCGGAACGGCATCTCCGGCCTCTTCGCCGTCCCCGTCCTCGTGCTGGAACGCGTCGGGAATCAAATCCGGCGTCGGCCGCGCGGCCGCGAGCTCCTCGGCCTCCTTCAGCAGGCCGCCGACGGAGCCCGGGTCGAACGCCTCGTCCTTGCGGCGGGCGTACTCCGGCTCCCGCTCCTTCAGCCAGGAGAGGAGCGGCGCGGCGATGAAGATCGACGAGTATGCACCGGCGCCGATGCCGACGAGCAGTGCGAACGCGAAGTCCTTCAGCGTCTCGCCGCCGAAGAAGTAGAGCGTCGAGATCGGCAGCAGCGTGATGAACGTCGTCGCGAGCGAGCGCGGGATCGTCTCCCACAGCGAGACGTTCGCCAGCGTCGGGAACGACGCCCGCTTCATCAGCGGGATGTTCTCGCGGATGCGGTCGAAGATGATGATCGTGTCGTAGATCGAGTACCCGAGCACGGTCAGGACCGCGGCGACCGTGGCGGTCGTCACCTCCCGGCCGAGCAGTGCATAGATCCCGACCGTGATCACGACGTCGTGGAGCAGCGACACCATCACCGGCGCCGCGAACTTCGGCTGGAAGCGGAAGGAGACGTAGATCGTGATCAGGAGGAGCGAGACGAGGATCGCGAGGATCGCGCCCTCGGCGATCTGGCGGCCGAAGCTCGCGGAGACGGTCTGGACGCTCGCTTCCGCGTCGAAGCTGCGCGAGAGCCGCTGCGTCAGGTTCCTCGTCTCCTCGGCCGAGAGCTCCTCCGTCTGGATCTGGAAGCCCGGATACTTGTCGTCGACGGCCTCGCCGCGGCCGACGATCTGCGCGGCCCCGAGTCCGAGGTCCGCCGCCTCGGCGCGGACGTCCTCGACCGCGACCGGCTCCGGCACCGTCGCCGTGACCTTCGTCCCACCCTCGAAGTCGATCCCGAGGTTGAGACCCTTGATCCCGATCGCGAGCAGCGAGATCGCGACGCACGACCGCGGAGATCCCGAACCAGTACTTGCGCAGGCCGATGAAGTCACGCCTGATCCACTTCGGCGGCTCGCCCTCTGCGCCCATCAGCTTCGGGTTGTCGAACCACTTGAAGCCGGCGAGCAGGCCGAGGATCGCACGCGTTGCGGCGACGGCCGTCAGCAGCGAGATCAGCGTTCCGATCAGGAGCATCAGGGCGAAGCCCTTGACGCCTGCCGTCGCGACCAGGAAGAGCACCATGGCGGTGATCGCGGTGACGACGTTCGCGTCGATGATGGTCGAGAAGCCCTTGCCGTAGCCGGCGGAGATCGCGGCCCGGACGTTCTTCCCGGCGCGGTACTCCTCCTTCACGCGCTCGAAGATGACGATGTTCGCGTCGGCGGCCACCCCCAGCGTCAGGATCATCCCGGCGAAGCCCGGCAGGGTCAGAGTGACGTTGAAGACGAGGATCGCGGCGTAGAGGAAGGCGGCGTAGATGAGGAGGCCGATCACGGCGACGACGCCGAGCACGCGGTAGAAGATGAGCAGGAAGAGCGCGACGGCGAGGAGTCCGGCGATCGCCGCCTTCCACGCCTCGGCGAGCGAGTCCTTGCCCAGCGTGGCGGAGATCGCGGTGGTCTCGAGCGTCTTGAAAGTGACGGGCAGGGCACCGCTCTGGAGGACGAGCGCGAGGTCCTTCGCCTCTTCGAGCGAGCCGATGCCGGTGATCTGAGCGCCATTCGTGCCGCCGATCCCGTTCGGGTACTGCTCGAAGTCGATCGACGGCCACGACTTGATCTGGCGGTCGAGCACGATCGCGAAGTGCTGGAACGAGTCGGCCGGATTGCCCTGGCCGCCGGTGATGTTGTGGCGGGCGCGGCCACGGTCGGCCTCGCGGTTGGTGATCTCGCCGAACTTGTCGCCGCCCTCGTCGGTGAACTGCATCGTCACGATCGGCTCGCCCGTCGTGGTGTCGAAGTCCTGGCGGGTGCCGGCCAGCTTGAGGTCGGCGCCGGTCATCTCGGGGACGACCTTGCTCGGGTCGGCGTTGTCCGGGTCGTAGTTGAGGAGGTAGTAGTAGTTCTGCTTCGGGTTCTCGACGCCGACCCCGGGGCAGACGACCTCGCCGACGCCGCAGGTGACGACGACGGTGCCCGGCGGCACACCGAAGATCTTCCAGTCCTTCGGGAGCTCGCCCTCCTCGACGCCCTCCTCTGCGACGACCTCGCTCTCCAGGAGAGCGTCGCGATCGTTGACCGGGCCGGCGACCAGCTTCTTGTTCTCGTCGAACAGGTACCAGGTCGTCTCGGTGTCCTCCTCGACGAGCGCCTGCTGTCCCGCAAGGAGCTCGTAGAGCGACTCCTTCGGGGCGGCGAAGCCGCCGGAGTTCGACGGCGGCGCAAGGTTGGCCTCGAGGTCGAAGAGCTCGAGCTGCGCCGTCTGGCCGAGGATGCCGATCACGCGGTCGGGGTCCTTGACGCCCGGAAGGTCGATCACGATCTGGTCGTCGCCCTGCTTGCGGATCTCGGGCTCGGCAACGCCGAGCCGGTCGACGCGGTCGCGCAGGATCTCGACCGAGCGGTCGAGGTCGGACTCCTGCAGCGGCCGGTTCGGCGGCGGCACCGCCTGCAGCGTCACCTCGAGCCCGCCCTGCAGATCGAGCCCGAGCGTCGGCTCGTCGTTGAGCGGCGAACCGGGAATGGCGAGTAGGCCGACGCCGATCAGCGCGGCGAGGATCAGCGCGACGAGGATGAGATGGGGTCTGCGATTCACGCGGTCAGCAGGTTAGCTGCGTTCTCACTCATTTCGTATGAATTCTTCATGAGATTTTTCGGGAGCGATCACCGCCGCAACGCCACGTCGGACGACCCGGACGTTGGTCCCCGGCGCGATCTCGACCTCCAGCGTGTCGTCCTCATCGTCGATGGCGCGGACACGGCCGAGCAGCCCGCCGAGTGTGACGACCTCGTCGCCGACCGCGATCGACTCGTGCAGCACGCGCTGCTCCTGCGCCCGGCGCCTTTGCGGCCTGATGATGAACAGCCAGAAGAGGACGAACAGCGCGACGAGAACGATCAGCCCACCTGGTTCCAAGGATCCTCCTGAGGCCCGCCGGCGAGCCGGGCCAGCGCCGCGGCGGTGTAGGCCTCGAGCTCGCCGCGTTCGATCGCCGCCCGCGCGCCCGCGGTCAGTTCGAGTAGGAAGTGCAGATTATGCAGGCTCAGCAGGCGGAGGCCGAGCATCTCCTGCTGGTTGACGAGATGCCGCACGTAGGCGCGCGAGAAGCGCGTGCAGGCGGGACAGTGGCAGCCCTCCTCGAGCGGTCGCGGGTCATTCGCGAAGCGGGCGTTGCGGAGGTTGAGCCGGCCGGCCGCGGTGAGCGCAGAACCTGTCCTCGCCGTCCGGGTCGGCAGGACGCAATCGAACATGTCGATGCCGGCGCCGATCACGCGCAGGACGCCCTCCGCGTCGCCGATCCCCATGAAGTAGCGGGGCTTCGAGTCGGGGAGCAACGGCGCCGCCCAGCCGGTCGCCTCGAACATCTCCTCACGGTCCTCCCCCACCGCCAGCCCGCCGAGTGCATGGCCGTCGAAGCCGAGCGCGGCGATCTCCTCGATCGAGCGGCGCCTCAGCTCGGGGTCGGCCGCGCCCTGGGCGATCCCGAAGACGAGCTGGCCCGGCGCGCGCTCTTCCTCACGCTGTCGCTCCGCCCAGTGGGTCGTCAGCCGGACCGCCTCCTCGAGCTCGGGCCGCGGCACCCCCGCGGGCGGGCAGATGTCGAACGCCATCGCGATGTCGGAGCCGAGGTTGCGCTGGATCCGCGCTGCGATCTCGGGCGAGAAGCGCGCCGGCGCGCCGTCGTAGACCGAGCGGAAGGTGACGCCGTCGTCGTCGACGTCGAGCAGCGTGTCGCGGAGCGAGAAGACCTGGAAGCCGCCCGAGTCGGTCAGGATCGGGCCGTGCCAGCCGGAGAACGCGTGCAGGCCGCCGAGCTCCGCGATCACCTCGTCGCCGGGGCGGAAGTGCAGGTGGTACGTGTTGCCGAGGACGATCTGTGCCCCCACCGTCTTCAGCTCCTCCGGGTCGAGGCTCTTCACGGTTCCCTTCGTGCCGACGGGCATGAACGCGGGTGTTGCGATCTCGCCGTGGGCGGTCCGCAGGATCCCGGCGCGGGCGGCGCCGTCGGTGGCGGTGACGTCGAAGACGGACACGGCCGTCCAGCTTAGGGATACGATCGCGAGGCGCGTTCGAGGGCGCATCCGGTCCGCGGGCAGGGCAGAGCCCACCTCGTCGCAACGGCACCAGCGTCACCACGATCTCATCTCCCGCCCGACGACGCGGACAGCGGGCCTCGACGGAGGAGGTCGTGATGAATCTGGAACAGCTCCGCAAGCAGGCGAAGGAGCTCGTCAAGGCCGCCCGCGCGGGCGATGCCGATGCGCTCGAACGGCTCGACGGGCGCGAGCCGATCCTCGCCCGCGCCCAGCTCGTCGTCGCGCGCGAGCACGGCTACCCGAGCTGGCCCGCGCTCGTCGCCGCTGCCGAGGCGAGTGCGGTGGAGGTCGTCCGCGCGGCGACCTCCGGGCGTCCGACTCGAGCCGAGCAGCTGCTCGCCGCCCGGCCGGAGCTCGAGCACGATCCGTGGGTGCGGCTTGTGCTCGGCCGCGGCTGGGACGGGGACGCGAACGCGCCGGGCGGGCCGCTCGAGTGCCCTCCGCTCGTCTACGCCTGCCACTCCTGCTTCGACACGTCAGGGCTCGCGCGCGAGCTGCTCGGGCGCGGCGGCGACCCGAACGGCTACTTCGTCAACGAGTACGGCAACATGTCCGCGCTCTACGGCGCCGCCGGCGTCAAGCACGACCCGGAGCTGACCCGCGTGCTGCTCGAGGCGGGCGCCGACCCCGACGACGGCGAGTCGCTCTACCACGCTGCGTACGCGGGATCCGCCGACTGCGTGCGTGTCCTGCTCGAGCACGGCGCCTCCGTCGTCGGGACGAACGCGGTGGCGGCGGCGATCGACGCCGACCACGTCGAGCACGTCCGGCTGATGCTGGAGGCGGGCGGCGATCCGAACGAGGGGGCGCTCGTCGTGCACGCCGTCCGCCGCGGCTGCGGCGCTGCGATGATCGAGCTCCTCGCGGAGAAGGGCGCCGACATCGATCGCACGGGCGGCGAGACCTGGCGCGGGCACGTGCCGCTTCGGACGCCGTACCAGCACGCGACGCTGCGCGGCAACACCGACCTCGCCGACCTGCTCGAACGGCTCGGAGCCTCGACCGACGTCGATCCCGCGGACACGTGGGTCGCGCAGCTCGCACGCGGCGAGAAGCCGGAAGGGAAGCCGCCGAGCTCGTTCGACGTCGACATGCAGGAAGTGGTGATCCTGACGGCACTCCGCGTCGACGCCGAGCTCGTCGCCCGCACGGTCGGGGTCGACTTCTCCGGAGTCGTCGGGGGGTCGCCGGCAGGGACGCTCCTTCACCACGCGTGCTGGGTCGGATCGGTCGACGCGGTCGAGCGGCTGCTCGCACTCGGCGCCGACGCCGCGGCGTCCTCGCGAGCCGACTTCGAGACGCCGCTCGACTGGGTCGTCCACGCCTCGCAGTACCACGGTCTCTCCGACCGCGACTACGTCGGCATCGCCGAGCGCCTCGTCGCTGCAGGCGCCCCACCGGTGGCGAAGTACCCGGAGGCGGCCGAGGGACCGCTCGCGGAGTGGCTTCAGAGGATGAGCATCGCGTCGCCGAAGGAGTAAAAGCGATAGCGCTCCTCGACCGCGAGACGGTACAGCCGCCGCGTCTCCTCGACGCCGGCGAACGCCATCACGAGCGCGAGCAGCGTCGAACGCGGGAGGTGGAAGTTCGTCAGCAGCGCGTCGACGCGCCGGAACGTGAACCCGGGCGCGACGAAGAGCGACGTTCGGCCTTGCAACACTTTGTTACTTGCCACCGTCTCGAGCACCCGCACCGTCGTTGTCCCGACCGCGAGGACGCGCTCGGCAGCCTCGATCCGCGCCCACGCCTCCGGACGGACCGAGTAACGCTCCCCGTGCAGCTCGTGCTCCTCGAGCGTGTCCGTCGCCAGCGGCCGAAAGGTGTCGAGGCCGACGTGGAGTGTGACCCGCTCGACGTCGAGCCGGCCGAGCAGCTCCGGCGTGAAGTGCAGCCCGGCGGTCGGCGCGGCGGCCGAGCCCGCCTCGTCCGCGTAGACGGTCTGGTACCGGCCCGGATCGGCGAGCGGCTCGGTGATGTACGGCGGCAGCGGCGCCTCGCCGTCCGGCTCGCCCTCGAGCCGGACCCGCCAGCGGCCCTCGCCGAGGTGCTCGAGCAGCTCGACCGGGCCGTGCCGGTCGCCCGCCCTCAGCCTCCGGGTCGGCCGGGCGAGCGCGAGCCACTCGCCGCCGCCTTCGTGCTCGAGCAGGAGCACCTCTCCCTTCGGCCGCTCGATCCGGATCCGCGCCGGCACGACCTTCGTGTCGTTGACGACGGCGAGCTCACCCGACAGCTCCTCCGGCAGGTCCGCGAACACGCGATGCCGGACGGCGCCCGTCGAGCGGTCGTAGACGAGGAGGCGGGAGGCGTCGCGACGCGGGGGCGGGTGCTGGGCGATCAGCTCCGAGGGCAGGTCGTAGTCGAGCTCGGAGGTGTCCATCCGACGGCCAGCGTAGCCTCCTGCCCGTGGACGAGATGACACTCGAACGGGCCAAGGCGCGGATCGCGGAGGCCGGCTCCGGCCGGATCGCACCGGCCGAGCTGGAGGCCGCGCTCGAGCGGACGCGCATCCAGGTCGAGTCGCTCGCCGCGGCCGCGGCGGAGCTCGAAGGGACGCTGCCCGAGCAGGTCAGCGCCGCCGTCCACGAGGGCCTTCGCACCGAGGTGCTGCCGGTCGGGCGCACGCTGGCCGAGGTTCGCGGCCTGCTCAACCAGGTGATCCGGCGGCTCGAGCGGCTCGAGGGCGACGTCCTCGCCGAGCGGCACGCACGCATCGACGACCTCGCGCTGCTGGTCGATCTCGTCTCGTCGGGCTGGAGGGGAGTCAGCGAGCGGCTCGAGCGCGTCGAGCACGCCGTGGCGCCCGTCGCCCAACACCGCGAAGCGGCCTAGAAGCTTCGGTTCGGCAGGACGAGCCGGAAGCGGCTCCCCTTGCCCACCTCGGTCTGCAGCTCGATCCGGCCGCCGAGCGCCACAGCCAGCTCGCTCGCGATCGGCAGTCCGAGGCCGGTACCGCGACCGTCGGTCGACCAGAACGGCCGGAAGATCCGCTCGCGCGCGTCGGCGGTGATGCCGGGACCGGTGTCGGCGACGTCGACGGTGACCGTTCCGTTCGCCGTCTGCAGCGCGAGGTCGATTCGGCCGCCGTCCGGCGTCCAGCGAAAGGCGTTCGAGAGCAAGTTCGAGATGATCTGAAGCACGCGGTCGCCGTCGGAGACGATCACCGGAGCCGACTCCGCATCGGACGTGTACTCGATCCCACGCTGCCGGGCTTCCTCGGAGAACGTCGAGAAGGCGCGCTCCACCACGCGGCCCATGTCGACCTCCTCGGTCAGGACCGTGAAGCGGTGCGCGTCGAGCTTGGCGAGGTCGAGCACGTCGCCGACGAGGCGTCCGAGCCGCTCCGCCTCCTCGGCCACGGTCTCGAGCGACGCGTCGATCGACTCGGGATCGGTGACGACCCCCTCGCGCAGCGCGGCGACGTGACCGCGGATCGCCGTCAGCGGTGTCCGCAGCTCGTGCGACACGGACATCAGGAAGTTGCGCTCGCGCTCCTCCGACTCGGCGAGCCGTGCGGTCATCTCGCGGAATCGGTCGGCGAGGTGGCCGATCTCGCCGCCGCCGGGGACGCGCGGGACCTCGACGTCGTAGTGCCCCTTCGAGACCTCGTCGGCTGCGTCCGAGAGGGCGAGCACGGGCCCCGTGATCCTGCGTGTGAGGTAAAAGGCGAGCGCGCCCACGACCACGAGCGAGAAGAGGAACGCGATCGCGAGGCGCGAGAGCAGCGTCACCCACGCGTCGCGCAGCTCCGCCTTCGGCTTGGCGACAACCAGGTAGCCGAACACCGTCCCGCCGCCCGGCCGGATCGGGTGCGCGGCGGCGAGAAACGTCCGGTTCTGACCCGGCGGCCGGAACTCGAACGTGACGATTCGCCGCGTCGAGAGGTCGACGCCGATGTCCGAGAGCGTGATCCGGGTCAGGCCGCTGTCCTCTCCCGGCGAGAGGGAGGCGCCGACGAAGTACAGACGGTCTCCCGTCGCCGCCTCGAGCTTGGCCGCCGCGAAGCTGGGCGCTGCCTTCTCCTCGTCGACGGCTCGCACGGCCGACTCCGCGTACAGCTGCGCGAGCCCGCGCGCCTCGCGGCGCAGCTCGTTCAACGACGCATCGCGCGTGTAGTCCTGGAAGAGCCGCAGCGCGATAAGGCTCGTGACGAGCCCGGAGAGCGCGATCCCCGCCAGGAAGAGCGCCGGCAGGCGAAAGCGCAGGGAGTTGAGCACTAGCGGTGCGCGCGGTGACGTGACCGCGCCTCTGGCGTTCGCAGAGCGAGCCAGACAAGGACGCAGGGAGCGTCCGTGCTGGTAGCACGGACGCGACTGAGGACGCCGGCTGGCGACGTCTCTGCGGGCGTCAGAGGCCTGGAGTACGTTGCCGCGCGCACCGCTTCTTATGCCGCGGGCGCGGGAGCCCGCTCGGGGCCGACCTTGTAGCCGACACCCCAGACGGTCACGATGGGCGATGCCTCGCCGAGCTTGCGGCGCAGCTGCCTGACGTGCACGTCGACGGTGCGCGTGTCGCCGGCGAAGGTGTACCCCCAGACACGCTCGAGCAGCTGGTCGCGCGTGAGCACGAGGCCCTTGTGGTCGAGCAGCTCCCAGAGCAGGTCGAACTCCTTCGGCGCCAGCTGGATCTCCTCCTCGCCGACCTTGACCTCGCGGCGGCCGGCGTTGATCGAGAGGTCGCCGTGGTGGAGCTCCTCCTCGACGTCCCGGCGGCGCTCCGGGGCGGAGCGGCGCAGGACGCTCTTCACGCGCGCAACGAGCTCGCGCGGGTTGAACGGCTTCGTCAGGTAGTCGTCGGCGCCGACCTCGAGCCCGATGATCTTGTCGACGTCCTCGTCACGGGCGGTCAGCATCAGGATCGGGACGTCCGAGGTCTTGCGGACGCGACGACAGATCTCGATCCCGTCCAGGTCGGGCAGCATCAGGTCGAGGATGATCAGCGCCGGCTGCTCGGCAGCGACCTGCGCCAGCGCGGCGTTCCCGGTGGTGACGGCGCGCACGTCGTAGCCCGCGTTCTTCAGGTAGAGCGAGACGAACGACGCGATCGAGGCCTCGTCCTCGACGACCAGCACGGTCTGAGCGCCGGAGGCCATTACCCGCCGGCGGGCCGGATCGAGTTCTTGTCGGGCCGCTCCTGGAGCTTGAAGCGGATTCCAGGATCGGGGAGCACCTCGCAGCTGGCGCGATTCTTGCGGCAGTCGGCACCGTCGAGCGAGTAGACGCCCGGCTCGAGCGTGTCACCCTCGATGAAGCCGTTGCCCTTGCCGACGACGGAGAGGTCGATGCCGCGGCCCTGGATCGCGAGCTTGAAGCCGCCGCCGACGACCCGGAAGCGGATGCCCGTCCCGCGGTAGCGAACGCCACCGTCGGCGAGGAAGAATTCTGGCTCGTCGGCGCCGGTGACGACCGGGAAGTTGGCATCGCCGGGTGTCGTGTCGTAGACCGTGAGCGTGCCGCGATCGAGCCGGCCGAAGACACCGCCGCGCGCCTGCAGTGTGATCTTGCCGCGGCCGTCCTCGACCGAGAGCGTGCCCTCGCCGGCGTCGACGGCCGCGAGAGCGGCAACCGGGAGAATCAGCGCGAGCAGCGCCAGGCAGAGGAAGGTCTTCCGCATGGATCGCAGTATCAGCACGGCGCGTGTGGCGGCGGTCAGGTTCATGTAAGGAAAGTGTAAGCGCCCCTCGTTGCCTCGTGTAGCCCTAGATTTACCCGATGTCGGAGATCCCAGACTTCGGCCTGATCGTCCTCGTCGTCTCGGCCGGGGTCTCGCTGGCACTGTTCGGCCGCGCGATCACCGAGCGGCTCGCGATCCCGAGCGCGGCGCTCTTCCTCGTCGCCGCGGCGGTGGTCTCCGACCTCGTGCCGCGGATCCACGACGAGATCTCCTTCGTCACCGTCGAGCGGATCGGCGTCGTTGCACTGATCGTGATCCTCTTCGAGGGAGGGCTCGACATCGGCTGGCGCCGCTTCCGTGCCGCGTCCGTGCCGATCCTCTCGCTCGGGATCCTGGGGACGTTCGCCTCGGCCGCGCTGATCGCAGTCGCAGCGCACGTGCTCTTCGACCTCTCCTGGATCACGAGCGGGATGCTCGGAGCCGCACTCGCCCCGACCGATCCGGCGGTCACGTTCTCGGTCCTCGGCGGCCGCGAGATTCACGGGCGGACGGGGACGATCCTGAAGGGCGAGTCGGGGGCGAACGACCCCGTCGGGATCGCGCTGATGATCGGGATGATCGAGCTCGCGACGGCCGACCACGGCTCCTTCTGGACCGTCGTCGAGGAGTTCGTCGTCGAGATGGCAGGCGGCGTCGCGGTCGGCGTGGCCGGCGCGGCCCTCCTCCTACCGCTGATGCGGCGCGTCACCCTGCCGTCGCCCGCTCTCTACCCGCTGCGGGTCGTGGCCGCCGCCGGTGTGATCTACGGAGCCACCACACTCATCCACGGCTCAGGCTTCCTCGCCGTATTCGTGGCGGGGATCCTGATCGGCGACCGAGACGTGCCGCACCGGCCGGAGATCGACGCGTTCCTCGCCTCGCTCGGCGGTCTGGCGGAGATCGCGATGTTCGTCGCGCTCGGCCTCACGATCGACCTGACGGCGCTGTTCGACTCCAGCGCCTGGTACGAGGGGCTCGTCCTGGCGGCGCTGCTGGCGTTCGCGATCCGGCCGCTCGTCGTCGGGACGCTGCTGCTCCCGGTCAAGCTCGACCGCGGCGAGCGGCTGTTCGTGATGTGGAGCGGCCTGAAGGGCGCCGTGCCGATCCTGCTCGCGTCGCTGGCGGTGATCAGCAACGTCGACGACAGCACCGAGATCTACGGGATTGTCTTCGTCGTCGTCCTCTTCTCGGTTCTCGTCCAGGGCACGCTCGTCCCGACGGTGGCGGAGCGGCTGAACATCCCGATGGAGCGTCAGTCGTAGGTGTAGAAGCCGCGACCTGACTTGCGCCCGAGCAGGCCCGCGTTCCGCATCGCGACGAGCCGCGGCGGCGGCGCCATCCGCTGCTCACGCGTCTTCTCGTACAGCGCCTCGGACGCGTGCACGTGCACGTCGATCCCGACGAGGTCGACGAGCGCGCATGGGCCCATCGGCCAGCCGGCGCCGTTCTTCATCCCGGTGTCGAGGTCCTCCGGCGACACGCGCGCCTCGTCGAGAACTCGGATGCAGTCGTTCAGAAGCGGGATCAGGACGCGGTTGACGACGAAGCCGGGCGTGTCGTGGCAACGGATCGGCGTCTTCCCGATCCGCTCGCCGAGCACGAATGCCGCCTCGAACGGCTCGTCCTCGGTCAGCTCGGCGCGGACGATCTCGACGAGCGGCATCAGCGGCGCCGGGTTGAAGAAGTGCATGCCGACGACCCGCCCGGGCGACGACGTGGCGGCGGCGATCTCGGTCACCGAGAGCGCCGAGGTGTTCGTCGCCAGCACCGCGTCCGGGCGACAGATCCGCTCGAGCTCGGCGAAGAGCTGCCGCTTCGGCTCCAGCTCCTCGACGATCGCCTCGATCACGACGTCGCAGTCCGCGAAGGCGTCGAGCTCGGTCGTCAGCGAAAGCCGGTTCATGGCGTCGTCGCGCGCGGACTGCTCGAGCTGCCCCTTCTCCGTCTTGCGGGTCAGGAAGTGGCCGATCCGGTCGCGCGCCTGCTCGCCCAGGTCGGCGGTCACCTCGCGGCCGACCGTGTCGATCCCGGCCTCGACGCAGAGCTGCGCGATCCCGGCGCCCATGGCACCGAGCCCGACCACGCCGACCTTGCGCACCTCCACGGCGCGCGATCCTACAGACGAGGCTAACGGCGGGGCTCGTCGAGGCGCGAGTCGGCGCCGAAATAGACGGCGAGTGGGCCGATCACGACGAGGAAGATGAGTGCGAGCACGACTGTCATGTCCACATGATCGGCAGCTTGCTTCATTAGGGCAAGTCGAGGTAGTGTTCGAGTCGATCATGGAACCTGATCGTTGGCTCGGCGTCGAAGTGCGCCATTTCGCGGCGCTGGAGGCGGTCGCACGCGAGGGCTCGTTCGGCCGCGCGGCCGAATCGCTGGGCTACACACAGTCCGCGATCAGCCAGCAGATCCAGACCCTCGAGCGGCTCGTCGGGGAGAGACTGCTGGAGCGGCCGGGTGGCCCCCGCGCCGTCTCGCTGACCGAAGCGGGGCGGCTGCTGCTGCGGCACGCCGAGGCGATCGTCGCGCGCCTGCATGCGGCGCAGGCGGACATGGCCGCGCTTGCGAGCGGCGAGGGCGGACGGCTCCGCGTCGGCACCTTCCAGAGCGTCGGCGCGCGAGTGCTCCCCGCCGTCATGCGCCGCTTCACGGCCGCGTGGCCGAACGTCGCGATCGAGCTGACCGAGTCGTCGTCGGACGAGGAGCTCGTGCGGCTGGTCGAGCGGGGCGAGCTCGACCTGGCGTTCGCGATGCCGCCGCTCCTCGAGGGCCCGTTCGAGGCGCTCGCGTTGCTCGCCGACCCCTACGTTCTGCTCGTCCCGGCGGAGCACGAGCTCGCCGCACTGACGCGGGCCGGCCTCGCCGACGTCGGTGACCTGACGCTGATCGGCAACCGCGCCTGCCGCAGCACCGCGCTCGCCGAGGGAGAGCTTGCGCAGCGAGGGGTGGGCGTCGACGTCGCCTTCCGCTCCGACGACAACGGCACCGTGCAGGGCCTCGTCGGCGCCGGCTTCGGCGTCGCGCTCGTGCCGCTGCTCGCAACCGATCCGAAGGACGAGCGCGTACACGTGCTCGAGCTCGACCCGGAGATCCCGCCGCGGCGGATCGCTCTCGTCTGGCACCGCGACCGGCACCGCTCCCCTGCAGCGCGCGCGTTCGTGGAGGTCGCAGCCGAGGTCTGCGCCGACGTGGCCGCGTCGCTCTCGCCTATGCCCGCCTAGCGATCGCGGCGCGCGCGGTCTCGAACTGCTCCGGGCTGAGCCGGATGTACGAGTGCCGCCAGAGCGAGCTCGGGAAGATGCCGACCTCCTCCGCCGGGATCGAGCGATCGAGATCGTCGAGCGCGACGAGCGGGCGGATGCGGAACGACCAGCGCCAGCGGTCGAGCTCGGCGTCCTCCTCCGGATCCGACGTCACCTCGACGACCGCGAACACGGCCTGCCAGACGCTGGCATAGCAGATCGCGAGATCGCCTCTCGCCACGGTGGGCCGCCGCGTCGACGCATGCCGCTCGAGCGTGAAGCCGGTCTGCGGCAGCGGCCGGTCGCCGCGGCCGCGGACGAGCAGCCAGCGAGCCGTCAGACGCGCTCGATCACGGCCGCGATCGCCTGGCCGAAGCCGATGCACATGCAGGCGATCCCGTAGCGCGCCTCGCGGCGCTCGAGCTCGTTCAGGAGCGTCGCCGTCACGCGCGCCCCGGTGGCGCCGAGCGGATGGCCCAGCGAGATGCCGCCGCCGTTCGGATTGATGTCGTCGAAGCGGTCTTCGAGCCCGGAGTCGTGCGCGAACTGGAGCACGACCGAGGCGAACGCCTCGTTGACCTCGATCACCGAGATGTCGTCCCAGCTCAGGTCCGCCTTGGCGAGAGCCTTGCGGCAGGCCTCAGGGTTGCCGTGGAGCATCCGGTACGGGTCGACGCCGGAAAGGCCGAACGAGACGAAACGGGCGCGCGGTTCGAGGCCGAGCCGGGATGCGGCCGCCTCGCTCGTGACGAGGACCGCGGCGGCGCCGTCGACGATCTGGCTCGAGTTGCCCGCCGTGACCACGCCGTCGGGCAGGAACGCCGGCTGGAGCGAGGCGAGCTTCTCGGCCGACGTGTCGCGCCGCGGTGCCTCGTCGACGGCGAAGAGGACGGCCGCACCGGCTGCTCCCACTTCGACCGGGACGATCTCGTTCTCGAACTTGCCGTCGTCGATCGCCGCGATCGCGCGGCGGTGCGACTCGAGCGAGAAGGCGTCGAGCGACTCGCGCGACAGGTTCCATTCGGACGCGACGGCCTCCGCCGAGATCCCCTGCGGCACGATCTGCCAGCGCTCGGTCAGCTTGTCGGAGAGGTCGCCGCCGTTCGAGCCCATCGGCACCCGCGACATCATCTCGACGCCGGCCGAGACGACGACGTCGAGCTGGCCGGCCCAGATCGCGGCCGCCGCGTTGAAGTTCGTCTGCAGCGAGGAGCCGCACTGGCGGTCGACCGTCGTCCCGCAGACCGTCTCCGGCCAGCCGGCGACCATCGGCGCCATCCGGCCGATGTTCCACCCCTGTTCGCCGATCTGTGTGACGCACCCCATCTGGACGTCCTCGACCTCGGCCGGATCGAGGTCGTGGCGCGCGACGAGTCCGTTCAGCACCTGGCCGGCGAGCTCGTCGCCGCGCGTGCCCGCGAGCGAGCCGTTCCGCCGCCCGATCGGGCTACGAACAGCGTCGATGATCAGAGCGTCCGTGGCCATGGGAGGAGCCTAGACTCGCCGCATGGCGACGACCGCTCCGAAAAGCGGCTGCTGATCGCCGGCGAGTGGGTCGAGACCGGCGAGTGGGTCGACGTTCGCTCCCCGTACTCCGGCGAGAGCGTCGGCCGCGTGGCGAAGGCGGGAGCCGCCGAGGCGCGGCGCGCCGTCGACGCGGCGGAGTCCGCGATGCGGGAGCCGCTGCCGGCGCACAAGCGGGCCGAGATCCTCGTCCGCGTCGCCGGCCAGCTCGGACGTCGCCACGAGGAGGTTGCCCAGACGATCGCGACCGAGGCCGGCAAGCCGCTCAAGGCCGCCCGGGTGGAAGCGTCACGGGCGATGTCGACCTTCACCTTCGCAGCCGTCGAGGCGCGGAAGCTCGCGGGCGAGATGATCCCGATGGACGCGTCGCAGGCCGGAGCGGGCAAGCTCGCGTTCACGCAGCGGCGGCCGATCGGCGTCGTCGGCGCGATCTCGCCGTTCAACTTCCCGCTCAACCTGGTCGCGCACAAGATCGCGCCGGCGCTCGCAGCCGGCTGCGCGGTGGTGCTCAAGCCCGCGTCGCAGACGCCGTTCTCGGCTCTCCTGCTCGCCGAGCTGATGACGGAAGCCGAGCTGCCACCCGGCTGGCTGAACGTGCTCGTCGGGCCTGCGTCGGAGATCGGCGACGTCCTCGTCGAGGACGAGCGCGTTCGGGCGATCACCTTCACCGGCTCCGGCGATGTGGGCTGGAAGCTCGCCGAGCGCGCGCCGCGGAAGCGCGTCAAGCTCGAGCTCGGCAACGCGACACCGGTGATCGTCGAGGCCGACGCCGACCTCGAGGACGTCGCGACGCGTCTCGCCGCGAACGCGTTCTCGTTCGCCGGCCAGAGCTGCATCTCGGTGCAGCGGATCTACGTCCAGCGCGACGCCTACGACGAGCTCGTCTCGCGCTTTGTGCCGAAGGTCGAGGCGCTCACCCTCGGCGATCCCCTCGACGAGGCGACCGACGTCGGCCCGCTGATCGACTCCGGCTCGCGCGAGCGCGTGCTCGAATGGATCGAGGAGGCGCGCGCGGCAGGTGCCGAGATCCTGACCGGTGGCTCGCTCGAGGGCGAGCTGCTCCGGCCGACCGTGATCGCGAACGCCGCGCCGGAGCTCAAGGTCTCCTGCGAGGAGGTCTTCGGACCGGTCTGCACGATCGCGCCCTACGACACGCTCGACGACGCGATCGCGCTCGCCAACGGGACTCGCTACGGCTTGCAGGCGGGGATCTTCACCCGCGACCTGAAGACCGCACTCAGCGCGGCGCAGCGGCTCGAGTTCGGCGGCGTCACCGTGAACGAGGCGCCGACCTTCCGCGCCGACCAGATGCCCTACGGCGGCGTGAAGGACTCTGGGAACACACGCGAAGGGCCTGCGTACGCAGTACGCGAGCTGACCGAGGAGCACCTGGTCGTCGTCGAGCTCTGAGCCTCGAAGGGCGCTCCGAGGCCGCTAGTAGACTCGCGCGCGTGCCGCGTCTTCCGACCCTGCCACGGCTCCTGCGCCGAGATCCGGCACGCCCGCGCCGGCGCCCCGCACCGCCGGCGAGCGAGTTGAAGCGCGAGCGCCGCGCGCTCCTCCGGCTGCGCGAGCAGAAGCTGCGCGACCTGGGCGGGCTCTCGCTGGAGATGTACAGGCGCGACCGCTTTCGCGAGGACCTGCTGCTCGAGCGCTGCGCGGAGCTGATCGGGCTCGAGGCGCGCATCCACGAGCTGGACGTTCTCCTCGGCGCCGCCCGGCGCGCTCCCGGCGTCCCGAAGACGGCGCGCTGCGAGTGCGGCGCCCCGCTGCTCTGGGGCTCGCGATTCTGCGCCACCTGCGGCCGCCCCGTCGCCGAGACGGCGGCGGACGCGCGATGAGCGGGGCGGAACCTCCGCGCTGCCCTCGCTGCGGCGCGACGGCGCAGCCGGGCCAGGAGTACTGCCTCGAGTGCGGCGGACGGTTCGGGACGACGCCGGACGGCGCCGTCGCACGCGCTTCGTCGGGCGTCGGCGAGCGGCACGACTGGGCCGGCGCGTGGCTCGTGCCGGCGCTCCTCGGGCTCGTTGATTGCCGTCCTCGGCACCGGAGCCGCGATCGCGATCTCCGGCGACGGCGAAGAGGAGAGCGCGATCGCGACCGCGACCGGCGGCAGCCTGACCGTCACCGGCGGCACTCCGACGCTCACGGCACCCGAGCCGACGACCGCGACCGAGACGAGCCCGGCGACGACGGCGCCGGCGACAACCGCACCGTCCCCGCCCCCCGCCAATCCGGCGTCGATCACCTGGCCGCGCGACCGGCGCGGCTGGACGATCGTCCTGCTCTCGCTACCGCAGGCGAACGGACGGGACGCCGCGGCGGCGCAGGCGACGAAGGCACGCGACGGCGGCCTGCGCCGCGTCGGAGTGCTCGACTCATCCCGCTACGCCAGCCTGCACCCCGGCTACTACGTCGTCTTCCAGGGCGTCTACGCCGACGAGGCGGAGGCCGCGTCCGCGCTCCAACGTGCCCGCTCGGTCTTCCCATCGGCGTACCAACGTGAGATTGTTCCCTGAGAACGAGGTGTAAGGAGTTCGGGCAGAGGGCACACGCTCTCGCAACCCACCCCACGGAGGCGCCGTCGTGTCTCCCCGTGGGACAACTTATGTAAGCGACTTTGTAACAACGCCGGGGAGTCCGTATACTCGGTGTCGACAACCCCGCCGAGACCTCATTTTCGGCCTGACTGCGGGACAGAACAGGGAGCGATGACCGCGCAGATGGAAGCCCAACTCGTGCAATTGCAGGCCTGCATGTATCAATATTCGCGAGCGATCTATCGCTCGATCAAGGATCTGATCGATCCCTACGCAGAGGCCCCCGTCCAGCTCGAGTCGCGCCGCTCGGTGCTCGAGCAGTGCGAGCAGACGATGGAGCGGCTCGCAGCCGATCCGCACTACTTCGCCAAGCCGGACCGCGCGCTCTTCCAGGACATTCGCCGCTTCTTCCCGATCACGGCGCAGGCCCAGGTCGCCTGGGCGGTCAAGGAGGGCATCGCCGCGGCGGTCGGGTTCATCGAGGAGCAGCTCGAAGCGGGCGCCCTCGACGGCGGCGTCGCCCGCTGCCGGGCGACCACCCGCAAGGGCAAGCCGTGCCAGCGGACACCTCTCCCCGAGCGCGACTACTGCCCGTCGCACCAGCACCTCGAGCGGTCGCTCGCGGCGGCCTAGCCGTTTCTCGAAGCCGATAGAGTCGGGCGGCCGATGTCGCACGACACCGACAAGCTGATCCGTCAGCTCTCGTTGGTCGCCTTCCTGATGGCGGAGCGGCGTCCGCTCACGGCGCGCGACGTCAAGGGCAACGTCGAGGGGTACTCGGAGATGTCCGACGAGGCGTTCGCGCGGCGCTTCTACTCGGACCGCGCCGAGCTGATCGCTCTCGGCGTCCCGCTCCACTCGCAGCGCGACGAGTTCACGGGCGAGGAGCTGTACACGCTCCGCTCCGAGAACTACTTCCTCGACGAGCTCGAGCTCGACGACGACGAGCTGGCGGCGCTGCAGACGGCGCTCTACATGCTCGAGGGGACGTTCGCGTACGCGGAGCCGCTGCGGCTGGCGCTCCAGAACCTCGCCCTCGGCCGCCCCGGCTTCGACGACGCGCCGACCGAGACCGCTGCGAGCGTCCAGGTACGCGATCCCGACTACTCGCCGGAGATGGCCGGCCGCCTCTCCAAGCTGGAGTCCGCGATCTCGAAACAGCGGACGATCAAGTTCAGCTACTGGTCGCCGCGGCGCGACCAGACTCGCGAGCGGACGCTCAACCCCTACGCGCTGCGCCGCGACCGCGGCACCTGGTACGTCGTCGGACACGATCTCGACAACGGCGACGTCCGCACCTTCCGGGTCTCGCGCGTTCGTAGCGACATCCGCTTCGCCACCCGGCGTGAGCGGGACTTCCGGCTGCCGGCCGACTTCGACGTCGACGCGTATCGCGTCGGCGAGGACTGGCAGCACGGCCCCGTCGCCGGGACGGCGAGGATCGAGGTCAACGGCGACACGGCCTGGTGGGTGCACCGGACGCTGCACGAGGCCGGAACGCTCTGAACGGCGTCTTCGAGACCGAGTACGCGGCGATCGAGCCGCTGGCGGGCTGGGTGCTGCGCCAGAACGGCCGCGCGCTGCCGCTCGAGCCGGAGGACCTCCGCAGGGCGTGCGCCGAGGGTCTGCGGCGGGTCCGCGAGGCGCACGAGGCGGAGCCGCCCAAGCTGGCACGGGAGAAGGCGGCCGAGATCTCGCCGGACGGGGTCGAGCGGCCCGCGCCGGCGGTCGCGCCGGAGCGGTTCGGCGTGCTCCAGGCGCTGCTTGCCTACCTGCTCGCCGCCTGCGGCGAGGGCCGCAACGCGGAGCTCGACGCCGACGACCTCGCCGCGCGCTTCCACATCCCGCGCGAGGAGCTCCAGGATCACCTCTCGCTGCTCAACCTCGTCAACTTCGGCGGCGGCTGCTACACGGTCTACGCCGAGCTCGACGGCGACCGCGTCCGGGTGGACAAGGAGCTGTACGGCGACGTCTTCCGCCTGGCACCGCGCCTGACGCCGCTCGAGGCGCGCGCGATCCGGCTCGCGCTCGACATCGTCGGGCCGTCGATCGCGGCGCAGGTGCACACGCCGCTCGACCGCGTCCGCAAGAAGCTCGAGGACACGTTCGGGCAGTTCGAGGACCACCAGACGCCGGAGACTCGCTCGGAGCTGGACGAGGAGGAGCTCGTCGCGACGCTGTCGCGCGGGATCGCGGAGCGCCGCGTCGTCACAATCGACTACATGAAGGAGGGAGACGAGACGCCCTCCGAGCGGTTGGTCGAGCCGTACACGTTCGAACGGGTGCTCCCGAACTGGATCATCCACACGTGGGACCGCACCTCGGACGGCGAGCGCTCGTTCCGGCTCGACCGGATGCGTTCGGCCCGGCTCACCAAGGAGCGCTTCGAGCCGCGCGACGGCTTCGACCCGCACTTCCTCGAGGACGCCCACCAGGTGCGCGTCCGCTACGCCAAACCCGTCGCCCGCTACCGCGTCGAGCGCGGGGCGACCAGGCTGACCGACGGGTCGGCGATCGCGACTCTGCGCGTCGGGACGCACGACTGGCTGATCAGCGAGATCCTCGCCGACCGTGGCGAGGCGGTCGTGCTCGAGCCGGTGGATGTCCGGCCGGCGATCGCCAAGCGCGCCGGCCAGCTGCTGCGCGAGCTCAAGCTCTCGCGCGTCAAGCTCCCGAGCTAGCCCACCGGCAGGCGCAGCGTGAAGACCGCGCCCTCGCCGGGCGTCGACTCGACGTCGAGCGAGCCGCCGTGCGCCTCGGCGAACGAGCGCGAGAGGAAGAGCCCGAGGCCCGTCCCCGGCTTCGCCGAGCCGGCGACGCGGCCGAACTTCTCGAAGATCTGGGCCTGGTGCTCGGTGCCGATCCCCGGCCCTGAGTCGCGGACGTGGACGACGACGTGGCCGTCGTCGGTCGCCGCGTCCACCTTTACCTCGCCGCCGGACTCGGAGTACTTGATCGCGTTCGAGATCAGGTTGTCGACGAGCTGGCGGAGCCGTTCCGCGTCACCTCGCACGCTGGGCAGTGCGGCCGGCAGCTCCATCGAGAGCTGCACCTCGTCCTGGCCGATCTCGGCCGCGGCGACGGAGTCGCGCACGACCTCGACCAGGTCGACATCGTCGAACCGGTAGCCGAAGGTGCCCGCCTCGATCCGAGAGGTGTCGAGCACGTCGCCGACGAGCGCCGACAGCCGCGTCGTCTCGTCGGCGATCACGGCGAGGAACGCCTCGCGCTGCTCGGGACGAAGCTCGCGCCACCGCGCCTGCAGCGTCCGCGCGGAGCCGATCACGGCAGCCATCGGGCTGCGCAGCTCGTGCGAGACCATCGAGACGAAGTCGGCGCGCAGCGCGGACAGCCGCCGCAGCTCGTCGACCGTCGCCCGCTCGGCCTCGTACGTGCGCAGGTTCTGGACGGCGGTCGCGACGAGGCGGCCGAGCAGCGACACAAGCGCCAGCTCCTCCTCCCGGAACGACGCCGACTCGGTACGCGAGATCGCGAGCGCCCCGATCGAGCGCGTGCCAAGCTGCAGTGGAGCGAGTACGCGGGCGCGGACGCCGAGCGCAAGCAGCCCGGCTTCCTCGGGATGGCTGTCCTCTGCGATGTCCTCTCGGTAGATCGTCCGCCCCTCGGCGATCACCGCCTGAAGAACCGAGCCCGGCACCGTGATCGCTGTGCCCGGCTCGAAGTAGTCCTCGGCGCCGATGCCGGCTGTCGCCATCACGCGGGCGCCGCCGCCCTCGGCGAGCAGGATCGCGGCGCGGTCGAAGGGCAGCAGGTTGCGAAGCTCGCGGACGAATTCGGCGAACGCGCGGTCGAGGTCGAGCGAGGAGCCGAGCGCTCGCGCGGCGCGGCTCGTCGCCTCGAGCAGATCGACCCGGCGGCCGAGCTCGTCACGGAGCCGCTCGGCCTCCGCCGCCCGCTCTTCGGCGTCGTGCGCCTGGCCGCGCTCCATGTCGACGAGCCGGCCGACGACGGCGCCGAGCGCGATCCCGACGACGACCCGGAGGACGAGGGCGTCGTACCGCACCGGCAGCCCGAACTCGTCGTGCCGCCAGTACTCGAGCGCGAGCAGGACCGGAAGCGTCGCCACGCCGGCGACCAGGCCGCCGATCAGGCGGAAGAAGAGCGCCGCCTCGAGGATGACCAGGAAGGGAAGCGCCCGCAGCGGCTGGGCCGGCTCCCAGGCGAACACGAACATCAGCGCCGAGGTGACTGCGAAATCCGTGACCACGCCCAGACCTGCGAGGTAGCGCAGGCGGCCCCGCCAGCGGTACGAGAGCGCGAGGAGGAGGAGCGCGAGCGCGGCGAAGATCGCGAGCAGCGTCCACGCTGCCTGCTCGTACCCCGCGGAGGGAAACTCGTCGCGGTCGATCAGGATCTTGGCGAATGCCAACACCACGAGCCCGATGCGGACGAAGCAGAGGTTGCGGATCAGCTTCACGACGCGCCCCGCTCGTCGATTCGGGCCAGCGCCCACTCCGCGTGCTCGCGGAGCAGCTCGTCCTCGCCGGTTGCGTATTCCGCCACGGCGTCTCGTTCGAGGCTCGCCGCCGACATTCCCCGCTGCGACGAGCGCGTTCCGGCGCAGCCATCTGGGATCATTCCGCGGCACGTAGAGCCGGTCGTAGCGGTCGACCAGCTCGTCGCCGTCGGCGCCGAGCCAGTCGAGCAGGGAGACGGCGGGCTCGGCACCGGGCGGCGGCTGAACCCCCGCGCGCCGCTTCTCGACGCCGCGATTCCAGGGACAGACGTCCTGGCAGATGTCGCAGCCGTAGACGGACGCCCCGAGCTCGGCGCGGTACTCGACGGGAACCGCAGCCGGCGCCTGCGTCCAGTAGGAGAGGCAGCGCGCGGAGTCGAGCGTCCCCGGCTCGTCGAGCGCGCCGGTCGGGCACGCGTCGATGCAGAGCGTGCACGAGCCGCAGCCGGCGTCGAGCGGCTCGGACGGCTCGACGGCGCGGTCGCTGACGAGCGTCCCGAGCACGACCCACGAGCCGTGGCGACGCGTGATCGCGAGCGTGTTCTTGCCGTAGAACGCGACGCCCGCGCGCACGGCACCCTCGCGGTCGACGTGGTCGTTCTCGTCGACGAGGACGCGGTAGTTCCCGCCGAGCCGGCGGCCGAGCGCGTCGAGCCGCTCGCGCAGCTCCGCGTAGCGGTCGGACCACGTGTATCGGGCCAGGCTGCCCTCCCCGGGCTGGACGTCGTCGGCGTCGGCGTAGTAGCAGAGCGCCGCCGAGATCACCGTGCACGCGCCCGGGAGCAGCTGCTCGGGGTGACACGAGACCTCCGGCCGCCGGGTGGTGAAGCCCATCGTGGCGAAGAGGCCGCGCGCCTTGCGCTCGCGGATATGGCGCTCGGTCTCCTCGTACGGGCCGGCCGGCGCTGCGCCGATCGCGTCGAGGCCGAGCTCCTCGCCTAGCCGATTCAGCTCGGCAGCCTTCATGACAGGATTGTGCCCGTGCACGCGGTGCGAATCCATGAGGACGGCGGCCCGGAGGTGCTCCGGTACGAGGAGGTCGCCGACCCTGTCGCCGGGCCGGGCGAGGTGCTGATCGAGCTGCGGGCAGCATCGCTCAACCACCTCGATCTCTGGGTCCGGAAGGGGCTTCCCTCGGTGCCCAAACCGCGCATCCTCGGCGCCGACGGCGCTGGCATCCGCGTCGACACCGGCGAACGGGTCGTCATCAACCCGGGGCTCGAGCACGGGAGTGTGATCACGGTGATCGGCGAGCACACGGACGGGACACACGCGGAGCTGATCGCGGTGCCGGAGACGAACGTCTTCCCGCTCGACGACTCGATCTCGTTCGAGACCGCGGCGGCCTTCCCGCTCGTCTACGAGACCGCGTTCAGGATGCTCGTCACGCGGGCGCAGCTGGCCGCGGGCGAGTGGGTCCTGATCTGGGGGATCGGCGGCGGCGTCGCGACGGCCGCGTTCGAGATCGCCCGCGCGATCGGGGCGAAGACGCTCGTCACGTCGGGATCGGAGGCGAAGCTCGAGACGGCGCGCACGTGGGGCGCCGACCTCGCCCTCCCCCATGCCGACGCGGCGGCTGCGGCGAAGGAACTCGGAGGTGTCGATCTCGTCGTCGAGACGGTCGGCGAGGCGACCTGGAAGGACTCCCTCTCCGCCGTCAAGGCCGGTGGGAGGGTTGTCGTCTGCGGAGCGACCACCGGGCCGAACCCGCCGGCGCAGCTGCATCGCTTCTGGTGGAAGCAGCTGACCGTCTACGGCTCGACGATGGGGACGCGGGCGGACTTTCTCGGCGCCTACGACCTCGTCCGGTCCGGCCGAGTGCGCGTGCACGTCGACTCGACCTTCCCGCTCGCCGACATCCGCTCCGCGCACGAGCGGCTGGAAGCCGGCGAGCAGCTCGGCAAGATCGTCCTCACGATTCCGTGACGGCGGAGTCCGGCAGCCGCATAGCGCCGTCTCTCTTCGCGCCGCTCGGCCCCACCTACGACCGCTATGCGCGGCTCCTCTCTCTCGGCCAGGACCCACGCTGGCGCCGCTTCCTGGTTGCGCGGCTCGAACTCCAGCCCGATGCTCGCGTGCTGGACGTCGCCACCGGCACAGGTGCAGTCGCACTCGAGCTCGTCCGGCAGCACGGCTGCTCGGTCGTCGGCATCGACCGGAGCGCCGAGATGCTCGCCGTAGCGCGCGACCGCGTCGCGACCGGCGGGCTCGCCGCGAAGATCGAGCTGCACGAGGCACGTGCGGAGGCGCTGCCGTTCGCCGACGCCTCGTTCGACGCCCTGACCGTCACCTACCTCCTGCGCTACGTCGACGACCCGGCCGCGACGCTCCGGGAACTGGCCCGGGTCGTGCGTCCCGGCGGGACGGCGGTGATGCTGGAGTTCGGCGTCCCTCCGGCTCGCGCGATCCGAGGCCTGTGGGAGCTCTACGTCCGGCTCGTCCTGCCTCTCGCGGGGCGCCTGCTCTCGCCCGGATGGCACGAGGTTGGACGCTTCCTCGGTCCGAGCATCCGCGACTTCGAGGCGCGCCTGCCGCTGGAGCGCCAGCTCGAGCTCTGGTCGGAGGCCGGGCTCACGGACGTGCAGGCGCGACGGCTCAGCCTCGGTGGCGGCGTGGTCGTGTGGGGCAGACGCGAATGAGCGTGGAGCGCCGGCCGGCGTTCTACGCGCTCGCGCAGGGCGGCTGGAGGGACTACGTGACACTGCTCCACCTCCCGTACACGCTCTGGCACCTCTCGTACGTCGCTATCGGAGCTTCGCTCGTGCCCGACCTCCAAACGGAACGGCTGTTCTGGGGGCTCGCGGCATTCGCGCTCGCCCTCGGCGTGGGTGCGCACGCGCTCGACGAGCTGCACGGCCGTCCGCTGCAGACGGAGATCCCGCGGCGCATGCTCATCTGTCTCGCGACAGCGTCTCTTGTCGCGGCGGTCGCGATCGGCGTCGGCGCCGCGCTCGCCTGGACGCTCTGGTTACTTCCCTTCGTCGCCGCCGGCGCGTTCCTCGTCCCCGCTTACGCCCTCGAGCTCATGGGCGGGAAGTTCCACACGGATCTCTGGTTCGGGCTCTCTTGGGGCGCCTTCCCGGTGTTGGTTGCCTACCTGGGCGCAGCGGAGACGCTGCGGCCCGAGGCCTTTCTCGCAGCTGGGTTCGCGCTACTGACGAGCCTGGCGCAGCGTTCGCTCTCGACCCAGGTGCGAACGGTGCGGCGCCGCGTCGCGCACGTCAGCGGAACCGTTCGCTATCGCAACGGGCACGAGGTCCCGCTCGACGCGGATGCCCTCACGCGGGCACCCGAGGCCGCGCTTCGAGCCCTCTCGGCCGGCATGGTCGCGCTCGCGCTGGCGCTCGTCTGGCTGCAACTCGCCTGAGCGCGGCGCGGCTCAGACGGCTGTCGAGGAGAGCGAGCTGTCCGCGTTGACGACCAGCTTCTGGCCCGACCACCAGGACGTCACGATCGTGATGTCGCCCATGATGGTGTTCAGGTCGAAGCCCAGGCCGCGGGAGAGTTGGTCTGCATCGAGTACGCCACCGAGCCGGCCTCGTTCGCGACCTCCGACCGACCTCGACCCAGACGTGTGCGTCGCGCGTCGACCAGAGACGGTATTCCGTCCCGGGCGTGAGCCCGGAGAAGCTGAAATCGAGGTTGTAGGTGCCGGACTTCGGCTGGACGGCGTTCATCTTGCCGCCGACGCCGCTGAACGTGTTCGTCGAGCCGCCGCAGAGGCCGTAGCCGGCGTATCCGGCGACAGCGCAGATCGACGTGAACTTCTCGATCACGGGCTTCGAGCCGTTCTGCTTCGTGACCGGGCCGCCGGCCAGAGCCGAACCGACAAGCGTGAGTGTGGCGACGATCGCCACGGCGCTCAGAGCACTTTTCATCCTCGCCATCCTCCTGTCACGGTCCGACTCGACGCCGAAGCCTGATTGACAGCAGTTTGACGCCGTAGACGCGGGATCCAACTCCCCGAAGGGACGGTCTTCCCGCACCCGAAAGATTCGCGCTTCTAGCCGAAGCCGAGGATGAACTTGGCGTCGTCGGACATCCTGTCCGGTGCCGCAGGCACGAGCCGGCACTCGCGTCACCCGGAATCCGCGTGGATCGCTTCTACGACGCGTGCGCCGGCTCCGAACTTCTCGACGACGACGTACCGGCCCCGATCGTCAACGATCGTCTCGACCTCGGGGAAGACGTGATCGGGCAGCACGAAGAAGTGCGTCGGATCCCGGCGGATCGCCTCGTACTCCCCGCGCGTGAGCTCGATGTAGGCACCACAGTCCGGGCTCGCGCACTCGCAGAGGAAGCTGAGCTGACCGGACATCGTCTGCTCCCCGGCGATGTGCTCGATCTGTTCGTTGACGGCGCGAAACAGCGCCTGATTCTTGCCAAGCCGGACCTGGCGGGCCTCGAGCGAGTCGGTAGCCATAGTCACTCCTTGTGCCCTGCAAGTGGCTGCGGGCTTGGCCGCCGGTGAGGGATCGCGAGACGCGACGCTCGAAACTGTCCGTGAAGGACTCAGGCCCTGACACATAGCGCCGTCACGCACAGTCGGCGGACTACGAGACGATCAGGCTCGGGGTCGGTCTGATGATTGGTGAGTGACCGCTCGAGTTCCTGTAGCTGAGTACGTCGATCGTGAGGACGTTTGCGCAGGCGCGGATGCATCGTCTCGAGCTGTCCCTCGGCGGGAGTCCCATCGTCGCAGATCTGATGTCAGCCGCTGATCTTCGATCTCCGTCGAGCTCCGCTATCTCTCTGACCGTCGACGCCGCAGCACGCTTCGGCAGCGGCCACGTCGCGTAACGGGAGAAGCCCGTCGCGCGTTCACCCGTGAGACGGCTTGCGCTTCTCGATCAGCGTGTCCAAGCGATCACCGGGAGGTACTGGATCCATGTTTCGACTCCGCACGGTTCTGTTGATGTGGCTGGCGCGCATCGCTTGGCGCCTCCTCGCGTCCGCGTATCGCAGACGCCAACGTCGCCGCCTCAGGGCCGCCTGACATTTCCGCCAAGCTTCCGCGGGTGGCGCGACGCCCTTCGCCGCACCCGGGAATGACGTACTGGCGTTTCTTCTTCGTGCGGTACCTACAGCCGGGACGGAAGCGTAGACGCCGGGGCCTCTCCGCGACTCGGATGCTCTGGCTTGTGGTCTGCGTCTTCGCGCTGGCGCTCGCAGTCCAAGTTCTCCTCCGCTGACACGACCTAGGCGGGTAGCGGAGGCAGGCTTCTCTCGGTTGGGTTCTGTCAGTCACCTTCCGAACGGTGACTCAAACGGCTAACCAAAGCCGAGAATGAACTTCGCATCATCGGACATCTTGTCCGGCGTCCACGGCGGGTCGAACGTCAGCTCGACCTCGACCTCCTCGACGCCTTCGACCGCCGCGGTCGCGTTGTGGATGTCCTCCTGGATCATCGGCCCGGCCGGGCAGCCCATCGAGGTGAGCGTGTGAATCACCTTCACCTTCGGGCCTGCGATCTCGACGTCGTAGAAGAGACCCAGCTCGACGATGTCCATCCCGAGCTCCGGGTCCTCGACGGTGTGCAGCGCGTTGACGATCTCTTCGCGGTCGACCATGCGAACAGGCTACCCCAGCAGGCGCACTTCCTCTTTCCGGTCACGGGCGAAGAAGTGGATGCTCTCGGAGAAGCGGACCCAGTTGCAGCGCATGCACATCACGAGCGAGTGCGTGCGGGCGCTGTCGGTGAGGAAGCGGACGCCGCGCAGGAGGTCGCCGTTCGAGACCCCGGTGGCGACGACGATCACGTCGCCGGGCGCGAGGTCCTCGGAGGTGAAGACGCGGTTGACGTCCTCGATCCCGTGCTCCTTCGCCGCGTCGATCTCGGCCCGCGTCGTCGGCCACAGCTGAGCCTGGAGCTCGCCGCCGAGGCAGCGCAGCGCTGCGGCCGAGAGGACGGCCTGGCGCGTGCCGCCGATCCCGACCGCGAGATGGTCGTTCGTGCCACGGATGGCCGCGGAGATCGACGCGGTCACGTCGCCGTCCTGGATCAGCTTGATCCGGGCGCCCGCGGCTCGGATCTCCTCGATCAGGTCGTGGTGGCGGGGGCGGTCGAGCACGAGCGCAGTGATGTCGTTCGCGTTGCGGCCGAACGCGCGCGCGACTGCGGCGACGTTCTCGGCGACCGGCCTCGTCAGATCGATCTGGTCGCGCGCCCGCGGGCCGACCGCCATCCGGCGCATGTACATGTCCGGGAGCCGCAGGAGCGAGCCTGGCGGGCCCACGGCGAGCATCGACATCGCGCCGGTACCACCGCGCGCGACCACGCCGCGGCCCTCGAGCGGGTCGACGGCGAGGTCGATCGGCTCACCGCCGGCGCCGACAGACGAGCCCATCGTCAGCACGTCCCCGTCCTCGGGCCCGATCACGACCGTGCCGCTGATCGGCAGCTCCGTCAGCCCCGCAAGCATCGCGACTTCGGCCGCTTCCTCCGCCGCGTCCTGGTCGTCGCGGCCGAGCCAACGCGCGCCGGCCAGTGCAGCCCACTCGGTCGCGCGCGCGAAGAGGGCGCAGGGACAGATGTCGAGCGGTGCGGCGCTCACGACACGATCATCGCGGAACCCGGCGTGCGGCGCGCTCCGCCTGCTCGAGCACGAGGTTCATGACGGCGCCGACCGCCTCTCGCTGCGACTCGTTCTCGACCACCGGCACGTCGTTCCGGTACGCGCGCTCGAGCAGGTACTCCTGGATCAAGCGGATCTCGGGCATCCCGGCGATGTAGCGGTCGACCGGCCGGACTCCCTCGGAGGTCTCGTCGCGGATCCAGAAGTGCGTCTTGTGGATCTCCTCGTCGTGGATCGCGAGCACGCACTGGACGACGAGCGCGCCCCTGAGCTCGGTCGTGATCATCCCCGGCACGAGATGGACGCCCTCGAGCACCATCGACCAGCCCTCGTCGAGCGCCCGCTGGATCGCCGCCTCGACGCCCGTGAGCACGTTGCGGGTCTGGTCGAGGAAGCCGAGCAGCGCGGCGTCGCCGGACTCCTCCTCCTCGGCCTTCGTCAGGCCGAGGCCGGCCTCGAAGCTCGAGTAGTGGATCGACGGCATGAACTCCTTCGCGAAGAAGGCGCGCATTGTCTGGCGCACGAAGTCGGTCGAGGTGACGCGTGTGATCCCGAGCCGGTAGGCGACCTCGGTGGCGACGGTGGACTTGCCGGTCCCGGTGCCGCCGCCGACCAGCAGGATCACCGGCAGGTCGAGCTCCTGCAGATCGCGGAAGCGGCGAAGCTGCCGGACCGCGCGCGGGCCCCGCTCCTCGCCGAGGTAGTCGCTGGCGAGCTCCCGCAGCCGGTCCAGGTCGACCGACACCTCGCCTCGCTGGGCGAGATCGGATTCGGTCCGCCGCGCGAGCTCGTACGCCTCGTCCTCCCGCAGACCGACGGCGGTCAGCGCCCGCGCCATCAGGCCCTTCGAGTACGGCGACTCGGCGCTGCCGAGGACGTTGCGCTCACCCTTCCGCCGCTCGCTCATGCCGAGGCCTCCTCTGCCAGCCGCGCCAGCTCGCCGTCGAGGTCCTGGCCGTCCGCGGACCGAACGTCGCTGCCCGCGAGCACGACCTCCACCCCGCGCTCACTCGCTGCCTCGGCGACGACGTCGATCGCCGCCGCCTTCAGCTCGACGAGGAAGACGTCGGCCTCGACCGTGCCGAGCTCCTCCCGCAGCGCGCTGCGGTCGGCGAGCGCGCCCGAGACGTGAACGACGTCGGCGCCATGCTCCTCGGCCAGGTGCGCTGCGAAGAGCGCGTGCGCCGACTCCGGTGCGGCCGAGAAGAACGCAACCTTCCGTCCCGAGACGTCCGCAACCGGGCGCGGACGCAGCGTGGTCGGGATCACCCTCGGCGCGAGCGCCAGCGCGCGGCCGTACAACGGTTCCCAGCCCGTTCCGGGCTCGGCCATCGTCAGGATCACGAGGTCGGAGACGAGATGGCGGAACTCGTTCAGGTAGCCCGCCGCCACCTCCGGATCGGTGGCGCCGTTGACGACGAGGATCCGGCGGGCCGTCTCGATGGGCGGGATCGCCGCGCCGCTGCCGTCGAAGAGCACGAGCTCGGGCTCGAGCTCGACTGCGAGGCGCGCGCCTTCGCGCACGTTCGAGACGGCGACTGCGCCGGCAAGACCGCCGCCGCAACGCCTGCAGCCCACCGTCTCGACGCCCGCCAGCGCCGCGGTTTCGAGGTAGTCGGAGGCGGCGTGCCGCCCGCTCCGCGACAGCTCCAGCAGCGAATCGACGTCCGGCGCGACCCTCGCCACCTCGGGCTCCGGCGGCCCGCCGCGGCCCATCGCGACGACGACGACCCGGCGGTCGCGGGCGTAGAGCCGGGCGGCGTGCGCCGTGATTGCGGTCTTGCCGACCCGCTTGCCGGTGCCGACGATCCCGATCGACGGCAGCGGGAACGGCTCGAGCGTCGGCGGGTCGAAGCGGAAGTCGGCCCCGACGTAAGGCAACCCGGCCGCGAGCACGCGGCTGGCGAGCCGGAAGCGCTCTCTCGGCCCGAGCACGGGCTCGTCCGAGAGGTCGACGACGAGCTCCGGCCGGTGCTCCGCGAGGGCCGCGTCCAGGTCGGCCGCAACGCCGACGCCGTAGTCGGCGTCTCCGCGCAGCTTCTCGGTGCCGCCGACGACGTGTGCCGCGACGAAGTCGTACGGGGAGCTCCTCGAGCGCAGCCTTGACGACCGGCGCGTAGTGCTCGCCGTCGATGAGTGCGAGGGCGCGCATCACGAGCGGGTGGTGACCTCGTCTTCGATCCGCCCGGTGTACTTCTCGTACTCGAACGTCTCGAGTGAGAACTGGATGATCCGCTCCTGCCCGTGGAACGGATGCTTGCGCCAGACGGCGACGTGGTTCCCCGAGACCTCGACGACGTTGTAACAGGGCCTCGTGTTCCCGCGCAGGCGCAGCGACGAGACGGTGCCCGTGTTGACGACGAAGAGGTTCTCGAGCTTCCAGGCGTAGGGAACGTGCTTGTGCCCGGAGAGGACGAGGTGGACGCCGGCCCGCTGCAGGCACTCGATCGTGTCGCCGGCGTCGTAGATCACGTTCCGCTCTCGGCCCGTCCCGGGCACCGGCAGCAGGTGGTGGTGGCAGACGAAGACGCGCAGCAGCCGACTCGCCCTGGTCGAACTGCTCCTCGATCCAGCGGTAGCGGCCGCGGCCGATCTGGCCGTGATCGAGATCGGGCTCGGTCGAGTCGACCGCGACGACCGTCGCCGGGCCGACGCGAAGCACCGAGTTGCGGTCGCCGAACAGGTCCTCGAAGTGGACGTAGCCGACGTTGCGCGAGTCGTGGTTGCCGGGAATCACCACCATCGCCTCGCACTCGACCTTGTCCAGGTAACGGCGCGCCTCCTCGTACTCGTGCTTGAAACCGAACGTCGTCAGGTCGCCGGAGCAGACGACGATGTCCGGCTTCAGGTCGTTGATCTCCGCGATCGCCCGCTCGAGCAGGCCGGGGACGAAGTACTGGCCGCCGCAGTGGAGGTCGGACAGGTGCGCGATCGTGAACGTCGTCCCCTCCGGCGGCTCGGGCATTGGCGAAGCATAGGTCGTCCGGGCCTCCAGCTACCTTGAGGTTCGTGCCAGCGCACCAGCCCGCGTTTCGCGCCTTCGCCGGTTCGGACCCGCCCAGATTCGTCAACGAGGTCGAGCTGGAGTGCGCGAAGATGCTCGACTACTACGGCGTCCCGTGGGAGTACGAGCCGACCACGTTCGTGCTCGAGCGCGACGCCGACGGGCGCGTCACGAGCGCGTTCACGCCCGACTTCTACCTCCCCGAGCAGGATCTCTACGTCGAGGTGACGGTGATGCGGCAGGCGCTCGTGACCCGCAAGAACCGGAAGCTGCGGGAGCTGAAGCGGCAGTACCCGGAGGTCAAGGTCAAGCTCTTCTACCGGCGCGACATCGAGCGCCTCGCCCAGCGATTACGGCTGAAGCTCGCCTCCTAGCCGGTCGCCTCGCGGCCGACGGCCACCCCATCGGGGAGGTCTACCTGTCGCGCTTCGAGATCATGCGGCGCGTGGCCGAGCTCGGCGCCGAGCTGGCGGAGGCCTACGCCGAGCGCGAGCCGCTGCTGGTGGCGCCGCTCAAGTCGAGCGCCGTCTTCCTCACCGATCTCTCGCGGTCGCTGCCGGTGCCGCACGGGATCGACTTCCTCGAGCTGGCCGCCTATTCGAGCGGCCGCTCGGGCGCCGTCAAGCTGCTCAAGGATCTCGACACGCCCATCGTCGACCGGCACGTGATCGTGGTCGAGGACGTGGTCGACACAGGGCTGACGCTGAACTTCCTCTCGCGCACGCTCGCGCTCCGCGAGCCGGCCAGCCTCTCGGCCGTGACGCTGCTCGACCGGCCCTACCGGCGCCTCGTCGACGACGTCCCGCTCGACTACGTCGGCTTCACCGTCCCCGACGAGCTCTTCGCCGGCTATGGCCTAGGCCTCGACGAGCGCTGGCGCCCGCTGCCCGACCTGCACGTCGTCGCGGTCGAGGAGCTGCCGGCCCATCTCACGGGCGACAGCTACCGCCCGTCGCGCCGCGCCGCCTAGGAGGGTTTGGCGGAATGGCGCTCGTCGCCGGGGTGCGATGCTCGTTCCGAGGCAAGGACGCAGGGAGCACCGATAGCCGAAGCTATCGGTGCGACTGAGGACGCAGCATCGGGACGAGCAGCGCGGCCCGGCGGCTCAGCCGCTATTTCGCCAAACCCTCCTGGAGACGCGTTACAGGTAACCCATCGGATCGACGGCGCCGCCGTTGATCCGCACCTCGAAGTGCACGTGCGGCCCGGTCGAGTGGCCGGTGTTGCCGGAGTACGCGATCAGCTGACCCTGCGCGACCTGCTGGCCGACGCCCACCGTGACGCTCGTGTTGTGGCCGTACGCGGTCGAGATGCCGCCGCCGTGGTCGACGACGACGAGGTTGCCGTAGCCGCCCATCCAGCCCGCGACGATCACGGTCCCGGCGGCTGCGGCGACGACCGGCGTGCCGTTCGAGACGGCGATGTCGACACCCTCGTGCATCCGGCCCCAGCGCCAGCCGAAGCCGCTCGTGAGCACGCCGTGCACCGGCCAGACGAAGCCCGCGGCCGAGGCCGCGCCGGTCGGCGCGGGCACGACGACCGCGCTCTGCGCGGAGCGGATCTTCGCCCCGAGCGCGGCGCTCTCGGCCTGCAGGTCGCGCATGTGGCCGATCGCCGCTTCCTTGTCCTCCTGCACGTCGGAGAGGGTGGCGCGCTTGTCGCGCCGTGCCGTCGCGAGCTCGCGCTGGCTCCAGGCGAGCCGGTCGCGGACCGCCCGTTGCTCGGAGGTGCGCGCCGCGACCGCGCGGGTCGTCTCGGCGACCTGCCGGCGGGTCTTGCGGGTCGAGTTCCGCGTCGCCTGCATCTGCAGCTTGGCCGACTCGACCTCGCCGGCGATCTTGTGATCCTGGCGGCCGATCGTGCGCAGGAACTCGAGCTGGTCGAGCATGTCGGAGAAGTTGCCCGACGAGAGCACGACCGACAGCGACGACGTGCGCTCGGAGGTGTAGATCTCGACGAGCCGCTTGCTGAGCCGCGCCACCGCCTCGCGGTGCTGGTGCTGGAGGAAGACGAGCTTGCGGGTCTGCAGCTCGTAGAGCTTGTTCAGGCGGTCGAGTCTCTGTTGGTGCAGCGCGAGGAGGGTCTCGAGCTGGTCCAGCCGCGCCGACGCGGCGTCGACGTCGTTCTGGAGCGCGTCGATCTTGTCTGTGACGATCTCGATCTCGGCGCTGAGCACGCCCTCCCGCTCGCGCGCCGCCGAGATCTTCTCCTCCAGCGCGTTGATCCGGCCGTCGACGATCTGCTTCTGCTCGGAGGCGCTTTCCTGTCCCGACGCGGCCGGGGAGGTGAATAGGACGAGGCCGGCCAGAAGCAGGCCAATGCTGAGGCGTAGTCGCATCCGAGGAGTAGTTTCGTCGGGGGATCGGCCGTCCCTTTACCCACGGCCGGCGCCAGTGTAGCCCTGATTCTGCGAAAAGCTACTGCTCAGAGCGATTTTCGGGCACGATCGCCGGCTCGGGCGGATCGCCCTCGTCCGGCGGCGGGTACGGCTCCGGGATCACCGCCGGCTCCGGCAGGTCGCCCTCGTCCGGCGGCGGGTACGGCTCCGGGACCTCCGTCGGCTCCATGCAGCTGGTCTACCCGGGCCGCTCGACCCTCACACGTCCGCTCGCGCCTGCCCGCGGCTCGAGCGCTCGGAGCGCCTCGGCGGCCTCGCGCCGCAGCGGCCCGACGAGCGCCCGGTAGTCCTCGTCCGAGACCTTGCCGGTGCGGTGGTCGAGCTCGAGCTCCTTCAGCGCTGCCAGCGCACGGTCGCGCGCCTCCGCGAGCTCCAACCTGCGGCGGTCGAGCTCGCTCGGCTCCTCGAGCACGTCCCGTTCGGCCTGCGGCTCGCGGAGATACGGCAGCGCGACGATGACGACGCACGCCGCGGCGAGCAGCGCGCCGAGGACGAGCGCGACGCTCACGGTCGCGCCGGCGCCTCTGCGCCCTCGTATCGCAGTGCCAGACGCCGCTGCTCGCGGGCGTCCGGCCAGAGCGTGATCAGCGCGCCGAGCACGAACACGAGGCCCGCAAGCCAGATCAGGTTGACGAGCGGCTTGACGAAGGCGCGGACGTAGACGGAGCCGTCGGGGTTGACCTGCTCCGCGATCACGAACAGGTCCTCGCCGGTGACCAGGTCGCTGCGGATACCGACCTCGTTCGAGACCTGCCGCTCGGCGGTGTAGGCGTTCTTGCCCGCCTGGACGGTGCCGAGCGAGTCGCCGCCCCGCTCGACGCCGAGGACGGCGCGGATCTCGGTCGCGTTCGCGGCCTCGCGCTCCTCGAGCCCGCGATAGGTCAGGCGATAGTCGCCGACCACGAGCGAGTCGCCGCGCATCAGCCGCCGCTCGTTGACGGTGTCGTACGCGCTCGAGCCGGCGACGCCGATCGCCAGCAGGACGATCGCCGCGTGCACGATGTAGCCGCCGTAGCGGCGACGGTTGCGGCCGATCAGGGCCGAGAAGGCGGCGGGCCACGAGCCTCCGGAGAGGGCACGCCTGGCCCGCGTTCCACGGATGAACTCGAGCGCGATCGAGGCGAGCACGAAAGCGGAGAAGGTGTAGGCGATCAGGCCCGGGATCGACGAGCCCGCGCCGAGGGCTAACAGCACGAGCCCGACCAGCAGCGCGATACCGGCCGGCCAGGCGAACGTGAGCCCGAGGCTCCGCAGCGAAGCGCGCCGCCATGCGACCAGGGGGCCGATGCCCATCAGCAGCAGCAGCGGCAGCCCGAAGACGCGGAGGAAGAAGTTGTAGTAGCCGGGGCCGACGATCCTCGACTCGCCGAGGACGGCCTCGTGCAGGATCGGGTAGGCGACGCCCCAGAGGATCGTCAGCGTCAGCGCCACGAGCAGGAGGTTGTTGTAGAGGAACGTCGCTTCGCGCGAGACGAGCGACTCGAGCCGTGTCTTCGAGCGCAGCAGCGGCAGCCGGGCGAAGATGAGCGCGAGCGAGCCGAAGACGACGAGGCAGATGAAGGCGAGGAACCAGGGCCCGATCGAGCTCTGGGTGAACGAGTGGATCGAGCTGACGATCCCCGAGCGGGTCAGGAACGTCCCGAACAGCGAGAGCGAGAACGCCATCAGCACGAGCAGGTGGTTCCAGACGCGGAGCATGCCGCGCTTCTCCTGGATCATCACCGAGTGCAGGAACGCCGTCGCGGCGAGCCACGGCATCAGCGCGGCGTTCTCGACCGGATCCCAGGCGTAGTAGCCGCCCCAGCCGACCTCCTCGTAGGCCCAGTGCGAGCCGAGCAGTTGGCCGACGCCGAGCGCCGTCCAGGCGACGAGCGTCCAGCGGCGCGTCGCCACGATCCAGCGCTCGTCGGTGCGGCGCGCGAGGAGCGCGCCCGTGGCGAAGGCGAACGGGACGGTGAGGCCGACGAAGCCGAGGTAGAGCAGCGGCGGGTGGGCCATCATGTACGGGTTCTGCAGGCTCGGGTTGAGCCCGCTGCCGTCGGCCGGGGCGACCTGCACCGCGAACGGGGTTGCGACGACGACGAGCAGGAAGGCGAAGAAGAAGGTGACGCCGCCGAGCACCGGCGTCACCCAGGCGACGAGGTCGCGCGCGCTGCGCCGGTTCACGAGCAGCGCCGCGGTCGAGTAGCCGGTCAGGATCAGCAGCCAGAGCAGCAGCGAGCCCTCCTGGCCGCCCCAGAACGCCGAGATCGTGTATCCGGTCGGCAGCTCGCGGCTCGTGTGCTCGGCGACGTAGACGAACGAGAAGTCGTGCCGGACGAGCGCGGCGAGCAGCACGACGGTTGCGACGATGCTCGTCCCGAACGCCGCGACGAGGGCGTTCTGGGCCGAGAGCGCCAGCCGGCGGCGGCCCTTCCAGGCCGCGTACGCCCCCGCGACGACCGCGTAGACCGCGAGACCGAGCGTGGCGACGAGCGCGGCGCGGCCGAGCTCAGGCATCGTGCGTCGGCCGGTGGCGTTGCCGCGCGGCTGGCGTCCTCGGAGCGAGCGAGACAAGGACGCAGGGAGCGCTCGTGCCAGTGGCACGGGCGCGACCGAGGACGCCGGATCGCGACGTCTCCGAGGACGTCAGCGGCCCGGAGGACGTCGCCGGGCGGCGCACTACGTTGATTTCTTGGCGGTGTACTTCGACGGGCACTTCGTCACGAGCGAGTCCTTGAGCGCGACGAAGGTGCCGTTGCGGAGCTCGCCCTTCACCGAGACCTCGCGGCCGGAGCGGAACTGGTCGGAGACCGAGCCGGTGTAGACGACCGTCACGGTCTTCGTCGAGCCGCCCTTGATGTCACGGAGTCGGAAGCGAAGGCCGTCGCCGTAGGAGTCGCCCTTGTAGCCGGGCTGAACGCGGCCGGCGAGCGAGACGACGCCCTTCTGGGCGCCCAGCTCGCTCGGGGAGACCGAGGGCGTGCCGCCACCCGCGATCGAGGTGTAGAGCAGGAAGACTGCGAGCACCGCCGCCACCGAGAGCGCGACGACGAGCCGCGCCGGATTGCGCTTCCGAGCCACGCCCGGATCGTAGCTTTACTAGACCGAACGGGGCGCCGTCTCGCGGCGCGCGGGGATCCGGTAGCCGTGGTCATGGCAGAGCGAGCCGGGGTCGTCCTCGGTCAGCGCATCGCAGTACCCCTTGCCGTAGGCGGCGCGCATGAACGCCGCCACGACCTCGAGGTTCCACTCGGACACCTCCCCCGCTTCGCGCCAGAGGTCGGCGAGCCGGAGGTCGATGTCGAGCTCGAGCAGATCGATGCGAGTTGGTGCCTTGGCCATGTCGAAAAGGGTAGGACCCCGGTCGGACGACATTGCACCCGGTCCGGTACGGTCGGCTCGTGGGAGCGATCCGCGTCGGGCCTGCTCGCTGTCCCTCGCGGGAGTCGCCGGACCTCGCGGTCGAGCTGCTCGTCGAGCGCGGCTACTCCGCCTGCGAAATCGACCTCGAGAGCGGCTTCTGGCTCGACTACCCGTGGGCGGAGCGGCTCGGCGAGCTCGCGCGCGCGCAGGACATCGCGCTCTCCGTGCACGCGCCCCTGTTCGCGTTCCCCGGCCACCCGGACGCGAAGAAGTCGAAGATGGCGCTCGGCGCGCTCGACCGCACCGCCGGGATCGCCGCTGCGGCCGGCGCGGAGGTCGTCGTGATCCATCCCGGCTTCTGGCTCGGACGCACGCCCGAGCAATCGATCGACGACGTCGTCGCCTCGCTCGCGACCCTGCGGGAGAAGCTCGAAGGAAAGGACCGGGCGGTCCCGTTCGGGATCGAGGTGATGGGACGCGTCAGCGAGCTGGGCTCGATCGACCACGTCCTCGAGGTCTCCTCGCGCCTCGAATGGGTGCGGCCGGTGATCGACTTCGCACACATGCACGCCACCTCCGACGGCGCCTTCACCGACGTCGACGGCTTCGCCGCCGTGCTCGAGAGCGCCGACGACGTCCTCGGGCCGGGCGAGCCGTTCCACATCCATTTCTCCGACATCGCCTACGCGAACCGGAACGAGACGAAGCACCTGCCCTACGGCGAGGGCACGCTCCGGGCCGAGCCGCTGCGCGACGCGCTCAGCCGCTTCGAGCGGCCGGCAACGGTGATCTCGGAGTCTCCCGACGAGGACTCGTCGCAGGCGATCCGGGCGATTCTTCAGGCGGGGGCGAGCGCGGCCTCGTAGTCGGCCAGCTCGGCCTCGTACTCCTCCGCCTCGTCGACTCGGTCGCGCTCCCGCAGGAAGCGGGCGAGCGCGGTCACGAGCTCGCGCCGGATCAGCAGCAGCGGCTTTCCGTCGACGACGGCGACCGCCTCGCGCAGGAGCGACTTCGGCCTCCTCGTCGAGGCCCTGGGCGGCCCGGACGATCCCGAGCGCCATCCGGGTCGTTGCGCGGGAGATCGTGTCGTGGGGGCCGACGGTCTCGCGGGCCTCGAGCGCGTAGCGCTCCGCCTCGTCGATCTTCTTCAGCGAGACAAGCACCTGCGCCAGGCCGCGCTGGCTCTCGCAGAGCGTCCCGCGGTCCTCGAGCGGCTTCAGGATCCGGATCGCGTCGCGGAAGCGGCGCTCGGCGGCATGGAGGTCGCCGCGGCGCCGCTCGACCCAGCCGTAGTGGTTGTTGACGCGCGCCAGTGCCCACTGGTCGCCGGACTGCGAGAAGAGCTCCTCGGCCCGGTCGAGCCCGGCTGCCGCCTCTTCGAAACGGCCACGGAGCGCGTCGATTCGGGCCTGAGAGACGAGCGCCCAGCCGATCACGGTGATGTTGCCGCTCTCCTCCGCGAGCTCGAGCGACTCCGCCACGAGCCGCATCCCCCGGTCGAGATCGAGCCGCGCGATCGCCGAGCTCGCGAGCTCGTCGACGGCTGCCGCCTCGAGATCCTTGCGCCCGATCTCGCGCGCGACCTCGAGCGCCTTCGTGTTCCAGCGCTCGTCGTCGTCGAGGTCGCCGAGCCACCAGCCGATCCGCGCGCGCGTGGCCAACGCCTCGATCCGATCCTCCGGCTTCGCGTCGTCGAGGAGGACGAGCGCCTGCTCGACGAGCTCGCGGCCGCGGGGAAGATCAGCGTCGCGGAGGAGGGCATTCTCGGCGAGCGCGGTCAGGGCGAGACCCTGGAGGCGGACGTCGCCGGCGTCGGTCGCGTCGGCAAAGACGCGCTCCATCTCGACTGCCTGCGCCGGCAGATCGGCGAGCCGGCGAGCCGCCCGGGCCGCGAGGAAGCGGCGCTGGAGCGTCGGCTCGAGCTCGACCGAGCGGACGAGCAAGCGCCGTGCAGCCTGGTTCGCCTCCTGCGCCAGCGCACGGCGGCCCGCCTTCTCGAGCGCGCGTGCGGCGCGCTTGGCGAGCTCCTCAGGCGCCTCGCCGTCGAGCTCCTCCAGCAGCGTTGCCGCGTGATCGAGGTGGTAGGCGCGGATCTCGACGAGCTCTTCGCCCGCGACCTCGTGCAGCCAGTCGGCGACCTGCTGGTGCAGCTCGGCGCGCGCGCCCTTGGCCAGGCCGGCATACGCGACGTCGCGGATGAGGACGTGCTTGAAGCGGTACGCGCGCTCGCCCGTGATCGACGTCCGGCTCTCGCGCGTGATGAAGTCGCGCAGGAGCAGGTCATCGAAGACGGGCTCGAGGTCGTCGATCTCGGGCAGCAGATGGGCGACGGCGCCCTCCCAGAAGATCCGGCCGATCACGGCCGCGCGCTGGAGCAGCCGCTTCTCGTTCCGCCGCAGCCTGTCGATGCGGGCCGCGATCATCGCCTGGAGCGTGTCGGGGATCCGCTTCGAAGAGGTACCGCCCTCGAGCAGCATCCGGGTCGTCTCCTCGACGAAGAGCGGGTTGCCCTCCGTCTTCTCGAGCAGCGTCTTCCGCTCCGAAGTGGAGAGCTGTCGGTCGGCGAGCAGCGCGTCGAGCAGCTCCTCGCTCTCCTCGGGCGCGAGCGGCTCGAGCTCGGTCGCAGCGGCGCGCAGGCGGCCGCCGCCCCAGCTCGGCCGGATGTCGAGCAGTTCGGGGCGCGCGAGGCAGAGGATCATCAGCGGCGCGTCCTTGACTCGCTCAGCCAGGTGCTCGATCAGCTCGAGCAGCGGCTCCTCGCCCCAGTGGACGTCCTCGAAGACGAGGATCAGCGGCCTCGCGTCGGCGAGCTCGGCGGCCCACTCGCGCGCCGCCCAGGCGATCTCCTGCTGGCTGCGCTCGGTCTCGATCCCCTCGAGCACGCCGACGGCGAGCGCGAGCAGGTCGGCAACCGCGTCGTCGCCGCACTGGGCGCGCAGCTTCGAGATCGCCTCCTGAACCGGATCGTCGTCCGCGATCCCCGCCGCGACCTTGACCATCTCGGCCAGCGGCCAGTAGGTGACGCCCTCGCCGTAGGGAAGCGAGCGCCCAACGAGGATACTCGCGTCCTCGACGCCTTCGAGGAATTCGCGTGCGAGCCGGCTCTTCCCCACCCCGGGCTCGCCGTAGATCGTGAAGAGATGCGCACGCTTGTGTTGGATCACGCGGCCGAGCGTGTTCTCGAGCAGCTCGAGCTCGAACTCGCGGCCGACGAACGGAGCGGCGACCGACAGGGCCCGGCCGTCGCCGTCGAGGATCTCGACCAGGCGCCAGGCAAGCTGCGGCTCGGCGAAGCCCTTCAGGTCGATCGGGCCGATCTCCTCGGTCTCGACGATGCCGGTCGTCAGCCGTCGGGCGAAGGGGCCGATGATGATCTGGCCGGGCGCGGCGGCCTGCTGGAGCCGGGCGGCGACGTTCACCGCCTCGCCGGTGGCGAAGGTCGAGTCCGACTCGTCGGCGACGACCTCTCCCGCTTCGACGCCGATCCGCGCCTCGAGCCCGAGCTCGTGCACGGAGTCGAGAATCGCGGCGGCGGCGCGGATCGCGCGCTCAGCGTCGTCCTCGTGCGCCTGCGGGATCCCGAAAGCGGCCATGACGGCGTCGCCCGCGAACTTCTCGACGATGCCACCGTGCGTCGTGATGCAGTGCGAGACGTGCTCGAAGAACGAGTTGACGCGCCGCCGGACGATTTCCGGGTCGCGTGCGGCGACGAACTCGGTCGAGCCGACGAGATCGACGAAAACAACTGTTGCGAGCTTCCGTTCCACTCCGTGATTGTAGTTACGAGGGGTCGGGTCACGGCTGTTGCGGGCCCTGGCCTGCGCTGGTGCGCTAGCGTCAGCGCGTGCTCTCTCCGGCAGTCTTCAAGGCCTACGACATCCGCGGGCTCTACCCCGATGACCTCGACGAGGAGGGCGCGTACGCGATCGGCCGGGGGTACGTCGAGCACTTCGAGCCGAAACAGATCGCCGTCGGCCGGGACATGCGCCTCTCCTCGCCCTCGATGGCGGCGGCGCTGATCGACGGCGCCGTCGACGGGGGCGCCGACGTGCTCGACCTCGGGATGGTCGGGACGGAGATGGTCTACTTCGCCGTCGGCGAGCTCGGGCTCGACGGCGGCGTCTGCGTCACCGCCTCCCACAACCCGAAGCAGTACACCGGCATGAAGATCGTGCGCGCCGGCGCGCTGCCGGTCGGCGGCGAGTCGGGTCTGCTGGACGTGCGCGACCGCGCGCTGAAGCCGTTCGGGCCGCACGCGACGCGCGGTCGTGCGGAGCCGAAGAACGTCTGGGACGCCTTCGTCACCAAGGTGCTCTCCTTCGTCGACGTGTCCGAGCTGAGGCCGCTGAAGGTCGTGATCGACGCGGCCAACGGGATGGCGGGCGCGATGCTGCCACCGGTGCTCGAGCGGCTGCCGATCGAGGCCGTCACCTGCTACTTCGAGCCCGACGGCGCCTTCCCCAACCACGAGCCGAACCCGCTGCTGCCGGAGAACCGCGAATTCATCGTCGCCAAGACACTCGAGGAGGGGGCCGATCTCGGCGTCGCCTACGACGGCGACGCCGACCGCTGCTTCTTCGTCGACGACACGGGCGAGTTCGTCCCCGGCGACTTCGTCACCGCGCTCCTGGCCGAGTCGATCCTGCAAAAGGAGGGCGGCGGCAAGGTCATCTACGACGTGCGTGCGAGCCGGGCCGTGCCGCAGACGATCGAACGAGCCGGCGGGACCGCGCTGATCAACAAGGTCGGGCACGCCTACATCAAGCACCGCATGCGCGAGGACGGCGCCGTCTTCGGCGGTGAGGTCTCGGCGCACTACTACTTCCGCGACTTCTCCCAGGCCGACTCGGGCGTCGTCCCCTTCCTGCTCCTGCTCGAGCTGATCTCGAAGAGCGGCCGCAAGCTCTCGGAGATCCTCGCTCCGTACCGCGAGCAGTTCTTCCTCACGGGCGAGATCAACACGCCCGTTGCCGACGTGCCGCAGAAGCTGCAGGAGCTCGAAGAGCGGTATTCGGACGGCGCCGTGACGCATCTCGACGGGATCTCGGTCGACTACGACGACTGGCACTTCAACGTCCGTCCCTCGAACACCGAGCCGCTGCTGCGCCTGAACCTGGAGGCGTTCTCCCAGGAGCAGATGGAGCGGAAGCGGGACGAGGTGCTCGACCTGATCCGCTCGTGACGACGATCGAGCTCGGCCGGGTCACCGACCGCAAGCCGCCGTTCAAATACTCGGCGATCGCCCGGGTCTGGTTCTCGGATACCGATGCGCAAGGGATCGTCTATTACGGCCGCTATTTGCCGTATTTCGATCACGCCAGGACGGAGTACCACCGCCACCTCGGCGGCTCCGGGCCGTGGATCGAGGGCCGCGACTTCGTCATGCGCGCCTCGAACGTCGAGTACCACGCGCCGGCTCGCTTCGACGACCTGCTCGAGATCTTCGTCCGCGCAGCGCGGATCGGACGCACGAGCACGACCTACGAGTGCGCCGCCTACCGGATGGAGGACGACGAGCTGATGGTCACCGCGACGCAGACCCTCGTGCTCGTCGACCTGGAGCAACGCCGCCCCGCCGAGATCCCGGCGGAGTACCGGACGCTGATCCGCTCGTTCGAGGGAGAGGATCTGGATGCGTAACGCCTCGTGATTGCGCCAGGGAGCGAAGCGACCCTTTAGGGGTTTCGCGAACGCGGGATCCGCTGCCGCGGATCCTGCGTCTTGCGCACGATAGGCGGCGGCGCGCCCGCCGAAGTTGTGGCCACTTCGGACGGGCGCCGCAGTCGCCCGCAACCCCTCTCCCCTACTCACGTTGTAGTCGGATTCCCGCCCGCGTCCATACCTGGATCGAGGCGCGCTCCTCGATCGAGGGACGCCCCGGCGCGGTTCACGTGCCTTCTTAGCTGCCGTTCATGTCCGTACGCGCACAATGTGCGCCATGAGGATCCTGGTCGTCGACGACGAGCCTGCCGTGCGCGAGTCGCTCCGCCGCGCGCTCCAGCTCGAGGGCTACGAGGTCGAGCTCGCGGGCGACGGGCAGGAGGCGCTCGAGCGGCTGAGCGAGGACGACGTCGACGCGGTCGTGCTCGACGTCTCGATGCCGCGGCTCGACGGGCTCGAAGCCTGCCGCCGGCTCCGTCAGGACGGCAACAGCCTCCCCGTGCTGATGCTGACCGCGCGCGACCAGGTCGCGGACCGCGTCGCCGGTCTCGACGCGGGCGCCGACGACTACGTCGTCAAGCCGTTCGCGCTCGAGGAACTGCTCGCGCGCCTGCGCGCGCTGCTTCGCCGCGCAGCACCCGCCGAGGACGGCGACCTGCTCCGCTTCGCCGACATCGAGCTCGACCCGGCGACCCGCGAAGTGCGTCGCGCCGGCGACCCGATCGAGCTGACGCGGACCGAGTTCGCGCTGCTCGAGCTCTTCCTGCTCAACCCGCGCCAGGTGCTGACCCGCTCGATCATCTTCGAGCGCGTCTGGGGCTACGACTTCGGGTTCGGCTCGAACTCGCTCGACGTCTACATCGGCTACCTGCGCCGCAAGACCGAGCAGGGCGGGAAGCCGCGCCTGATCCAGACGATCCGCGGCGTCGGCTACGCGCTCCGCGAGGCGGCGTAGGCTTGACGGAGCCGCCGGGAGAGGAGGTGTCGGCTTTGCCGGCACCGGAGCGGGAACAGTGAGCTTCCGCGCACGGCTCACGCTCGCCGTCGCGGTCGCCGTCGCCGTCGCCGTCGCGGCGACATCGGCGATCACGTACGTCTTCGTCCGCAACGAGCTGCGCGGCCAGGTCGACGACGCGCTCCGGGAGCGGGTCTCCGACGTCCGGCTGCGCGTCGTCACCGATCCGGTGACGGGCGAGCCGCAGCTCGACCTCCCGCCCGAGCGCTTCGGGGGTGCGGCGGGAATCACCCAGCTCGTGACGGCCGACGGAGACGCGATCCGCTCCCCCGAGGCGACCGTCGACCTGCCCGTGAGCGAACGGGCGCGCCAGACCGCGGCGGGTGACCGCCGGCCGTTCTTCGCCGACGCACGCGTCGCGGGCACGCATCTGCGCGTCTACACGCTGCCGGTCGACAACCCCGGGCTCGCGCTCCAGATCGCGCGGCCGCTCGAGGAGGTCGATGCGGCGCTCGACCGGATCAGGGTGATCCTGTTCCTCATCGCCGCCACCGGGATCGCGATCGCGGCCGGGCTCGGGCTGGTCGTCGCGAAGGCCGTGCTCGCCCCGGTCCAGCGGCTGACCCGGACGGCCGAGGAGGTGTCCGAGACGCGCGACCTCTCGCGCCGGATCGACGCGTCCGGCAACGACGAGCTCTCACGCCTGGCAGCGACGTTCAACACGATGCTCGGCGCGCTCGAGGACTCGGCGCGGGCGCAGCGCCAGCTCGTCTCCGACGCGTCGCACGAGCTGCGGACGCCGCTGACGAGCCTGCGCACGAACATCGAGGTGCTCGCACGCGACGAGGCGCTGCCGCCCGGCGACCGCGAGCAGCTGCTGCGCGACGTCACCGAGCAGCTGACCGAGATGACGGCCCTGATCGCCGAGCTGGTCGAGCTCGCGCGCGGCGACCAGACGCCGAGCGACCCGGAGGACGTCCGCCTCGACCTCGTCACGGCCGACGCGATCGAGCGCACCCGCCGCAACCGGCCGGGCGTCAGCTTCAAGGCCGAGCTCGAGCCTTCGCTGATCAGAGGCGTGCCGGCGACCGTCGAGCGAGCCGTTTCGAACCTGCTCGACAACGCGGCCAAGTGGAGCCCGGCGGGCGGCGAGGTCGAGGTGGCCGTCCGCGACGGCGAGCTGACCGTCCGCGACCACGGCCCGGGGATCGACGAGGCCGACCTGCCCTTCGTCTTCGACCGCTTCTACCGGGCGCCGGCTGCGCGGGGAATGCCCGGCTCCGGGCTCGGGCTCGCGATCGTCCGCCAGGTGGCGGAGGCGCACGGCGGAACCGTGGTCGCGGACCGCGCAGACGGCGGCGGCACGCTGGTGCGGCTCTGCCTGCCGGTCCGCCAGCCCGCGAACTCTTAGGAACTTCTTCGCCCGCCCTCAGGGCGCTCTTAGGCCGCCCACGGAGGCTTGTTGTGTCAACGCAAGCACCCGAAAGGAGCAGGCAGATGAAGGCACTCAAGCTCAAGATCGTCGGCGGCACCGCGGCGCTGGCGGCCGTGCTCGGCGGCGGCGCAGCCCTCGCCGCCGACCAGCTCTCGCCCAGCGAGGAGAGCGACGCGATCGTCGCGGACGCGGCCAAGCAACTCGGCGTCAGCGCCGACAAGCTCGACGCGGCCCTGAAGCAGGCGCTCGAGAACCGCGTCGACGCGGCCGTCGAGGCCGGCACGCTGACCGAGGCCCAGGCGGCCGAGCTGAAGGAGCGGATCGAGGCCGGCGAGGTGCCGCTGATCGGCGTCGGGCCTGGCCTCGGTCACCACCGCGGCCACCACGGCTTCGTCGACTTCGCGGCGGCGGCCGACTACCTCGGCCTGACCGAGGCACAGCTCCGCACCGCCCTCGAGGACGGCGACACGCTCGCGGAGATCGCGAAGGCGAACGGCAAGACCGCGGCAGGGCTCGGCGACGCGCTCGTCGCCGCGGCGAAGGCCGACCTCGACGAGAAGGTCGCGGCCGGCAGGCTGACCTCGGCCCAGCGAGCGTCGATCCTCGCCGACCTCGAGTCACGCATCGACGATGTGGTCAACGGCGAGTTCGCCTTCGGCTTCCGCGGCGGCCCCGGCGGGCCGCCCCCCGGAGCCGATCCGGCTGCCACGGGCCCCGACGCCTGAGCTCGCTCACCCTCCCCTCCCCGCGCCCCGGCCGCTCCCCTCACGGCCGGGGCGGCGCGGGATTCTTAGCCATTTCTTAGGCACGTCTCAGCTTCGGCTTAGAGACGACTGGTCTTCTGACTCCCACGACTACGACGCATCGAAAGGAACTCACGGCCATGCAGGTCTTCAAGAACTCCCGCACAGCACTCGCGACCGCGATGACGAGCGCAGCCCTTCTGGGCGCGGCCAGCGTCGCGGGGCTCTCGCTCGTACTCGACGACGGCGCACCTGCGGCAGCTCCGCAGGTGACCGTCACCAACGCCGCCGCCGCGACGAGCTCCAGCTCGTCGACCGTGGGCGAGATCTACAAGCGCAGCGCCGACGCGGTGGTCAAGATCACCGTCACCTCGGCCGGCCAGGCGTCCCCGATGGGCGGCAGCGGCGGCACGCAGCAGGCGCAGGGCTCCGGCTTCGTCTACGACACCGACGGTCACGTGATCACGAACCAGCATGTGGTCGACGGCGCTGAGTCGGTCTCGGTCAAGTTCGCGAACGGCAAGACGTACCCGGCGACGGTCGTCGGCACCGACCCGTCCACCGATCTCGCGGTCATCGACGTCGACGCACCCGCGTCGGCGCTCAAGCCGCTCGAGCTCGCCGACTCCTCTGCGGTGGAGGTCGGCGACGGTGTGATCGCGATCGGCAGCCCCTTCGGGCTCGACCAGACGGTCACGACGGGCATCGTCAGCGCGCTGCACCGCCAGATCAGCTCTCCGAACAACTACCGCCACAGTCGCATTAGACAAATGATTGCAATCATTTGTCCGCCCGTTATGCATCGGGCCGATAGCATCATGCAGATTTGTGATTACTCATTAATCTCGACGTCTGCCTCGTCAGCCACTTCCATCTCCGCAAGGCTGCGTTCCAGCTCGCCCAGACGTCCTGCAATTCGGCGAGCTTGCGGACGCCAAAGCGGCCGGTGATTTCGGCGTAGATCGCCTCCGAAGTGGGCGCGACGGCCTCGATCAGTTTCAGCCCCTTGGGTGAGATCGACACCACGCCGCGCCGCAGATCGGCCTCGGCCGTGCGTCGCTCGATCAGATCGCGCGCTTCGAGATCGCGCAGGATCCGCGACAGGCTCGGCCCGAGCAGGAACGCGACGCGCGCCAGCTCGGTAACCTCGATGGTATCCACCGCCGTCAGCGCCCGCAGGATCCGCCATTGCTGTTCGGTCAGCCCGTGATTACGCAACGACGGGCGGAACTGCCGCATGACAGCTTCGCGCGCGCGCAGCAGCGACATCGGCAGCGAGCGGGAGAATTCACGCATCGGCACGCTGCGGCCCTCGCCTGCTCCTGCCGGCGTTCGAACGTGATCCGTCCGGCGATTTCTTGCCTGCCATCTTCAGTCGTCCGCCATCCAAAATCGTTGATGAGAGAGAAGAATAAAGTTTTGCGCTGCAACAAGCATCAAATCAGTTTGCACCATATAACTTAACATGTTAAACATATTTCAGCACCCGCTTTTTTTACTGAGTACGTCGGACGCCCATGGCCCTTTCCCGAGATGCAATCCAAAGCGCCGCCGAGCGGCTCGATAGGCCGAAAAGACCCGCACGCAGATCCGGCAGCTTTCGCTCGAACATCCCGGCATAACGATTGAAGACGCCTACGCCATTCAGAAGGCATGGGTCGAGATGAAGGTCGCCCAGGGCCGCGTGGTGAAGGGCCACAAGATCGGCCTGACCTCGAAGGCGATGCAGAGCGCGCTCAACATCGACGAGCCGGATTCCGGCATCCTGCTCGACGACATGTTCTTTGCCGACGGCGGGCTGGTGCCGTCCGACCGCTTCATCGCCACCCGCGTCGAGGCCGAACTCGCCTTCGTGATGAAGTCGCGGCTGGCGGGACCGGACTGCACGATGTTCGACGTGCTCAACGCCACCGATTTCGTGGTGCCCGCGCTGGAAATTCTGGACACGCGGGTCGAGCGGGTCGATCCGCAGACCAAGTCGACCCGAAAGATCTTCGACACCATCGCCGACAACGCCGCGAATGCCGGCATCGTGCTCGGCGGCCGCCCGATCCGGCCGATGGACGCCGACCTGCGCTGGATCGGCGCGCTCTGTTTCCGCAACGGCCAGCTCGAGGAAACCGGGCTTGCGGCCGGCGTTCTCAACCATCCCGCCACGTCGGTGGCCTGGCTCGCCAACAAGATCGCGCCGAATGGGCTGGCGCTGGAAGCCGGACAAGTGGTGCTGGCGGGCTCGTTCATCCGCCCGATCGAGACCCGCAAGGGCGACACGATCCAGGCCGACTATGGTCCTTACGGTTCCGTGAGCTGCTACTTCGCCTGATGCGTTTCGAGACAGACGGGAGTCTATCGCAACATGCCGCATTTCACGATTGAATATTCAGCCAATCTCGATGGGCACGTCGACATGGGCGCGGTCGTGGAGCTGGTTCGCAAGGCCGCGGTCGAAACCGGGATCTTCCCGCTCGGCGGCATTCGCGTCCGCGCCATTAAATGCGAGTACTATGCAATCGCGGACGGCGCGCCCGAACCTCGGCTTTCTCGACATGGTGCTGCGGCTCGGCGAAAGGCGCGATTCGCGACCCGCAAGAAGGCCGGCGAACACGTGTTCCAGGCGCTGTCCGCTCACCTTGATCCGGTCTTTGCCAGCGGCAAATTCGCGTTGTCGTTCGACATCCAGATCAACGACAAGGAAACCAGCTGGAAGCGCAACAATATTCACGCACCGCCCTTGGGGCCCGCCCACCCGCTACGCACCGCGCCCTGAAAGTGGAGGCTGGCTCATGGATAAAGTCACGCCGGAATGATCCGATGTGTTCAGGCCAACCGCGACCGCGCGGCCCCCTTGCTCGCCAAGTTAAAGAGCGACGGCATCGGACACATGATCGATGGCAAGACCGTGCCGTCGATCTCCGGTCAGACCTTCGAGACCAAGTCGCCGGTCGACGGGGCGGTGCTGGCATCCGTCGCCCGCGGCAATGCCGAAGACATCGACCGTGCGGCCACCGCAGCCGCGGCTGCCTTCAAATCCTGGCGCGACATGCCGGCGGCGGCGCGGAAGAAGTTGCTGCATCGCGTGGCGGATGCGATCGAGGACCACGCCGACGATATCGCGGTGCTGGAATGCATCGACACCCGGCCAGGCCCACCGTTTCATGGCCAAGGCCGCAATCCGGGCGGCGGAGAATTTTCGCTTCTTTGCTGACAGATGCGCCGAGGCTCGCGACGGCCTCAACATGCCGAGCGAGGAGCACTACGAACATCTCGACCCGGGTGCCGATCGGCCCGGTCGGCGTGATCACGCCGTGGAACACGCCGTTCATGCTGTCGACCTGGAAGATCG
>CAVTSN010000014.1:0-65739 GCA_963737455.1 uncultured Gaiellaceae bacterium | reverse complement strand
CTCCCAGATCCTCGGCGGGTGGACGAAGTGGGGCTGGCCCCGGTTCTCGCTCGGCGTCTTCCTGATCGGCTTCCTGCCCGTGCTGATTGCAGGCGGCTGGGTGCTGCTCGCCCGGCAGCCGGCCGACTGGATGAACACGTCGAACTGGTCACGTGACCTCAGCATCTACGGTCTCGTTGCGGATGTCGGCAACGTCCTGCCCGCGGTCGCTTTCGGGATCGGGCTGACGTTCGGGTTCTCGTTCGACACCGCAGGCCCGCGCCGCGCGGTCGTCGCCGAGGAGAACGTTCGTGACGAGCACGTCCGCGACGCCGACGCGCCGCTGACGGCTGATCGCGGTACGTACCCGACGCCTGTGACGACGGCCGACACGAGCGTCGACGACGACCGGGACGGCTACCCCGACCGGACCGTCGTGACGACGCCGAGCCGCGAACGGGAGGAAGACTGAGGTTTTTTCCCTGACACAAGGGATTTCGCAGCCGTGCGGCTCCGGTCGATAGGAGTCGTGATGGACGCCGCCGCCGTCAGCCGTCCGAAGCCCTCTGCTTCGGAGCTCCTGCTCGAGCACTGCTTCGTGCTCGAGGGCGACGACGGTGGGCGTCCGACGGCAGCTGCGCGCCTCGAGGCACTCCTCGGCCGCGACCTCGCGCTCCGGCTCGTCCGCGCCCTGTCCGCGGCGCGCTAGACGCGTTCGCCGGGCCGGTCTTCGCCGCGTAGCCGGACGAAGAGGAAGATCGCCGCGGCGGAGACCAGCGCGAGGATGAACGCGGTCGCTCTGGAAACGCTCAGCGCCAGCATCCCGAACCAGAGCAGGAAGAAGAAGAACACGGCCCACAGGCCCGCCTGCTTGCCCTGGTCGATCGCCGGCATGCGCAGATGCATAACGCGGCGATCCTAACCGAGAAAAAAATTCAAGGAGCCGGTGGCGCTTTCGTCCACCGAACCCGCTGACTTTCCGCTTCCGCGTACGGCCCTCGAGCTCGGCTTCGACCTAATCGCGCTCCGTGCTCCTTGCAGGAGGCAACCTATCCGGGCAGGTCTGACGGGGCAAGACCGGCGCAAGGGTGTTTGCTGCAAATTGCGACAACTTTTGTTCGCGCCGCCGACGACCGCGCCGGACCGTAGGATGCCGCCGTGGGCCGTGCAGCTGTGTGGACCGTCGCGGGCACGGCCATCGCGGCCGCGGTCGCCCTGACGCTGCTCGGAGTGGGGGACGATCCGAACGCGCTCCCGAACTGGCAGGCGCTGATCCTGGGGCTCGTCCAGGGCGCGACCGAGCTGCTGCCGATCTCCTCCTCCGGCCACCTGATCCTCGTGCCGTGGCTGGGCGACTGGGAGTACCTGAAGGAGCACGACGCCTTCAACCAGACGTTCGACGTCGCGCTCCACCTCGGGACGCTCGTCGCCGTCGTCGTGTACTTCCGGCGAGACTTGTCGCGCCTTGCAGACGCGTTCTTCGGACCGTGCGAACGCGCCGGGTGGAGACGGCCGAGCGAGCGATGGCGTGGTTCGTCGCCGTCGCCACCGTCCCGGCGGCGATCGTCGGGCGCTTCGGTGAGGACCTGATCGCCGAGCACCTGGGCGAGCCCTGGCAGATCGCGGTCGCCCTCGTCGTGTTCGCCGGGCTGCCTCTAGGTCGCCGACCGGCAGCCGGAGCGGCGAAGGAATGGGCGCGCTCGGCCTCGAGGCGCTGTGGGATCGGGGCCGCCCAGACGCTCGCGCTCATGCCCGGTGTCTCGCGCTCGGGGGTCACGATCACGGCCGGTCGTTTCCTCGGCCTCGACCGCGACTCTGCGGCGCGGCCTCGTTCCTCCTGCTCGTGCCGATCATGTTCGGGGCGGTCCTCTGAAGGGTGTCAGGACGTGCATCCTCGGCGAGCTCCCGCCCGGCTCGACGGGGCCGTTCGTCGTCGGCACGCTCGCGGCCTTCGGGGAGCGGCCGTGCTGGCGATCTCGACGGCTGCTCGGCTACGTCCGCCGCCACGACTACTCGATCTTCGTCTCTACCGGCTGATGCCGACGATCGTGCTCCTGCTGATCCTCACGGGCGCCCGTTCGGCCGGCTTCTGACCGCGCGGCCGATCCCACTCCTCGTCGCGGGGGCTGCGTGCATTGCGTTCTCCGGGATCCTGGTCCGGCTCGCCGACGTGACGCCGTCGACGGCCGCCTTCTACCGCTGCTTCTACGCACTGCCGCCGCTGCTCGCGATAGCGCTGATCGAGCGTCGCCGCTACGGCTCGCGGGAGCGGAACGCGCGCTGGCTCGCGTGGCTCGCCGGCTGCTTCTTCGCCGCCGACCTGATCTTCTGGCACCACTCGATCGCTGCCGTCGGAGCGGGTCTCGCAACCGTGCTCGGCAACGTGCAGGTCGTGCTCGTCCCGCTCGCCGCCTGGCTGCTTCTCGCCGAGCGCCCGAGTGGGAGGGTGGCGGCCGCCGTGCCGGTCGTCCTCATCGGCGTCGTCCTCATCTCCGGTGTCATCGGCGCCGGCGCGTACGGGAGCAACCCGGCCCTCGGCGTGTTCTTCGGGCTCCTGACGGCCGTCGCCTACGCGGGCTTCCTGCTGGCGCTCCGGGCCGGCTCGGCGGACGTCCGCCGCTCCGGAGGCGCGCTCTTCCACGCGACGCTCGCCTGCACGCTCGCGGTCCTGGTGGCGGGCTGGCTGCTCGACGATCTCGAGCTCCGGACCGGGTGGGAGTCCTTCGCCTGGCTCGTGACGCTCGCGCTGACCTCGCAGGTGCTCGGCTGGCTCCTGATCGCGGCGGCGCTGCCGCGTGCGCCGGCCGCGGTCGGCTCGGTCGTGCTGACGCTACAGCCGGTTGCGGCGGTGCTGCTCGCGATCGTCCTCGTCGACGAGGACCCCTCGCCGGTGCAGCTGGCAGGGGTCGCGGTGGTCGTCTGCGGGATCGTGCTCGCGACGGGGCGAGGGCGTTCTGTGCCAACTTGACATAACGCCGGTTATCGTGCGTTCCGGGTAGAGACCGTAGCCAGGGCCAGGCTGGCGCCTCGGCTCTCGCGTTCAGCCCGAGGCCCAGCCGGGCTGTCAGTCGCTCCCGCGACAGCGCGTCCACGGCTCCCGTGTCGGAAGCCGACCGAGGTCGTCACGTTGTCAGGTGAAGCCCGGTCGGCACGCCGTGATGCTCCGGTCCGTCGAACGCCGACCTCGGATTCCGCCTTCCAACGGCTCCGAAGCAATCGTTCGTTCCGCCGATGTCCAGCTTAGCACCGCCTGGTACGTCGGGGTCGCGGCTTCGGCTGCTTCGTGAGCGGTATCGACGAGCCCCGTGAGTGCCCTCGGCGCCGTCCGCGTACTCGCAGTAAGTCCGATCCTGCGGTGCAGTTTCCTGCGTTCCATCCTTCTAGATCGAACGCGCGGATAGACGAGCCGGTCCCGGCGGCGTCTGAGAGCGCCGCTGCCTTCCGCCACGAAGCACGTGCACATGCGCGGCGGTGCACGTGAAGCGGAACGTGCCGCCTGTCGTGTCGGCGAGCGGCGAGCCGAGCGCTGTCGAGTAGAAGCTCCAGGTCGAGGTCGCACCGCCTCGCGTCACATCGACACGGCAACGCCGTACTCCGACGCCGGAGCGTTCAGCCCTGGCGGGCCAGCCGGACCGCCCGGGCCAGCGGGACCTGCCGGGCCTTGGGAGCCCGGCCCACCTGCCGGGACCTGCTGGGCCTTGGGCGCCCTGCGCACCTGCCGGGCCTGCTGCCCCCGTAGCGCCCTTGGACCTGCCAGTCCCCTCCCGGCCCTCGGATGTTCCACGAGATCTTCCTCGCGCCTTTCAAGCAGACCAACGACGTTCAGGTCGCCGGACGTGGCCCGATTGCCCTTCGTGGGCGGCTCAATACATGCCGTGATGACGCCATTGTGGACGCCCGGCCTACTGGGTGTTTGCCTGCGCCAGCAATCGTCGCGACCGTGGCGAACACCACCACGCCGGCGGCCGCGAGCAGCTTCGTCGATGGTGATCTCACCATTACGAGCTCCCTCCCTCTCCCCTCCGAGGGCGGGTGATCCGCTCCTCGGATCGGCTTCAGCGAAGCTCGACGGGAGGGTGCTCAAGTCGCTCGGTCCAGCACGATCGACTGCTTGCGGTACACGGGTTCGCATCTTCGACCCCGACCCCCTCCTCGCCGCAGCTCGCCGCTCTCGATCGGATCATCGCACAGTGCACCCCTCCGCGCCTAGCGCGTGGCTTCCTCTCCCCGGAATGCACTGGTCCGCCGGTTGTCGTGCGAGCTCGGGCGGGCGGACGACGAGTCCGCCCGCCGCACGTCGGAAGTCCCGCTCAGCTGCCGAGAAGTATCGGCACCGCGCCTTCGCAGAAGTCGTCGCTTCGCCCGGTCGAGTCCTTCACGACTCCCAGAAACTCGAGGAACTCGTCATCGCTGGGATCGGTCGGTGTGCCGCCGTGATCGACCATGAACTCGAATCGGACCTGACCCGGGTTTCTCGCGATCACCTTGCCGTCCTCCCCGTAGAGCACCTCGTTGCCGGTGGTGAGGACGAGGATGGTGAGCGTGCCGTCGCCGTTGTCCGTCACCCGCTGATCCTTGTCCCTGACGGTGGCGAACGACGTCACGGAGTTGCCGTTCGCGAGGTTCGTGACCACGTCGGTGACCTTCAAGTTGAAGCCGAAGTAGACGAGCCCGTCTCGTCCGTGCGGAACGGCATGAACCATCCCGACGCGATGGGTTGCGAACTCCACGTCCAGGCCCTCGACCCCGCAGAAGTCGAGCTCGATTGCCGACTCTCTCTCGTCGATCAGCTCCCGAAAGAGCTGTCCGCCGGCACTCGCGGTCGTGGCAACTGTGATCGCCGCTGTGGCAACGAGCAACAGCACGGCGCTGAGCCGAAGCTTGCGTGAGTGTTTCATCGCCCCTCCTGAGTATGGAATCGCCGCTGATTCCCTTCTCCCCCACAGCCCCAGCCCCGGACGTCAGGCTCGTGAATTCCGCAACAATCTCACCGAACCTACGTCGAGTCAACGTCGGCTCCGCCTGTTCTCGTGTGTCGGCTTGTCAGCGGGCAGGAACAGCTAATACTGCGTCTGTGGCACCTGTGGACGTCTCATCCTCGCTGGAGAAGATCGCTGCCGAGCGATCGGTCTCGCGCGTGCTGCACGTCGCGTGCGGCGAGCTCGTCGAGCTGCTCGACGCGACCTTCGCGTCGGTCTCGCGCGTGATCGGCGACCTGCTCGTCGAGCTGAGCGGCTACCGCCGCGACGGCGGCGAGCATCCGCTCGAGCTCTTCCTCGTCACCGACTACCCGCTGACCCAGGAGGTGATCGAGATCGGTGAGGCCCGCGTCGTGCGGCGCGCCGATCCCGGTGCCGACCCGGCCGAGGCGGCGCTCCTGGAGCGGCTCGGCTTCGACTCGCTGCTGATGCTGCCGCTGCGGTCCCACGGCCAGAGCTGGGGTCTCGTCGAGATCTACGGGGACGACCGCGACTTCCACGAGGACGACATCGAGAGCGCCGAGGCGATCGTCGCCCGCGTCGGCGAGCTCCTCGCGGTGCTCGAGCACCGCATCTGATTCGAGCATCGGGGTTTGGCACCGGGAAGCTCACGGGTAGATTGACAGCTGCCCCCATGACGACGGTCGACATCGATCATCTGCTCCGCAACGACGAGCTCCTGCAGCTGCTCGACGCCGCCGAGCAGGCCGGGTCGCTGAAGTCGACCGAGGTCGCCGACGTCGTCGAGACGCACGAGCTCGACGCGCTCGAGCAGGACGCGCTCTACCGCGAGCTCGACCGCCGCGGGATCGAGATCATCGCCGACGAGCCGAAGGACGAGGAGCCGGCCCCTCCGCCCGCGCCGATCGTGCAGCAGGAGACGACGACCGACGCGTTGCAGCTCTTCCTGCGCGAGGCCGGCCGCCACGCGCTTCTGACCGCGGCCCAGGAGGTCGAGCTGGCGAAGAAGATCGAGAAGGGCGACATGCGCGCCAAGCAGCTGATGATCCAGTCGAACCTGCGCCTCGTCGTCTCGATCGCCAAGAACTACCGCAACCAGGGCCTGCCCTTCCTCGACTTGATCCAGGAGGGCACGCTCGGGCTGATCCGCGCCGTCGAGAAGTTCGACTGGCGCCGCGGCTTCAAGTTCTCGACCTACGCCACCTGGTGGATCCGCCAGGCCGTCGCGCGCGCACTCGCGGACAAGGCGCGCACGATCCGGATGCCGGTCCACATCGTCGAGCGGCTCCAGAAGATGAATCGCGCCGAGCGGACGCTCTGGACGCAGCTCGGCCGTGAGCCGACCCTGGACGAGATCGCCGAGGAGGCCTCCCTCCCGCTCCAGCAGGCGATCGAGGTGCGCGCTGCGGCGCGGGCCTCGACGAGCCTCGACCAGCCCGTCGGCGAGGCGGAGGACGCAGTCTTCGGCGACTTCGTCGCCGGCGAGGGGCCGCTGCCCGAGGAGCAGGTGGAGCTCTCGCTGCGCAGCCAGGCGCTGAAGGAGGCGCTCGGCGCCCTTATCGGAGCGCGAGCGGCAGGTCGTCGTGCTCCGCTACGGGCTCACCGACTCGGAGCCGAAGACGCTCGAAGAGATCGGCCGCCGACTCGGGCTGACGCGCGAGCGTGTGCGCCAGATCGAGCTCGACTCGCTCAAGCGGCTCGCGTCGCTCCGCGAGCTCGAGTCCGTCGGCGCCGCGCTCTAGTTTCCGTCGCATGATCGAAATCTGCGGAAGCAGATTCCGATCGCGCAAATCCCTGCAGGGGCCGCTTCGCGGCCCGACGGCTCACGTCCTGAGGTAGAACTCGAGCCCGGGCGCGACCATCCGCAGCTCGCGGAGGGCGCGTGACTCGAGCTGACGGACACGCTCGCGGGTGATCCCGAGGCCCGCCCCCACCTCTTCGAGCGTCTGCGGTAGCTGGCCGTCGAGGCCGAAGCGCTGGGCGAGCACGTGGCGCATCCGCGGGTTGAGCCGGTCGAGTGCGGCGGCGAGCTCGGTCGAGCGGAGCCGGTCGGCGGTCTCGACGTCGGGGCCGGCGGTCTTCGTGTCCTCGACCATGTCGCCGTAGAGGCTCTCGCCGTCGCCGACCGGGGTCTCGAGGCTGACGGGATCCTGGACGAGCTCGAGCAGCTCCTGCACGCGCTCGGGCGTGAAGCCGGCCTCGACCGCGATCTCGTCGGAGGTCGGGTCGCGGTTCAGCTTCTGGGCGAGCACGCGGCGCGCGCGCATCACGCGCCGCACCTGCTCGGCGACGTGCACGGGCAGGCGGATCGTCCGGCCCTGCTCGGCGAGCGCGCGGGTGACCGCCTGGCGGATCCACCAGGTGGCGTAGGTCGAGAGCTTGAAGCCCATCGTGTAGTCGAACTTCTCGACGGCGCGGATCAGACCCAGGTTGCCCTCCTGGATCAGGTCGAGCAGCGGCACACCGGCTTTGGTGTAGTTGCGCGTGATCGACATCACGAGCCTGAGGTTCGACTCGATCAGCTTGCGCTTCGCGGCCTCGTCGCCCTCGTCCTTGCGCCGAGCGAGCTCGCGCTCCTCGGCTGCCGTCAGCAGCCGGCCGTCGCCGATCTGGCGGACGTAGAGTTTGAGCGGGTCCTGCGTCGCCTCGGCGACCGCGACGACCTCGTCCGCCTCGTCGTCGTCCTCCGGCTCACCTCCCCTCCGCCTCGGCCTCCGCTTCGGGCTCCGGGTCCGCGGCCGGCTCCAGCCCCGGCAGGAGCTCGAGATGGGGCTCCGCCGGCTCCGGGACGGCGTGGAAGACAGGCTCTGCGGCGTTGGGCTCCATCTGCCCTTCGTATCGGCGATTCGAGGGGCAGGCTTGAGGAATCCGGTTGAAACCTGTCGAAAACCTCTTACAGTTGAAGCTCTAACTTCCTCCGAACACCCGGCGTCTACCCTTCGAGAGTTGGAAACTCTCCAGCCGAACAGCTAACTAGGATTTGTCCAGCCTATGTGCGGAATTGCGGGATACAGCCTGAGCCCCGAGTCGAGCGTCAAGCGGACGCTCGCGGCGCAGGCGCTCCTCGCGGGGATCGCGGAGCGTGGTGCGGACGCCGTCGGGTATGCGCACCGGGGCTCGAGCAGCGCCGTCACCGTTCACAAGCGCCGCTCCGGGGCGAGCGAGCTCCTCGACGAGGTCCACGTCCCGCCGGCCGCGACACAGGTGCTCGTGCATGTTCGCGACTACACCAAGGGGCATCCCACGATCGAGGCGAACAACCATCCGATCCGCCATGGCTCGGTGGTCGGGATCCACAACGGGATCATCGTCAACGACGAGGAGATCTTCGCCCACTACGGTTTCGAGCGCGACCACCCCGAGATGACGGTCGACTCCGAGGCGATCTTCGCGCTCGCCGAGCACGCGCAGGGCAGCCCGGAGACGCTCGAGGAGCTGCACGGGGCGATGGCGACCGCCTGGCTCGACGAGCGCGTCTCCTCCACCCTCTTCCTCGCCCGCGCCGTCGGCCGGCCCCTCTGGGTCGGCACGGCGAGCAAGGAGCTCTTCTTCGCCTCGACGCGCGACGCGCTCGAGGTGCTCGAGTCGACGCTGCGGCTGACGCTGCGCAAGCGCGAGGTCGAGGAAGGGATGCTCCTGCGGGTCGAGGACGGCCGCGTCGCTGCCGTCGCCCGCTTCCGGCCCGACCGCTCCTACATCGAGGAGACGATCCTGCCGTCCGTGCGCGCCCCGCACGAGGGCGCGTCGTGCCTCAAGCGGCTCGCGGCGATCGCGCTCGCCGCCTAGCCGGCGCCGAGCGATCCATCGGGCGCGACGTCGACGCCCTCCTCGCGTAAGCGCTCGCGGACGAGGAACTGGAACGCCGCCCAGGCGGGCTGCACGTCGATCATCCGGTAGACCTGCCATTCGGTCAGCAGCGACTCGTCGGCGCGCCGCGCGGCGGCCCAGTCGGCCATCTTCGGCAGCCGGCCGAGCGTTCGCGCCAGCGTCGCTCCCTGCTCCACCGCCCGCTCGAGCCGCTCCTCCCCCACCGGCACGTCGAAGCCGGCCTCCCGCAGCGCCTGCGCGAGCGAGCCGAACGTGTGCCAGAGGAGCGACTTCGACGGAATCGCGCCCTTGCGAGCGTCGATGTCGCGTGCGGTCGGCGTGCGGCCCAGCTCCTCGCCCAGCGCCCGCAGCCGGCCGAGCAGCTCCTCCCGCGTTGCGAAGCGCCGCGGCACGAGCCCCGCCTGCCGCTTGGCCGCGTTCCAGCTGCCGAAGTGCTCGATCACGGTCTGTGGATGCACCGTCGTCTGCGGGTCTGCGGCGAACTCGCGCATCGTCGGCGAGCGGCCGAGCCGCTCGGCGCTGTCCGTCAGCTGCGCCAGGATCTCCTCGTCGGTGTAGCGCTTCCGGATCCCCGCCTGGAACGCCGCGAGCGCCTCCGGATCGATGCCTGCCACCGCGGGGTGGCGGCGGGATCGTCCCATGCAAGCAGTGTAGAGCATCCTCGGCGGTTTGCAAGAACGCCAGAACAGGACGTGTCCCAGGGTCTGTCCCTGGGACGTGGCCGAAACGGCCGCTGAAAGAGCTAGATCGCGAGCAGTTTCGGACGCGCCGGCGGCTCGTCCACGGTGAGCGACTCGAGCGGCAGGATGCGCTCGAGCGCGGCGACGCAGCGGGGGCAGAACTGGGTGCCGGCGGCGCCGCGGAGCTCGGCGAGGGCCTCCTCGAGCGGACGCGCGGCCCGGTAGATCCGGGTGGTCAGCATCGAGTCGAGCGCGTCGGCGACGTGGATGATGCGGGCGCCGAGCGGGATCTCCTCGTGGGCGAGGCGGTCGGGGTAGCCCGTGCCGTCGAAGCGCTCGTGGTGGTGCCGGATCGCAGGCACGGCATCGCCGAGGAAGCCGAGGCGGTCGATGATGCGGGCTCCCTCGTCGGCGTGGCGCTGCATCAGCGCCCACTCCTCTTCCGTCAAGCTCGCCGGCTTGAGCAGGATCGAGTCCGGGATCGCGAGCTTGCCGATGTCGTGGAAGAGCGCCGCGTGGCCGAGCAGGTCGAGCTCGATCTGCGAGAGGCCCAGCTCGCGGCCGATCGCCAGCGCGAGCTGCTGCACCCGGCGCGAATGGCCGGCGGTGTAGGCGTCGCGGGCGTCGACCGTGGCCGAGAGGCTCTCCATCGCGGCCGTCGAGCGCTCCTTCAGCAGCCGGTTTGCCTGCTCGAGCGAGACGTTCTGCGTATGGATCGTCTCGGCGGCCTGGCGCAGCTTCTGCGCGCTCCGGCGCGTGTGCGAGAGGTACGCCTCCTGGGTCTTGCGCATCAGCAGCAACGGCACCGCGAAGACCGCGAGCGCATAGAGCCCGGCGGCGTGGTAGCCGATCGCGATCACGCCGCCGATGAAGCCGTAGACGAGGTAGTGCGGCGCAAGCCAGAGGAAGCGCTCGTGCCAGACGCGCCAGACGTTCTCGCGGCCCTCGACCGCGAGCGCGATCGAGAGAAGGCCGGTGTTGACCGCGAAGTAGAGGCCGCCGGCGACGATGCCGGCCACAACGGTGACGAGGTCGCCCAGCGCGCCGTCGAAGCCGAGCATGAAGACCCCGGCAGCGGCCAGCGACGAGAGCGTCAGCGTCCCGATGTTGAAGAGCACGCGGTGGATCTGCTGCCGCTGGGCGCTCCACTGGACGACGCAGATCGCCACGGCCAGCGCGAGCGCCGCTCTCGGACCGAAGAGCGCAGCCCCGGCGAGAGCGCCGACGGCGCTGACCGAGATCGAGCCGTCGTCGAGCTCGAGCGCAAGCGCCTCCCCCACGCTGACGAGCGCGATCACGGCGAGCAGTCCGATCATGTCCGTCGAGGAGCCGAAGATCGCCCCGACGATGCCCGCGGCGATTCCGACCGTGCTGACGAGCCCGACGAGGATGCCGAGACGCAGCGAAAGCTGGAGGAAGCGCGGCCCGCTCGTGGTGTGGGCCGTGTGACGCCGCTCCTGCTCGGGCAGCGCCTCCGGGACGCGCGCGAGCGGCTCGTGGTGGTCGCCCTCCTCCGGCACCGCGACCAGGCGCTGGGTGCGGTCGGCCGGCATCAGGAGCGGCTCGGAGCTGGCGCCGAGGACGCGGTTGCGCCCCTGCAGCTTCGCCCGGTAGACGGCGAGGTCGGCCTGATGGATGAGCGCGTTCGGATCCTGTGCGTCCTTCGGATAGCCGGCGACGCCGATCGAGACGGTCGCCCGGATCGGCTCGCTCGACGTCTCGACGTCGTAGAGCTTCTCCGCGACTGCGCGTCGGATCCGCTCGGCGATCTCCATCGCCTGCTCCGGTGGGGTCTCCGGGAGGAGGATCGAGAACTCCTCGCCGCCGAAGCGGGCCGGAACGTCGTAGTGGCGCAGTTCTGCACGGAAGACCTCGGCGATCCCCTTCAGGACCGCGTCGCCGGCGAGATGGCCGTAGGTGTTGTTGATCTCGCGGAGCAGGTCGAGGTCGGCCATGATCAGCGAGAGCGGCCGCTCGAAGCGCTCCGCCCGCCCGAGCTCCTCCGAGAGCGCCGAGGCGAAGTAGCGCGCGTTGAAGAGCCCGGTCTTCGGATCGACACGGGCCTCCGCCTGCAGCTGCGGCACCGACAGCGCCCGGTGGATCAGCAGGAGCGGCGCGATCGCGAACGGGACGAGCCAGGGATTCCCGGTCCAGAAGGCGGCGAGGATGACACCGAGAGCAGCGAAGACGAATTCGGTCGAGAGCGTCTGGTACGAGAAGAGCTGGCGCATCGGGTGACCGTTGACGAGGCGGATCATGGGGGCGATCAGGGCCGAGTTGAGCACGACGAGGACGATCGCGGCCGCGGTGCCCGCGAGCGCGAAGCGGACGTCGTCGGAGGCGATCAGCCCGTCGGCGCCGGAGATGACGTGTGCCGCCCCCCACGCCGACATCGTCGCGATCGTGAACACGAAGATGTTCGTCATCTGCACGTACCACGTGCCGCGGCTGCGCAGCCACTCGGGGATGTGCTGGATCAGCGGGATCAGCGCCAACAGGGCCGGCGAGACCAGCAGCGCGGCCGCGATCAGGAAGACCCCGGTCGTGTGATAGCTCTTGTTGCCGGGCGTGCGGACGACGAAGAACTGCGCGACGGCGACACTCGTCGCCAGCAGCACGAACTCGAGCCAGTCGCCCGTGTGGCTGTCGAAGTCGGCGAGGAACGGCGCCGTGACCGCGACGGCGGCCGCGGCGACGACAAGGAAGTAGGCGAGCGCCTTCGGCGGGAGCTTGGTCGAACGCTCGACGGAGGTGGCGCGCTCGTCCGCGCCCTCGAGGGGGATTGCGCTCACTCTGCTCCGCCTGTGCCCTTCATGCCGCGTGTCTCCTTCGATGCCGCAGAGAATCGAAAGCAGCTCGACCGACCGGGTCGGCCGAATCGGAGGGTATGCCGGGTTTGGGGGTGTGGCATCCCCCGATCGAGGCACGGACGTGCATTCACCCGAAAGAGTGAGGGTGAGGCCGACGTGCCGGCCCCACCCTCGATCCGTGCGCTACGGGAGCGTCGGCGCTGCGGGCGGAAGAGCTTCCTCCGCAGCGTCGGTCTCCGCGTCGGCTGCCGCCTCGGCTGCTGCCGCCGCTTCGGCCGCTGCTGCCTCAGCAGCTGCCTGCCTTCCGCTGCCGCCGCCTGGGCCGCGAGCAGCGCGGCCTTCTCGTCGGGCGTGAGCAGATCGACGTCCTCGGCTGCCGCTTCGGCCTCCGCCGGCGTCAGCTCATAGCCGTCGCCGTCGAGGATCATCTCGCCGGCTGCATTGTCCTCCCACGAGACGTCGCTCCAGGAGACGTCGCTCCAGGACACGTCCGTCCAGGAGACGTCGCTCCAGGAGACCGCATCCCAGGAGACATCGCTCCAGGAGACGTCGCTCCAGGAGACCGCATCCCAGGAGACATCGCTCCAGGACACATCGCTCCAGGAGACCGCGTTGAACACGGTCGTGCCGTCGGCCTTCGTGGTCAGGAACCTGTTCAGCGCCAGGTTCGGGTTCGGCGTATTCGTCGTCGCCAGCACCGACTGAACGGCGTTGACCTGGCCGACTCCGCACGCACCGCTCCGCCGCCTGGTTGACCGGGCGAGCCTGACGCATCAGGGCGCTCTTGACCTGATCCGGCGTCCAGTTCGGATTCCGGGCGAGAGACTGGGCCGCGATCCCCGCGATCACCGGCGCCGCGAACGACGTCCCGGAGAGCTCCGCGTAGCCGGGCGCGACCATCTTGTCGGCCTTCTCCTGTGCGAGCGTCGAGCCCGCGGGGACCGGGCCGACCATGTACCGCCCGGGTGCGCAGATCTCCGGCTTCCAGAAGCCGTCCGGAGTGCGTCCGTAGGCCGACCACGGCGCGCGGTCGTCGTCCCTCGGCCTTGCCGTGCCGCCGATGTCGACCGCCCCGACCGTGATCACGAACGGATCGCTGCCGGGTGCGTACCTGACACCGCTGGCTCCGCCGGCGACGCCGTAGTTGCCTGCCGCCGCCACGACCACGACTCCGGAGTGCCACAGCTTCTCGACCGCGACGTTGAGCGGGTCGAGCCAGAAGTGGTTCACAGCGCCCGAGTGGAGCGAGAAGTTGGCAACGCGGATGTTGTACGCCGCCTTGTTCTGGTAGATCCACTCGGCCGCGGCAATCACGTCGCTCGTCTTGCCGGCGCCACGGTCGTCCATGACGTCGAGCGAGATGATGTCCGCGTTCGGCGCAGCGCCGGCATAGCCCTTGGCCGAGCCTGCCGCGATACCCGCGACGAACGTGCCGTGGCCGCGACCGTCTCCGGCCGCATTCGGGTAGGTCGACGTGACGAAGCTGACGTGGGCCTTGACGCGTCCCGCGACGTCGGGCGCCGAGGCGTCCACGCCGGAGTCGACGATCGCGATCGTCGCCGCCTTCGCGCTGCCCCAGAGCTTGTTCACGCCGGACTCGTGCGTCCAGAGCTGGCTCGAGGTCGGACCCGTCGACGTCTGCGAGGGGAGAAGTGTCTGAAGCCGGACCGGGGCGTCCTCGGTGACGATGAGACCCTTGATCCGCTCCAGCTTCTCGAGATCCTTCGCGCGGATCTGACCTGCAAAGCCCTCGATGAGCTCGAAGTGACGCTCGAGCTTCTTCAGCTCGTGCGCTGCCTTCTTCGCGTCCTTGTCCGACACGGTCGCATCGGTCTGGACGATCACGTCGACCATCTCGTTGGGATGCGTCCGCTGCATCTGCTTCAACTCCGCGGAGACGAACGTCGCCCCTGGAGTGAGTCCTTCGTTCTTGCCGTGACCGCTTCCCGCGCCGGCCGCGAATGGCACAGCGAGAGCGACGACGAGGACCGTCGTGACGAAGCCGCGACCACCCTTGCCCCAGAGGGCATTCGAGCGGTGCTCCCCGCCGCGGTTTCCGGAACCCCACAGAGCGCTCTTGCGAACGTCTCCCGGGTTGCCGCCTGTGTTCCTTCTCATCGTTCTCCTTGTCCGCGCCGAGGCACGGGCCGCATGAAAGAGCTCAGCCGCGCATGAGCCGCCGCGCCGCTGGTGAAACCGAGCCCAACGTATGCGCGCAAATGGGGCGATTCCTCCCCCGGAAGGGTTAGCCCCGGGGAAGTTCCCTCGAACGAGGGACTCGCACGCGGGCGTTCGGAGAGCGAGGTCGACGGGTAGGCTCGCGGCCTGATGAGCGCCCGCCTCGCCGTCGAGTCCCTGGCCGCGCGCGCGGCCTCGAAGCTCTCCCGCATCGCGGGCACCGGCGGCGGCACGACGCTGCCCGGGAAGCTTCTCTGGAAGCTCGATCCGGGCGCGATCGACGCGCTGGCTGCACGGCTCCGCGACGGCGCAGCCGTGGTCTCGGCGACGAACGGCAAGACCACGACGACCGCGATGGCCGCCGAGATCCTGGAGCCCGGCCGCAAGCTGGCCTGGAACCGCTCCGGCGCCAACCTCGTCTCCGGGGTGGCCTCCACCCTGCTCGCCGAGCGCGACGCCGACCTGGGCCTGCTCGAGGTCGACGAGGGAGCATTGCCGGAGGTCGTCCGCCGCGTAAAGCCGCGAGCGGTGCTGCTCGGCAACCTCTTCCGCGACCAGCTCGACCGCTACGGCGAGCTCGAGCACATCGCCGAGCGCTGGCGCGCCGCGACGGCCGCGCTGCCGCCGGAGACCGTGCTCGTCGTCAACGGCGACGATCCGCAGGTCGGCGACCTGGCTCGAGAGCGCTCGGGACGCGATCGCGTACGGGATCGACGACCCGCGGCACGCCCGGCCCGCGCTGCAGCACGCGGCCGACTCGCGGTATTGCGTCCGCTGCGGGCAGCCGTACGTGTTCGCCGCCGCGTACGTCGGCCATCTCGGCGACTACCGGTGTTCGGCCTGCGGCCACGCCAGGCCCGAGCTGCAGGTGCGCGCGACGGAGATCGAGCTGGACGGGCTGCATGCGGCGTCGTTTCTGCTGGAGACGCCCGCCGGCGCGACCCGACTCCGCCTCCCGCTCCCGGGCCTCTACAACGTCTACAACGCGCTCGGCGCCGCCGCGCTCGCGCAGGCACTCGGTGCGTCGCTGGACGAGATCCGTGCCGGCCTCGAGCGGTTCGGCGCCGCGTTCGGCCGCTTCGAGCGGATCCCGGCCGGCGACAAGACGGTGCTCATTCTCCTGATCAAGAATCCCGCCGGCGCGAACGAGGTCGTGCACACGCTGCTCGAGGGCGGCGCCCCCTCGCTCCTGCTCGTCGCCCTGAACGACGCGATCGCAGACGGCAAGGACGTCTCCTGGATCTGGGACGTCGACTTCGAGCCGCTGCTCGGCCGCACGGAGCGGCTGCTCGCCTCCGGCGACCGGGCTGCCGAGCTGGGCCTGCGGTGCGTCTACGGCGGGCTGCCCGAGCAGGCGCTCGAGGTTGAGCCGTCGCTCGGCCGCGCGCTCGACCGGGGGCTCGAGCTGACAGCGCCTGGCGGCGAGCTCGTCGTCCTCCCCACGTACACGGCGATGCTCGAGCTGCAGCGGATCGTTGCCGAGCGCGGCTGGTCGAGGCCGTACTGGGAGCGCACGTGAGGATCAGGGTCGGCCACCTCTACCCCGAGTACCTGAACATCTACGCCGACCGCGGCAACATCGCGGTGCTCGCGCGGCGGGCGGCGCTCCGTGGCCACGAGCTGGCGGTGACGTCGGTCTCGGTCGGCGACCACGTCGCGGCGGGCGCATACGACCTCTTCTACGTCGGTGGCGGGCAGGACCGCGAACAGGCGCTGATCGCGCCCGACCTCGCCGCCAAGGGGCCTGCGATCGCCGACGCCGTTGCGGGTGGCGCCGCCCTGCTGGCGGTCTGCGGCGGCTACCAGCTGCTCGGCCGCGGCTATCGCGGCCGACACGGCGACTCGATGCCCGGGATCGGGCTGTTCCCGCACGAGACCGTCGCCGGCGACAGGCGGATGATCGGCGACGTGCTGCTCGACTGTCACTGGGCCGGGCGGACGCTGGCCGGGTTCGAGAACCACGCCGGCCGGACGAGGCTCGACCCCGGTGCCGAGCCGCTCGGACGCGTCGTCGCCGGCTTCGGGAACGACGGCGAGTCGGGTTACGAGGGCGTCCGCGTCGGCCGTGCCGTCGGGACGTACCTGCACGGGCCGCTGCTGCCCCGTAACCCGTGGCTCGCCGACTGGCTGCTCTCCCAGGCGCTTGCGCACGCGACGGACGGCGAGCCGCCCGAGCTGGAGCCGCTCCCCGATCGTCTCGAGGCCGATGCGCACGCGGTGTCGGCCCAGCGGGCGCGAGACCGCGGCGGTCGTTTCTAAGGGCATAGTTCCGGCGATAGAGGTCATGTCTCGCGATCGTCGCGATCTCCGCATCTCGCCCGTCCTCGGCGGCGTGCCGGCCGTCGCAGCGTCACGGTAGCGCGGTCACCGGACACGCGGCGTCGTCTTCAGTGTCTTCGAGGACCTGCCTCCGAGCGGCGCCTGCCCGGGCCTCTACGTCGCCGAGGAGCGGACGAGGCAGTATCACGTGGCTCGGCGGTTGGGATGCGCAGCAGGAAGGACAGCGCCGTCTTATCCATCGTTTCACGTCGCGAGGGACGCATGTCGTACGGCTACTGGGTTGACACGAGCGCGAGCCTGCCGCTCGGTCGATGTGTACGCGGGCAAGCGCCGTGTCGCCCGGGCGCGGCGTTCGGTCGGTGGGCCTGGTCGCCCCGCCGGGAGGAGCTGGCCTACGCGGCGCGTGTCCGCCAGACCGGCCGCAGGCTCGAGCTCGTGCTCACCACGATCCGGTGGTGGCAACGCGCGATCCTCGCCACCTTCGATCGAGATTCCCGCCGGTCTGGCTATCCCGACGGGAGCGGCGTCGTCTACGATCCGCCGTGTGGGTCGACGTGGACGTGATCACGTTCGTGTCCCGAGACGGACGCCTCAGGCGCGACCTCGCGCGGGACGGCGGCGAGCCGGTGCGTCTCGCCGGACGGGCGTCGTGTCGCCTTCGTCCGGACCGTGTCGAAGCCCTATCGGAGCGGAGCGTCGTCGAGGTCTGGGTCGTCCCGACCGGCACGCGGCCCCGCGCGGAGGGTGCTCGGCCCCGTCCCGCGGCTGGGGCTTCGATTGGCGACGTGGCTTTCGAAGCGCGAGCTGCTGCTCCAGCGCGGCCGCGAGTCGGATTCGATCTTCAACGCCGGCGAGACGCTCAACCGCCTGGACGTGGACACGCGGAGGGAGCGGCCGTTCTCTGAGACGCGCCTTCGGGCTCAGCATCTCCCCCGACCGGACGCGGCTCCTCTTCGTCCGGTCGTCACAGCCGCCGCCGGCGAGACGTACTACTCCGTCCGGACGAGTCGACGTCACTGGCCGCAACGCGAGGTTGCTCGGGGTGCGTCGACGAGGAGGACCTGAACATCGGCAGCCGGCCCGTCTGGAAGCCGCCCGCGGCCAGTCGTCGACTGGGTCGGCGACGCGCCGCCCGCTCGCCACAGGAGTGCGAGCGGCGGCTCATCGCCGCACGCGACGTGACGCCTTAACGCACCGCCGCGGCGGCCGAACGGGCTGCCGTGAGGATCGCCTCGGCCGAGCGCTCGACGTCCTCGCTCGTCGTCCGGAAGCTCGAGACGGAGATCCGCATCGCAGCGCGGCCCTGCCAGTCCGTTCCGCCGAGCCAGCACGTGCCGTCGGCCTGGACGCGGCGGACGACCTCGCGCGTCGTCTCGTCGTCGTCGTCGAAGCGGACGAGCACCTGGTTGAGCACGACGTCGTTCAGGATCTCCACGCCGCGCTCGGCGCCGAGCAGCTCGGCGAAGGTGCGAGCGTGGCCGCAGCAGCGATCGACGAGGTCGGCGACGCCGTCGCGGCCGAGCGAGCGCAGGGCGGCCCACACGGAGAAGCCGCGTGCGCGTCGCGACGACTCGGGCACCCAGTCGGACGGGCTGCGGCCGTCGGCGCGCTGGAGGTAGCTGGCCGCGACCGCCATCGCCTCGCCGTGCGACTCCGGGTGCCGGCAGAAGACGATGCCGCAGTCGTACGGCACGTTGAGCCACTTGTGCGCGTCCGTCGCCCAGGAGTCGGCGCGCTCGCAGCCCTCGGTGAGGTGCCGCAGGCGCGGGCTCGCGGCCGCCCAGAGCCCGAACGCGCCGTCGACGTGCAGCCACGCTCCCGCCTCCTCGCAGACGTCCGCGAGCTCGCCGAGCGGGTCGACGGCGCCGGTGTTGACGTTGCCGGCCTGCGCGCAGACGATGGCGGGGCCGTCTGGTCCCGCGAGGGCGTCGCGCAGCGCATCGGCGCGCATCCGCCCCTGCTCGTCCGCCGGCACGAGCTCGAGCGCGCTGCTCCCGAGTCCCAGCAGCCGGAGCGAGCGGTCGATCGTGACATGACGCTCGCCGCCGGCGAGCACGCGAATCCGAGGCGAGCCGGCGAGCCCGTCACGGGCGACGTCCCAGCCGGCCGCGGCGAGCACGTGCCGACGCGCGGCGGCGAGGCCGGTCGTGTTGGCACCCTGCGCACCTGTGACGAAGCCGCTGGAGACGCCGTCCGGGAGTCCCAGCAGCTCGGCGAGCCAGCCCGCGGCGACCTCCTCCGCAGCGGCCGCCGCGGGCGAGGAGACGACGGAGAAGGCGTTCTGGTCCCAAGCGCTCGCCACCCAGTCCGCCGCCACCGATGCCGGCAGTGCACTGCCGAAGACGAAGCCGAAGTAGCGCCCCGTCTGCGACCCGACGAGGCCGGGCTCGGCGGCTGCGATCAGCTCGGAGACGACGTCGGCGTCCTCGATCCCCTCGTTCGCCAGCGTGCCGCCGAGGGCCTCGACGAGCTCGTCATAGCTCGCCCGCGGGCCAACGGGTCGCTCGTCGAGCGTGTCGTGGAACTGCGCCGCGTAGTCGGCGGCGAGCCGGAACAGGCTCTGCACGTCGCTCACGATGCTCTCACCGTGCCGGCGACCCTCGCAGCCGCCTGCAGGATCGCGCCGGCCGAGCGCTCGACGTCGTCGTCGCTCGTACGCCAGTTCGAGACCGAGATCCGCATCGCGGCCTTTCCCTGCCAGACCGTCCCGGAGAGCCAGCACGTCCCGTCCTCCTGGACGGCCTGGACAGTCGCCTGCGTCAGCGCGTCGTCGTCGCCGAAGCGGACGAGCACCTGATTGAGCACGACCTCGTTGAGGATCTCGACACCGGGCTCGGCGCCGAGGAGCTCCGCGAAGCGCGTCGCGTGCCCGCAACAGCGCTCCACCATCGCAGTGATGCCCTTGCTACCGAGCGCGCGGATCGCCGCGTAGATCGGGAACCCGCGCGCACGACGGGAGAACTCCGGGACCCAGTCCATCTGGTCGCGCGCTGCGTCAGCATCGGCCTGCTCGAGATAGCTCGCGCGTACCGACATCGCCGCTCGGTGCGCCTCCGGATCGGCGCAGAAGGCGAGCCCCGAGTCATAGGGGACATTCAGCCACTTGTGGGCGTCCGTCGCCCACGAATCCGCGCGCTCGATGCCGGCGACGAGGTGGCGCAGCCGCGGCGACGCAGCGGCCCACAGGCCGAAAGCGCCGTCGACGTGCAGCCAGGCGTCGGTTCCCTCGACGGCGTCCGCGATCGACAGTCACGTCGTCGCAGGAGCCGGTGTTGACATTCCCGACCTGCGCGCAGACGATCGTCGGCCCAGCGCCGGCCGCGAGGGCCGCGGGGAGCAGCTCGACCCGCATCCGTCCCTGCCCGTCGGCCGGAACAGCCTCGACCTGCGCGCTCCCGATCCCGAGGTAGCGAAGCGCGCGGTCGACCGTCACGTGGCGCTCCTCGCCGACGACGACCCGGATCCGCGGCGCGCCGTGGAGCCCGTCCCGCGCAAGATCCCAGCCCGCCCGCTCGAGGATCCGGTGCCGCGCCGCAGCCAGCGCCGTCACGTGGGCCATCTGGCAACCGGTCACGAAGCCCGCCGAGACACCGGCCGGGAGCCGCAGCAGCTCCTGAAGCCATGCGACCGCGACCTCCTCGACGACTCCGGCACTCGGCGTCGGGCCGATCTGGGCGGAGTTCTGATCCCAGGTCGAGGTGAGCCAGTCGGCCGCGAGGGCAGCCGGCAGCGCGCCGCCGATGACGAAGCCGAAGAAGCGGCCCGAGGGTATGGCGATGATCCCCGGCTCAGCCGCCTCGATCAGCTCGGCGACGACCTGCGTGTCCTCCAGACCGTGCTCCGGCACCGGCCCACCCAACGCCGCCCGCAGCTGCTCCACCGTGGCGCTCGGTCTGACCGGCCGCTCGTCGAGCGAGCCGAGGAACTGCCCTGCGTAGTCGGCCGTGAGCCCGAGGACGTCGTTCAGGGGGTCCACAAGGCTCCAAGATAGACCGCCGGATCGCCGGACTGCCAGCGCTGCAGGAAGCGCTGGATCGGCGGATGGAGCACGACCCCGGCGAGCTCGTCGAGGGCGAAGATCCTGTGCCCGCGGACGGCCTCGTCCTGGGAGACGACCGACTCGAGCGAGCCGTCGACGTCGCCGGCGAAGATGATGTGGACGACGTGCTTCGTCACGAGCGCCCCCTTCGGCGCGATCGAGTCGACGAGCGCGATCGGCCCCTCGAACCGCGGCGGCTCGATCCCGACCTCCTCGCGGATCTCGCGCCCGATCGCGTCCATCAGCGTCTCGCCCGAGTGGACGCCCCCGCCCGGGAGCAGCCAGACCGCCTTCCCGCGCTTCTCGTGCCGGCAGAGGAGAACGCCGTCGCCCCAGCGCAGCAGCGCCGAGACGCGGATCCGCGGCTCCGCCCGCATCATGTCGCGCTCGACCCCACTCCGGACGATCCGAACCCGGCCGCGCCGCGCGCGCTCTCCGGCAGCTCGTCCACCTCGAGCAGGCGCACGGACGCGGCCTCGACGAGGACGAGCTGCGCGATCCGCATCCCCGGCTCGATCACGAACCGCTCGCGCGCGTCCGTGTTCAGCAGGATCACCTTGAGCTCGCCGCGGTAGCCGCTGTCGATCAGCCCCGGTGCGTTGACAATCGTAATGCCATGACGGGCAGCGAGCCCGGAGCGCGGCAGCACGAGGCCCGCGTAGCCGTCGGGGATCGCCACTGCGACGCCGGTTCCGACGAGGGCCCGTTCCCCCGGCTCGAGCTCGGCGCGCTCGCACGCTGCGAGATCGAGCCCCGCATCGCCTTCGTAGGCCTGCGCGGGGAGTAACGCATCGTCGCGCAGCCGCGCGACCGGGAGCTCCGTCACCCGCGCTCCGCCGCCGAGCTCTCACCCGAGTCGGCGACGAGATAACGGGCAAAGCGGCGTACCTCGCGCTGCGGCAGCCGGGCGCGCACGAGCACGCCTGCTTCGGAGTCCTCGCGCTCGTCGATCGGCGCTCCGAGCGCGTACAGCTCGGCGAGCTTCCCACCCTCCTCGTAGGGCAGCAGCAGGCGGACGTCCTCGAAGCGGTCGGCGAAGCGCTCGGCGATCCGCTCGCGCAGGGCGTCGATGCCCTCGCCGGTCGCGGCCGAGATCTGCAGTGAGCCCGGGAATCGGTTCGAGAGCCGGCGCCGGCCGAGCGGGTCGACCCGGTCGATCTTGTTCAGCACCAGCTCGACCGGGACGTCGTCGGCTCCGATCTCGTGCAGGACGCCGTCGACCGCGCCGATCATCTCCTCCAGTCGGTCGTCGTCCTCGGAGGCGTCCACGACGTGCAGGACGAGGTCCGCGACGAGCGTCTCCTCGAGCGTCGACGCGAAGCCCTCGACGAGCTGCGTCGGCAGCCTGCGGATGAAGCCGACGGTGTCGGTGACGAGGTAGCGCTTCCCCTCGTGCTCGAAGCCGCGCGTTGTCGGATCCAGCGTCTCGAAGAGCCGGTTCTCGACGCTCACCTCCGCACCGGTGAGCGCGTTCAGCAGCGTCGACTTGCCCACGTTCGTGTAGCCGGCGAGAGCGACCGTCGGCGTGCCGCTGCCCGCGCGCTCCTTGCGCCGCGTCGCCCGGTGCTTGCCGACCTCCTTCAGCCTCCGCCGAAGCAGCGAGATCTTCCGCCTCGCGATCCGGCGGTCGGTCTCGAGCTGCGACTCGCCGGGGCCGCGGGTGCCGACGCCGGCCCCGAGGGCGCCCGTGCCGCCGCCGAGGCGCTCGAGGTGCTGCCACATCCCGCGCATCCGCGGCAGGTTGTACTCGAGCTGCGCCAGCTCGACCTGGAGCTTCCCTTCGGCGCTCGTCGCATGCTGGGCGAAGATGTCGAGGATCAGCTGGGTGCGGTCGACGACGCGTGCCGTCAGGGCGTTCTCGAGCGCCTTCTGCTGCGCCGGCTGGAGCTCGTCGTCCACGATCAGCACCTCGGCGTGCGCGTTCTCGTAGGCCCGCTTCAACTCCTCGAGCTTCCCCTTGCCGACGTACGTGCGCGGGTCCGGGTTCTGGCGCTGTTGCACGAGCTCGGCGATCGGCTCGACGCCCGCGGTACGGGCGAGCTCGCGCAGCTCGCCGAGCTCCTCCTCGGAGTCGGCGGAGCGCGGCAGCACGGCGAGCACGAGCCCGCGCTCGGGCTCGATCCCCGAGCTTGGTGTCTGGCGCGTCGTCACCTGGAGGATTGTGCCACGCTTGCGGCCGATGTCCGACCTCGCGCACAGGCTGGCCGAGCGCACGCTCGAGCTGGTCAACATCCCGTCCGAGAGCAGACACGAGGCGGAGATCGCCGCCCATGTGCGCTCGCTCGTTCCGGCGTCGTTCGAGGCCGAGTACGAGGCCGAGGACGCATTCGTCTGGGCACGCCCGCGGCGCGAAGGGACGCCGCTCGTCGTGCTCGCCGGCCACTACGACACCGTGCCCGCGCAGGAGAACGTGCCGGGCCGGATCGAGAACGGCGCCGTCGTCGGGCTGGGCGCCAGCGACATGAAGGGCGGGCTCGCCGTGATGCTCGAGCTGGCGCGGGAGCTCGAGGACCGCGGCGTCGAGCCGGAGGTCGATCTCGCGCTGCTCGCCTTCGGCAAGGAGGAGCTGCCCGCCGAGTTCAGCCCGCTCCCGCACCTGTTCGACACCTCGCGCGTCGTCCACGACGCCCAGCTCGCGATCCTGCTCGAGCCGACCGACACGACGATCCAGGCAGGCTGCCTCGGCAATCTGAACGCGCGGATCACCTTTCACGGCGTCAGCGGCCACTCGGCGCGGCCGTGGACGACCGAGAACGCGATCGAGAAGGCGCTCGAGGGCCTGCGCCCCTACGCGGCGATGGAACCGCGGCCGGTCGAGATCGGCGGTCTCACCTTCACGGAGGTGGCCAGCATCACCCGGATCGAGGGCGGGATCGCGACGAACGTGATCCCGGACCGCGTCGAGGCGAACGTCAACTTCCGCTACGCGCCCGACCGCTCACCGGCAGACGCCGACGCCTATCTCCGCAGCCTCGTGCCCGAAGGAGCGACCTACGAGCACGCCGGCGATTCGCCGCCGGCCCGCGTCGTCACCGACTCGGCGCTCGTGCAGCGCCTGCGCGCCGCCGGGGAGCTCGCGCTGGAGCCGAAACAGGCGTGGACGAACGTCGCCGACTTCACCTCGCGCGGCATCGACGCCGTCAACTTCGGGCCCGGCGCGACGCGGTACGCCCACCGGCGCGACGAGCAGGTCGAGATCGCCGCCGCTGGAGCGGGCCTTCACGGCGCTCTGGCGCTTCGTCACGGGTAGCGTCTAGGCGTGCCCGTCTCCCCCATCCTCGAGCGGCAGACGACCTATCCGTTCGTGCGCCTCAACGAGGCGGCGCGCCGGGTCGAGGCGCGCGGGATCCAGGTGATCGACTTCGGCACGGGCGACCCGCGCGAGCCGACCGATCCGAAGATCCGCCAGGCGCTCGTCGACGGCCTCCGCGACCGGATGGGCTACCCGGCGGCTGTGGGGCTGCCCGAGCTGCGCGAGGCGATCGCCGCCTGGGCCGAGCGCCGCTTCGGCTCCACACTCGATCCCGACACCGAGATCATCCCGACGCTCGGGAGCAAGGAGGCGATCTTCACTTTCGCGCTGGCGGTCGTGGATGCCGAGGGGACCCGGGACACCGTTGCCTACACGGATCCCGGCTACCCGGTCTACGAGCGCGGCGCCCTCTTCGCGCACGCGCGGCCGTTGGCGCTGCCGCTGCACGAGGAGCACGGCTTCCTCCCCGACCTCGACGCGATCGACGACGAGACCTGGGCGCGGCTGGCCGTCTTCTGGATCAACTATCCGAACAACCCGACCGCTGCGACGGCGCCGCTCGCGTTCTACGAGCGGCTGGCGGCGCTCGCACGGGAGCACGGCTTCGTGGTCGCCTCCGACGAGGCCTACACCGAGCTCTGGTTCGACGAGCCGCCGGCGTCGGCGCTGCAGCTCCACGACCGGACGAACGTCGTCGCCTTCAACACCCTCTCGAAGCGCAGCTCGATGACGGGCTACCGCAGCGGCTTCGCGGCCGGCGATCCTGCTCTGGTCTCGGCGCTGAAGGCGTTCCGGCCCACCGTCGGCACGGCGCCGCAGGAGTTCGTCCAGCGGGCGTCGGTGGTCGCCTGGGGCGACGAGGAGCACGTCGCCGAGACGCGCGCCCGCTACGGCCGCAAGCGGGCGCTCTTCCTCGACCTCTTCGGCCGCAAGCGCGTTCGCGTCGCCGGCAGCGCGGCGACGATGTACCTCTGGGCCGAGGTACCCGGCGGCGAATCGTCGGAGTCGTTCGCCGAGCGGCTGCTCGAACACGGCGTGCTCGTCACGCCCGGCTCCTACCTCGGCGCTGCCGGCGAGGGCTACTTCCGCGTCGCGCTGGTTCCTTCCGAGGAGGAGTGCGCCCGCGCCGTCGAGCTCCTGGAGCGCGTGCTGTGACGCCCGACGACGCGCTCGAGATCGTCGAGGCGCTCGACAAGGGCGAGCGCCGCGTCGCGTCGCAGGAGAGCGGCGACTGGGTCGTCGACGTCGAGGCGAAGGAGGCGATCCTCGAGTACTTCCGCCTTCGCAAGGTCGAGCCGATGACGGTCGGCCCCTTCTCGTTCCAGGACAAGATCCCGCTGAAGGTGCCGCCGAACGGCGTCCGGATCGTCCCGCCCGGCGTCGCCCGCTACGGCTCCTTCCTCTCGGACGGCGTCGTGCTGATGCCGGGCTACGTCAACATCGGCGCCTGGGTCGGGCCGCGGACGATGGTCGACACGTGGGCGACCGTCGGCTCCTGCGCCCAGATCGGCGCCGACGTCCACCTCGCCGGCGGCGTCGGTATCGGCGGCGTGCTCGAGCCGCCGAACGCGACCCCGGTGATCGTCGAGGACGGCGCGTTCCTCGGCTCGCGCTGCATCGTCACCGAGGGCGTTCGGATCGGCGCGGGCGCCGTGCTCTCCGCGAACGTGTCGCTCACCGCGAGCGTCCCGATCATCGACGTCACGGGTGAGGAGCCGGTCGAGCACCGCGGCTCGGTGCCGCCGCGCGCAGTCGTCGTCCCGGGCACGAGGCCGAAGGAGTTCCCGGCGGGCACGTACCAGCTCGACTGCGCGCTGATCATCGGCTGGCGCAAGGAGTCGCACGACGAGCGGCTGAGCCTGAACGAGACCCTGCGCGAGTTCGAGCTGGCGGTCTGACGGCCTAGGAGGGTTTGGCGAAATAGCGGCTGAGCCGCCGGGCCGCGCTGCTCGCCCCGATGCTGCGTCCTCAGTCGCGCCGATAGCCTGGGCTATCGGCGCTCCCTGCGTCCTTGCCTCGGAACGAGCATCCCGCCCCACCAGCGAGCGCCATTCCGCCAAACCCTCCTAGCGCCCGACGTCTCCCGAGCAGATCTCCTCGGCCGGGCCGACCAGCGTGATCCGCGCCTCGTCGTCGAGCTCGACCCGCAGCTCGCCTCCCGGCATGCGGACGGTGACCGGGCTCTCGCACCAGCCGTTCGCGACGGCGGCCGCGGCCGCGGCGACGGCGCTCGAGCCGGACGCGCTCGTCTCGCCCGCGCCGCGCTCCCAGACGAGCACGGTCAATTCGTTCGGGCCGACGACGTCGACGAGCTGGACGTTCGTCCGCTCCGGGAAGCGCTCGTGCTTCTCGATCTGCGGGCCGAGCCGGAGGAGGTCGTCCCGGTCCCCGGCGAGCCGGACGACCGCATGCGGATTGCCCACCGAGACGGCCGTCAGCTCGACCCGCTCCCCGCCGAGCTCGATCGTCTCGGTCTTCCCCACCTCGACGTCACCGACGCCCATCGCGACGGTGCCGTCGTCGCGAATCGCCGCCGGATAGACGCGGCCGGCGACGCCAATCGTCACCTGCGGCGTTCCTGCGCGCGCACCCAGCCACGCGGCGGCGATCCGGCTGCCGTTGCCCGAGAACTCGGCCACCGAGCCGTCGGGGTTCCAGATCACGATCTCCGCCGTGGCGCCGTTCAGCCTGACGACCTCGACGACCCCGTCGGAGCCGATGCCGTAGCGGAGATCGCAGAGCCGGCGCGCCAGGTCGGCATCGAGTTGCTCCTCGACGATGAGGTAGCTGTTACCGAGCGCGTGCCACTTCCAGAACCGCATGTCGTCACCTGGCCTCACGAGTCCCCGGTCCGGTCCCAAGATTCACGTGGCATGGTGGCATCTTCGGCTAACGTCGGCGACGTCAGCTAGAGGGACGGCCGCGGCTCAACGGCTCACGTCTCGGAGAACCTGCAGCGCTGAATCCGGGCGGCGAGGCAGCGCATGAAGCGCGGCCGCAGCCAGCTGCACGTCGTGCAGCGACAGATCGTCAGACTCGAGCGCGAGCCGGCCAAGCCAGCGGACCGCGGCCTTGTCGAACTTCGGCGAATCCTCAGCCGCATACAGGGCGAGCAGGCCAATGGCGTCCCGCAACGACAGGAACGCCATCTCCTTCGCTGCGATCTCGGCCCCGAAGACGTGCCCGCGCTCGAGCGCACGGCGGTACCGGGTGAGAGCGGAGCCTTGAGCGGTCACGAACAGATGTTCTCATGCTGCGGACCGGTACCAACGCGTTTCCATCGGACCTTGACTCACGCGCTGCGTCGGGCGATGCTCGCCCGACTGCGGGAGAGGCGGAGCGTCTTCAAGGGGGGACAGGCCCCCGACCTCTTACAAGGAATTCGCTAAGGGACTGCGCATTGGTTGCGTAACACATTCCAGAATCGCATCCGCCACCTCTCCCGCCGGCCGTTCCGCGTCGATCATGACGATGCCGGGAATACGGCGCATCCATTTGCGCTGGTAGGCGGCGAACCGGAGCGTGGCGCGCTCGAGCTCGGCGATCGCCTCCGCGCGCGGGAGCGTCCGCACCGCGTCGAGGCCGAGCACCTGCGGCGCCACCTCCCCGGCGGACCGCACCTCGTTCTCGACGCCCTGTTCGAACATCGCCTCTGCACGGGCACGAATCCGTGTCGCGAGCGTCTCGCGCGAGGCCTCGAGGCCGACGACGAGCGTCGGCAGCCGCAACTCGGCCGTCCAGAGCCGCGGGCGCTCCGGGACGAGCGTGCCGCCTGCCTGCCAGAGCTCGAGTGCCCGCACGACCCGCTTGCGGTCGTTCGGATGGATCCGCGCCGCGGCGCGAGGGTCGCGGCGCTCGAGGAGACCGTGGGCCGTCGCCGCACCGCGACGGTCGTAGAGCCGCTCCCACCGCTGACGCGCCCCCGGCGGGGCGTCGGCGGGCAGCTGGACGTCGGTGAGCGCCGCCTGGAACCAGAGCCCCGAGCCGCCGACCACGACCGGCGTCCGTCCCGCGGCGGCGATCTCGTCGATCGCCGCGTGTGCCAGTCGCTGGTACTCACCCACCGTTCCCTGGCGGTCGAGCGGCCAGATCCCGACGAGCCGTGCACCGGCGTCCTGGTTGGTCAGGATCGGCAGGCCTCGGTAGACCTGCATCGAGTCCGCGGAGACGAGCTCGGCCGGGATCCGCTCGGCGATCGCCTCGGCGACCGCCGTCTTGCCCGACGCGGTCGGGCCGAAGATCGCGAGGACGCTAGCACGGACGTTCGGCTGCGGGTGTCTTCCAGCCAACCGAATCGCCCTCGTTCACGACCGGCCTGTTCTCCTCGGGATGGGCGTCGCGGTGCTCGCGGAACCAGGAGACCGCGCGCGGGATGCCCTCGTCGAGCGGCACCTGCGGCGTCCAGCCGAGCAGGTCGTTCGCCTTGCGGATGTCGGCCACGTAGCGCGTCACCTCCCCGAGCAGGGAAGGCGCGATCGTCATCTTCGGCTCGACGTCGAGCTCTGCCGCGATCAGCTCGGCCGCACGGACGAGCGTGTTCCCCTCCCCGAACGCGAGATTGATCGTCTCGTTCGTGACCCGGCCCTCCACGAGCGCCTCGATCCCGCGTGAGATCCCGTCGACGCAGTCGTCGACGTAGGTGAAGTCGAGCACCTTGTCGGCACCGCCGAAGACCGTGATCGGCTCGTCGCGCGACATCGAGTGGATGAACAGCGGCAGCACGCGCGACATCCGGTGCAGGTCGTTGTCGTAGCGCCCGTAGACGTTCGAGAAGCGGAAGGCGAGGTACCTGAGCCCGTAGCAGCGTGCGTAGGCGTAGATGAACGCCTCGCTGGCGATCTTCGAGGCCGAGTACGGGCTCTCCGTGAAGGCGAAGTCGGCCGTGTCCTCCCCGTACCCCTCGAAGCGGTGGACGTCGCCGTAGACCTCGCGGGTGGAGGAGAAGACGAGCGGCAGCCGGCGCTGCCGACAGTACTCGAGCACGTTGAACGTCATCATCGTGTTCTCGAGCGCGCGGTGCGGGTGCGCGACGAGCTGGTGCACCTTCGCGTGCGCCGCCAGGTGGACGACGACGTCGGTCTCGGGATAGGGAACGCCGCCGATCCCGTCCGGGAAGGCCGGGTACTGACCGGAGAGGTCCTGGATCAGGTAGCGGAACTCGTCCGTCCAGGTGTTGACTCGCTGGTCGACGCCGAAGACCTCGTGACCGTCGGCGAGGAGCCGGATTGCAAGGTTGGTGCCGATCTGGCCGGAGGATCCTGTGAGGAGAACCTTCACGCCGCCACCGCCGTTCGCTGGGCGCCGCGGAGGGTCGTCGAGGTGGCGCTCTCGATCTGAACGTCGACCAGCTCGCCTGCCACGGCGTTCCCCGCGAAGTTGACCGTCACGTTGCCGCGTGTGCGACCGCGCAGGAGGCTCGCATCCGTCCGGCTTGCTCCTTCCACGAGCACCTCCTCGACGGAGCCGATGCGGGCAGCGTTCCGCTCGGCCGCGATTCGCTGGACGACGTCGACGAGCCGCTCCAGCCGCTCGTGCTTGACCTCCTCCGGCACCTGGTCGGCCATGGCGGCGGCCTCGGTGCCCGCGCGCGGCGAGTAGATGAACGTGAAGGCGCTGTCGTAGCGGACCTCCTCCACGACGGCGAGCGTCTCCTGGAAGTCCGCCTCCGTCTCACCCGGGAAGCCGACGATGACGTCCGTGCCGAGCGCAAGGCCGGGAATCGCATCGCGGAGCCTGGCGACGAGGTCGAGGTAGCGGCCGCGGTCGTAGGTGCGGCGCATCGCCTTCAGGATCCTGCTCGAGCCGGACTGCAGCGGCAGGTGGATCTGCTCGCAGACAGCGTCGCACTCCGCCATCGCCGCGACCACCGGCTCGCGGAAGTCCTTCGGATGCGGGCTCGTGAAGCGGATCCGCTCGATCCCGTCGACCGCGTCGCAGGCGCGCAAGAGCTCGCCGAACTCGGTCGTGATCTGGGGACGGAGGTCGCGCCCCCAGGAGTTGACGTTCTGGCCGAGCAGCGTGATCTCCTTGACGCCGTCGGCGGCGAGCCGCGTCACCTCGGCGACGATCTCACCGGGCCGGCGGCTCTGCTCGCGCCCGCGGACCGCGGGGACGATGCAGTACGCGCACTTGGAGTTGCAGCCCATCGAGACCTGCACCCAGGCGCTGAAGGAGCGCTCGCGGTGCATCGGCAGGTCGCCCGCGAAGTGCTCGTGCGTGCCGAAGCGGCCTCGCGGCGCCTGTCCGCCGGCCCCGATCCACTCGCCGAGATGCGGGATCGAGCCGGGCCCGAAGGCGACGTCGACCTGGGGGTAGAGCTCGAAGATCCGCTCCCGCTGGGCCTCCGCGTAGCAACCGCCCACCGCGACGACGAGCTCGGGGTTCTGGCGCTTCCGCGCACCGGCGTCGCCCAGGTAGGCGGCAAGCTTCGTGTCCGGCTTCTCGCGGATCGTGCAGGTGTTGAAGACGAGCACGTCCGCTTCGTCCGGCGCGGTCGCCTCACCGAGCCCGAGCGACTCGAGCATGCCCTTGATCCGCTCGGAATCGTGCGCGTTCATCTGACAGCCGAAGGTGGTGACGTGGTAGCGGCGCATCGCGGGATCGTACCGGCGCGCTACTTCGCGATCTCGGTCGCCCGGGACTCGCGGATCACGGTCACCTTCACCTGGCCCGGGTATTCGAGCTGGTCTTCGATCTCGCGCGCGATCTCGTGCGAGAGCAGCACGGCGCCGTCGTCGTCGACCTCGGTCGGCTCGACCATGACCCGGATCTCACGGCCGGCCTGGAGCGCGTAGGCCTTCGCCACACCCGGCTTGGCCGTCGCGATCTCCTCGAGCGCGCCGAGCCGCTTGATGTAGTGCTCGAGGCTCTCGCCACGGGCCCCGGGCCGGGAGGCCGAGATCGCGTCGGCCGCGATCAGGAGCACAGCTTCGACGGTCTGCGGCTGCACCTCGTAGTGGTGCGCCTCGATCGCATGCACGACGCCCTGGCTCTCGCCGTAGCGCTTGGCCAGCTGCGCCGAGATGATCGCGTGCGAGCCCTCGACCTCGTGCGTCATCGCCTTGCCGATGTCGTGCAGGAGCGCGGCCCGCTTGGCCGTCTTGACGCTCGCGCCGAGCTCGCTCGCCATGATCCCCGTCAGGTGCACGACCTCGAGCGTGTGCTTGAGCACGTGCTGGCCGTAGCTCGTCCGGTAGCGGAGCCGGCCGAGCACCTTGACGAGCTCCTCGTGGAACTCGCCGCACTTGGCCTCGAAGACCGCCTGCTCGCCGGCCTGGCGGACGTGGTCCTCGAGCTCCGCCTTGGAGAGGTAGTACATCTCCTCGATCCGGGCGGGATGGATGCGACCGTCCTCGATCAGCTTCTCGAGCGTCGTGCGCGCGACCTCGCGGCGAAGACCGTCGAACGACGAGAGGACGACAGCCTGCGGCGTGTCGTCGATGATGAAGTCGACGCCCGTCAGATGCTCGAGCGCGCGGATGTTGCGACCCTCGCGGCCGATGATCCGCCCCTTCATGTCGTCGGATGGAAGCTCGACCACGGTCACCGTCGTCTCGGCGGTGTGGCTGGCCGCGACCCGCTGCAGCGCGTCCGCGATCAACGCCCGTGCCCGCCTGCGGGACTCGGCGCGTGCTTCCTCCTCCTGCTGGCGGACGCTCTTTGCGAGCTCGTGGCGGATCAGATCCTGGGAGCGCTCGAGCAGGTGGCTCTTCGCCTCGGCGACGGTCAGGCCGCCGACCCGCTCGAGCTCGCCGATCGCGCTGTCCTTCGCCGCCTTCAACTCGTCCTGCAGCTGCTTGACGTGGACCTCGCGGTCGTTCAGCCCCTGCTCGCGGCGCTCGACCTCGACCTGCTTCCGCTCGACCTCGTGCTCGGCGGCGGTCACCTGCTCTTCGACCCGGGCGGCCTCCGTGCGCCGGTCCTGTACTTCGGCCTCGATCTCGGCGCGCAGCTTGACGGCGAGCTCGCGCGCCTCGATCTGGGCCTCGCGCCGGATCGTCTCCGCCTCACGCTCGGCCACGTGCACGCGCGACCCGCTCCGCAGCATCAGCAGCCCTGTCGCCACGGCGGCGCCGATGGAGAGTCCAACCAGCGTCATGACCGCGATGAGCATGCCGTCCTGCCTCCAGAGGGAGAAGGTGGATTCCGCGACGAGCGTCGCGGGTGCTCACATCCGGCGCCGGCCTGCAGGCCGCGCTCGGTCTTGGCGCGTCAGATCACGGTCGAGCCGGAGAGTCCTCCCGGGCGTCCGCTGGATTCGAGGTAGAAATGGTCACGAGAGCCAAGTTTCAAGAGATTCGGAAAAACGCGCTTGTGCAGGAAAAACGTCGAATGGAAGCACTGCCGATCCTATCGCTTCTCAGTCCTCCGGCGCAACGAGCGCTTCCAGCGCGTCCGCGCCGAACCCACGCGAAGCGAGGTAGCGAGCGGTCTTGACGCTGCGGCCGCGGTGCTCGACGAGCCTCGCCGCCCGCTCGCGTTCCGGCTCGAGCCCCTCGAGCGCCGACTCGACGTGCTCCGGCGCGATCCCCCGCCCTTCGAGGTCGTGACGGATCAGCGCGTCGCCGGAGCCGCGAGCGGCGAGCTGCTCCGCCCGCGTACGGGCGAAGCGCTCGTCGTCCACGTAGCCGATCCGTTCGAGCGTCGCGAGCGCCTGCTCCCGCTCGGCGGCGCCGACGCCGCTCCGCTCGAGCCGTGCCGCGAGCTCCGCGGTCGAGCGGTCGCGGAAACGCAGCGCGCGGAGCGCCTGCTCGACCGCGTCGTCGCGCTCGGTCATGCCGCCGAGGCGGCTTCCTCCTGCTCCTCGACCTCGTCGACCACCGGCGTCGCCTCCTCCGCGCCGGCGACGGTCGGCAGCAGCCGCGCCGAGATCGCCTGCTCGGGCCCCGCCTGCAGCTGGATCTGCTGGAGGATCTCCTGGACGACGTCCGGATGCTCCTTCAGGAACGAGGCGGCGTTCTGGCGGCCCTGGCCGAGCCGCTCGTCACCGAAGCTGAAGTACGAGCCCGACTTGGCGACGATCTTCCGCTCGATCCCGACGTCGAGCACCGTGCTCTCCCAGGAGATGCCGGAGCCGTAGATGATGTCGAACTCGGCCTGCTTGAACGGCGGCGCGACCTTGTTCTTGACCACCTTGACGCGGACGCGGTTGCCGTAGGCCTCCGCCCCGTCCTTGAGCGTCTCGATCCGGCGGATGTCGAGGCGGACCGAGGAGTAGAACTTGAGCGCGCGGCCGCCCGGCGTCGTCTCGGGGCTGCCGAACATGACGCCGATCTTCTCGCGCAGCTGGTTCGTGAAGAGGCAGATCGTGTCGGTGCGGTTGAGTGTCCCGGCGAGCTTGCGCAGCGCCTGGCTCATCAGCCGGGCCTGCAGGCCGACGTGGCTGTCCCCCATCTCGCCCTCGATCTCGGCCTTCGGGGTCAGGGCCGCGACCGAGTCGACCGCGACGACGTCGAGCGCGCCAGAGCGCACGAGCAGCTCGGTGATCTCGAGCGCCTGCTCGCCGGTGTCGGGCTGCGAGACGAGGAGGTCGTCGACGTTGACGCCGATCTTGCGCGCGTACTGCGGGTCCATCGCGTGCTCGGCGTCGATGAAGGCGCAGATGCCGCCGCGGCGCTGGGCCTCGGCGATCACGTGGTAGACGAGCGTCGTCTTGCCCGAGCTCTCCGGCCCGTACACCTCGACGACACGGCCGCGCGGCAGCCCGCCGATGCCGAGGGCGACGTCGAGCACGAGCGACCCCGTCGAGATCGCGCCGATCTGCACCTGGGCCTGGTCGCTCATCTTCATGACCGAGCCCTTTCCGAACTGTCGCTCGATCTGCCCGAGGGCGACGTCGAGAGCTTCCTCGCGGTTCATCTGATCAGCCTCCTAGCCGAAATGAGTCGTGCACCTCGTACCGCGCCCCGGACGGGTGCAGACGTGAAAGAAAAGCAGCTGCGTCGGACGACACCCAGGCCAGCGCCGGCAGCTCGGGCCGCAGCCGCGGCCGCTCGCGGAAGCGGAGCACGGTCACGTGCGGCAGCCACGGCCGCGCCTCGCGCCGGTAGACGCCGAGCTCCTCGAGGTCGTCGTGGAGGCGGCGGGCGAGCCGCGACGCGGCGCCCGCCTCGTCGTCGAGCGTGAGCATGCCGACCGAGCGTGTCTCCCGGTAGCCGGAGACCTCGAAGCGCAGGGGTCGCGCCTCGGCCGCCGCCCGCCCGAGCACGTCGACGATCGCCGGCAGCTCGCCGGCCGGCCGCGAGCCGAGAAACGCGAGCGTGATGTGCAGGTTCTCGCGTGGGACGATCCGGCCCTGAAGCGCGTGCGCCTGCCAGGAGGCGAGCGCCTCGGCTGCATCCGCCGGCAGCCCGATTCCGAGGAAGAGGCGATGCCGCTCATCCCGGCCCACGCTAGCGGCCATCTCTACGCGGCTTTGTCTCGATTCTGTTCCAAAAGGCGCCGCAGCAGGTGCAGCGACGCCACGACCGAACGCCGGCGGATCGAGTCGCGGTCGCCGGGAAAGCTGAAGAAACCGCCCCTGCTCTCCTCGGGCGTCTCGGCATGGAAGTAGACGAGCCCGACCGGCTTCTCCTCGGTGCCGCCGCCCGGGCCCGCGACGCCCGTCACCGAGACGGCGACGTCGACGCCGAGCCGCTCGCGCGCGCCCCGCGCCATCGACTCGGCGACCTCGGCCGAGACGGCGCCGTGCTGCTCGATCAGGCCGGCCGGGACGTTCAGCTCGCCGGTCTTGACCTCGTTCCCGTACGCGACGATGCCGCCCTTGACGATGTCGCTCGAGCCCGGGATCGCCGTCAGCGCGGCGGCGATGAGGCCGCCCGTGCACGACTCCGCCGTCGCGAGCGACCAGCCGAGCGCACGGCACCGGTCGAGGACGATCTCCTCCACGCCCCGGCCGTCGGTCGAGAAGAGGAACCGCCCCAGCCGCTCCGAGAGCGCGTCCTCGAGCTCGAGCAGCCGCTCCTCGGCGCTCGGCTCGGCGACGAGGTCGACGTGGATTTCGAAGCTGCGGGCGCAGATCGTCACCTCGAGCCCGTCGCCGTCGCCACCGGCCGCCTGGAAGGCCTGCGCGACCTGGGACTCGCCGGGGCCGAAGAAGCGCAACGTCTTCCGCAGCGGCGGCGTCCCCCGGTCGAGGAGGCGACGCACCTCGGGGGCCTCGAGCGCCCGCGGCCACAGCCGCTGTAGCTCGACGGGTGGGCCGGGCAGCACGATCACGGGCGTCCCGTCCGCCTCGACGACGAGGCCTGGCGCGGTGCCGGCGAGGCCGAGCACGGTGGACGGGTCCGGCACGGTCGCCTGCTTCGTCACCCCGTCCGAGAAGTCCGCGTAGGGACGCTTCATCCGCTCGGCGACCATTCGTGAGACGCCTTCGATCTGGGCCTCCAGCTCTGCGTCCACGCGGACCGCGAGCCCGGCGACCTTCGCGACGATCCGAACGGTGCGGTCGTCGTGGGTCGGCCCCAGCCCGCCCGAGGTCGCGACGAGGTCGGCGGTCGCGACCGCCTCGCGGACCGCGGCTTCCAGCTCGGCCGGATCGTCGCCGACGACGTGGATCCGGGTGGGCTCGATCCCGAGCGCGAGCAGCGACCTCGCCAGGAAGGGGCCGTTCAGGTCGGTGCGCTCGCCGCGCACGAGCTCGCTGCCCGTGACGACGATGACCGCGCGAGGCCGCGCGCCGTTCGCGCCCGTCAAGCCGCGTCGGCCGCGAAGATCTTCTTCGCCGTCACGAAGACGCCTTGCGCCTTGACGGCGGCCGGCAGCCGAACGCGGTTGCCGTTGCGGCGCACGAGCACGTTCTGCGGCGACTCCAGCCGGACCCAGAGCACCTGGCCGTCGAACCGCTGCTTCTGGCCGCGTTCGAGCGTCCCCTGGTAGAGGATCTTGCCGAGCGAGCTGCTCCTCTTGACGAGCAGGTACGAGTTGCCCCGCGTGGCCCGCAGCTCGAGCCGCGCCGTCCCGGCCGCCTGCGGCGTCGGCGCCGCCTGGCGCTGCTGCGTCGTCGACGTCTTCAGGCCGTGCACCGGCTCGTCCTCGGGGCTGCCGAAGCGCCAGGCGACGATCACGAGAGCGGTCACGAGCGCGATCGCGGTCAGCGCGACGACGACGATGCTCGACTCCCGCCGGTCGCGCCGCCTCGCCCTCGCGGCGGGCACGCGGCGGGCGCGCACGGGCGCCTCCTCCTCGCCGATCACGAAGCGCGAGTTGTACTCGTCGACGTAGAGCTGGCCGTCGAGGCCGAGATAGTCGGCGTAGGAGCGCAGGAAGCCCTTGATGTACGTGTGCGAGGGCAGCAGCTCGAAGCGCTCGTCCTCGAGCGCGCGCAGGTACTTCCCCCGGATCTTGGTCCCGTGCTCGGCCTCGGCGAACTCGATGTGCCGGCGCAGGCGGGCCTCGCGCAGGCTATTACCGATCTCGAACACGGGGGCATGGTAGCCGCCGCGTCAGCGCGCGCCTAGTCCGGCCGGATCAGGCCTCGACGACCGAGAGGATCCAGTAGACGGCGAGCGACCCGGCCGCGGTCAGTGCGAGCAGGAACCCGAGCAGGCCGAGGAAGCGGCCGAGCCGGGCCGTCCGCGTCCCCTTCGGGTGGCCGAGCGTCGGCGCCAGCCGCGACCGTGCCCGCCGGGCGAGCGCGACCGCCAGCAGCCCGAGCGCAGCGCCGAGCGGGATCGCGAAGCCGGCCTGGAGCAGCTCGTACTCCTCCGACCAGCGCGTGGCGGCGATCGCGAGAGGCATGGTCGCGACCGAGAGCAGGCCGAAGAAGACGGACGCGCGGGCGCTGCCCGGGCGCGGTGGCCCACCGTTGGAGCTCACTGTTTCTGGTAGGGACGACCCACAGCCGCCGGCGGGATCGAGCGGCCGATCACGCCCGCGACGGCGATCAGCGTGAGCACATATGGGAGCGCCTGGAACAGCACTGCCGCCGACTCCGAGTAGGCGGGCAGGCGCTGCGCGAGGGCGGTCGAGAAGCCGAAGAGGAGCGCGGCAGCCGCCGCACCCCATGGACGCCAGTTGCCGAAAATGACTGCCGCGAGCGCGATGAAGCCTTTCCCGACGGTCATGTTCTGGTTGAAGGAGTTGACGAACCCGATCGAGAGGTACGCGCCGCCGAGCGCCGCGAGGATCCCGGAGAGGGTGACCGCTGCGTAGCGCGTCTTGTAGACCGAGATCCCGACCGTGTCGGCCGCGCGCGGATGCTCGCCGACGGCTCGGAGGCGAAGGCCGACCGGCGTCTTGAAGAGCACGATCCACGTGAGCAGGATCGTCAGGAACGCCAACCAGATCATCAGGTTGAGATTGCCGAGCACGGGACCGATGAAGTACCAGTCCTCGAGGAAGGACAGGTTCACGTTGGGGATGCCGGGGATGTCCGGCGGCGTCCCTTCGCCGCCGTAGATGTCGATGAAGAGGTAGCCGGTGATCCCGAGCGCCAGGAAGTTGATCGCGGTGCCGCCGACGATCTGGTCGGCGCGAAGGTGGATCGCGAAGAAGGCGTGGATCAGCGCGAATGCAGCGCCTGAGAGCGCCGCGCAGAGGAGGCCGAGCTGCCACGAGTTGAACTTGTCCGCGCCGAGGATCCCGAAGAAGGCGCCGGAGAGCATCATCCCCTCGAGGCCGATGTTCACGACACCGCTGCGCTCGGAGAAGATGCCGCCCATCGCGGCGAAGGCGAGCGGCGTCGCCTGGCGGAGCATGGCCGCCGTCAGCGCCGACCAGACGATCACCTGGTCGAGGTGGCCCTCGCTCGAGCGGGTGGCGAGGAGACCGAGGCCGATGCCGAGAACGCTGATCACGATCGCGAACCAGGCGAGCCGGCGGGCATGGCCGCGGATCAGCACATTCACGCCGCAGGTGATCCCGAACAGGCCGATCACGGGCGGGATCCACTCCGTTCGCACCTTGAGCGGCGGCAGCGCGACCCAGAATGCGATCAGCCCGAAGACGATGCCGATCCACGCGAGGACGCGGTCGTTGCTCGGCCGGCGTGCGCTGACCCAGCCGATCATTCTGCTGGGGCCGCCTCGGCACGCTGCCGTCGTCGCCGCTTCCGGAGGCCGAACAGGGAGAGAATGAGCACGTCGGCGCCCACGAAGAGCACGACGAGGCCCTGGATCATCACCGTCAGGTTCGACGCCAGCTCTGGCCGGAAGATCTCCGGGTCGAGGTTCCGCGTCGAGGTTCCCGTTACGAGCGATGCGAAGAGGAGTGCTGACAGGCCGATGCCGATCGCCTTGTTGCGGCCGAGCAGCGCCACCGCGATCCCGACGAAGGCGATCTGCGACGAGATCATGACGTCATTCGTGTTGATGCGGTAGGCCCAGCCGACGGTGTCGATCGCGCCGGCGAGCCCGGCGAAAGCGCCCGAGATCGCCATCGCCAGGAAGTAGTTGCGGGCGACCGAGATGCCGCCGTAGCGGGCTGCTTCCGGGTTGTAGCCGACGGCCCGCACCTCGTACCCGAGCGTCGTCCGGTTGAGCGTGATCCAGTAGACCACGAGGGCGGCGAGCGCGACGAAGAAGCCGACGTGCAGCGCCTGCAGGAAGGGGTCGCCCCAGAAGATCGGCAGCTTCGCCCCCTCGACGACGTCGTTCGAGACGGGGACGAACGGCTGTGTGTCGTTCTGGAGCGGGCCGCCGAGCCCGAACAGGAAGACGCCGATCCAGATTGCGATCCAGTTGAGCATGATCGTCGAGATCACCTCGTGCGTCCCGACCGCCGCCTTGAGAAAGCCGGCGATTCCGGCCCAGACCGCGCCGACGAGCACCCCGGCGATCACGGCGAAGAGGATGTGGACGAACCCCGGGAGACCGGGCAGCTCCGAACCGACCCAGACGGCCATGATCGCGCCGCCGAGGTACTGCCCCTGGCCGCCGATGTTGAACATCCCGCAGCGAAAGGCGAAGCCGACGGCGAGCCCTGTAAGCACCAGCGGGACGAAGTTGATCAGCGTCTGCTGCAGGTTGAATGCGGCCGTCGACTCGATGTCGTCCACGTTCCAGGGGAACCACACATGCGAATCCGTGAACGGGACGCGGATCTCGTACGAGCCGACCTCGGTGAACCAGTTCAGTCCGGCTCCTTCGAAGATCGCCCTGTAGGTGCTGATCGGGTTGCTGCCCGTCGTGATCAGGACGACGACGCCGCCGATCAGGAAGGCGAGGAAGACGGTGAGGATCGGCACGACGATCCCGCCCGCCTTCTGGGCGAGCGCGTAGCGGGTGGCGAAGCTGGCCTTCTCGCCTCCGTCCGGCGGCTCGCCGGCCGAGCCGAGGTGCGGCGGCGGTCCGAGCGGGGACGGGTCGGGGCCGCTGACGCCGTCGCTCACGCCGCCTCCCTCGCCTTCGGCTCGGTCGCGTGGAGGAAACCCGGTTTCCCCCACGAGCCCCCTGCGCGCTGACGCCGCCGCTGCGCGGCGGCGCACTCGTTCGGGGGAACCCTCGGGTTCCCCCGAGCCCCCTCTCTGCGGCTTGACTTCATCATGCCGCCGCCTTACGGCCGCCGCCGGTCATGGCGACGCCGAGCTCTTCCTCGGTGACGGTGGGCGGGAACTCACCGACGATCTCGCCCTCGAACATGACGAGGATCCGGTCGGAGAGCGAGAGAATCTCCTCCAGCTCGAGCGAGACGAGCAGCACTGCGCGGCCCTCGTCGCGCTCCTCGACGAGCCGGCGGTGGACGAACTCGATCGCGCCGACGTCGAGCCCGCGCGTCGGCTGGGCCGCGATCAGCACCTTCGGGTTGCGGTCGATCTCACGGGCGAGGATCACCTTCTGCTGGTTGCCGCCCGAGAGGCCGGCGGCGGGCGTCTGCGGGCCGCCGCCGCGCACGTCGAACTCGTCGATCAGCGTCGCCGCCTTCTCGACCAGCCGCTTCGGATAGAGCCAGCCGAGACGCGAGGCGGGAGGGTGGTCGTAGTCGTGCAGGGCGATGTTCTCGGCGAGCGAGAAGTCCAACACGAGCCCGCGGCGCTGACGGTCCTCGGGGATGTGGCCGAGACCGGCGTCCAGGCAATCGCGGACGCTCTCGCCGGTGACGTCCTCGTCGCCGACCTGGACCCTGCCCTCCGAGACGCGCCGCAGGCCGGTGAGCGCGTCGATCAGCTCGGTCTGGCCGTTGCCGTCGACACCGGCGATCCCGACGATCTCGCCGCCGCGGACCTGGAAGGAGACGTCCTTGACCTTCGTGATCTCACGGTCGTCGACGACCGTCACGCCCTCGACCTGGAGCAGCGGCTCGGCCGGAGTCGAGTGGCCCTTGTCGACCCGGAGCAGCACCTCGCGGCCGACCATCAGGCGCGCCAGCCCTTCCTCGGTCGCGCCCGCTGCCGGCAGGGTCTCGATCTTCTTGCCGCGCCGGAGCACGGTGATCCGGTCCGCGATCTCGGCCACCTCGTTCAGCTTGTGGCTGATGAAGATGATCGACTTGCCCTGGTCGGTCAGGCTCTTGACGATCGTGAACAGCTCCTGCGCCTCCTGCGGCGTCAGCACGGCGGTCGGCTCGTCGAGGACGAGAATGTCGGCGCCGCGGTAGAGCGCCTTCAGGATCTCGACCCGCTGCTGCTGGCCGACCGTGATGTCCCGGACGTAGGCGCGTGGGTCGACGGCGAGCCCGAACCGCGTCGAGATCTCCTCCACCCGCTTCTCGGCCACCGAGTAGTCGAGCAGGACGCCGTTGTGCACGGGCTCGGTCGCGAGGACGATGTTCTCTGCCACCGTCATCACGGGGATGAGCATGAAGTGCTGGTGGACCATGCCGACGCCGTTCTCGATCGACGCCTTCGGCGAGCCGAGTTCCGCCGGCTTGCCGTTGATCAGGATCTCGCCCTCGTCCGGCCGGTACAGACCGTAGAGGACGTTCATCAGCGTCGACTTGCCGGCGCCGTTCTCCCCGAGCAGCGCGTGCACCTCACCCTTGCGCAGGTCGAAGTCGACTCCGTCGTTCGCGACGATGCCGGGGAACCGCTTCGTGATCCCGCGGAGTTCGAGAACAGGCCGCTCGTCCATCCGCGGCGATCCTACTGTGCCGGGGCGCGTGCCCCTAGCGCCAACTGGAGGGCTTGGCGGAATGGCGCTCGTCGTCGGGGTGCGTTGGTCGTTTCCGAGGCAAGGACGCAGGGAGCGCCGATAGCCGAAGCTATCGGCGCGACTGAGGACGCCGCATCGGCACGACCAGCGCGGCCCGGCGGCTCAGCCGCTATTTCGCCAAGCCCTCCTAACCGGCGACGGTCGTGGGGATGTCGGAGATCGTGCCGTCCGCGATCTCCTCCTGGACGCGCTTGACGTCGACGACCGCCGTCCGCGGCACGGTCGGTGAGATCACACCGATCCCGACCGCGCCCGAGGCGACGTCGAAGATCGTGTCCTCGCCGCCGTTGAAGCCGCCGTCCGCGACCTCCTGCACCGTCTGGAAGACGGCCTCATCGACCTTCTTCAGCGCGCTCGTGGCGACGTGCTCACCGAGGTACGCTTGGTCGGCGTCGACGCCGATCCCGCGGACGTTCTTCTCCTGCGCGGCCGAGAGAGCGCCGAGACCACACTGGCCGGCGACCTGGAAGATCACGTGGGCGCCCCGGGCGATCTGGTCGAGCGCGAGCTCTTTGCATTTGGCCTGATCGACGAAGTCCTGCGAGTAGGAGTTCAGGGCCGTGATATCGGGGTTCGCAGCCTTCGCCCCCGCCTGATAGCCGGCGATGTAGCGGTCGACGGGCGGGATCTTGAGCCCCCCGACGGAACCGATCACCTGCTTCGCACCCGCCTCCTCCTTCGCGAGCAGCCCGGCGAGGTAGCCGACGAGGTAGCCGGCCTCCTGCTCCTTGAAGAGCAGCCCGCGGACATTTTTTGGCTTCGTCTTCATGTCCGCCTGCGACGAGTCGATGATCGCGAAGTTCGTGTCCGGGTAGCGCGCGGCCACCTTCTCGAGCGCCGACGCCATCAGGAATCCCACCGCGATCACGAGGTCGTAGTCCTGCTTCGCGAGCGTCGTCAGGTTGGGGACGTAGTCGGCCTCGGACTTCGAGATCACGACGCGTCCGTCGGCGCCGAGCTCGCGTTCGGAGCGCAAGAGGCCCTTGTTGGCGAGGAAGTTGAACGACCGGTCGTCGAGTCCGCCGATGTCGGTGACGAGACCGATCTTGAGCCCCTCCCCGCTGCCATCACCGGCACCCGTGGTCGCCGCGCTGGTCTCGGCCGCGGTCGTCGCCCCTGCCGTCGACTCGTCGTCGTCACTGCCGCAGCCGCCGACTGCCAGTAGGAGCAGCACGAACAGCGGGGCCAGTCGAGCGAGCCTCATGGCGGAAGTAGTACCGGAAGGGGCGGGATCGAAACCCCGCCCCTTCCGTGGAACCGCGTTTTCCCTAGCCCGAGGTCGGGGGCGGGGCCTGCGGGATGCCCTTGATCTTGCCCGCCGCAAGCAGCTTGCGGACGGCCTCGACCTGCTGCCTCAACGCCGGCGAGACGCGGGACGAGATCTTCCCGTACCCGACGCCGCCGTTCGCGACCGTGAAGATCGCGCTGGTGTTGGTCTTGAACTTCGCACCGGCCGCCTTGGCCGCCTCGATCGTCTTGTAGACCGCGACGTCGACCTTCTTCGTGGCGCTCGTCATCACGTGCGCGCCGAGGTAACCCTGGTCGGCGTCGACGCCGATGCCGAAGACACCGCGCTCCTTCGCCGCCGAGAGGACACCGAGACCGCACTGGCCGGCGACCTGGAAGACGGCGCCCGCGCCGTTGGCGATCATGTTCAGCGCCTGCTCCTTGCACTTCGCCTGGTCGACGAAGTCCTGCGAGTAGGAGTGGGTCACGGTCACCTTCGCGCTGGCACGCTTCGCGCCCGCGTAGTAGCCCGCGATGAAGCGGTCGACCGGCGGGATCTTGAGGCCGCCGACGGCACCGAGCTTCGTCTGGCCCTCGAACGGCTTCGCGACGACCTGCTTCGCGGCCAGGAACCCGACGAGGTAGCCGGCCTCCTGCTCCTTGAAGAGCAGACCGCGCACGTTCGTCGGCTTGCCCTTGAGCTCGGCCGCGACGCCCGAGTTGTCGACGATCGCGAACTTCGTCTTCGGGAAGCGCTTCGCGACCTGTGCGACCGAGTCCGCCATCAGGAAGCCGACGCCGACCACGAGCCCGCTCCCGTTCCGCGCGGCGCGGGTCAGGTTCGGGACGTAGTCACGATCGGACTTCGAGATGAACACCGATCCCTCGACATTGAAATTCTTCTTCGCGAGCTGGAGACCCTTGTTCGCCAGGAAGTTGAACGAGCGGTCGTCGAGACCGCCGATGTCGGTCACGAGCGTGACCTTGAACTTTGCCGGCGCCGCCTGGACGTCCGACTTCGCGGCACCTGTGCCGGCGCCGAGCGCCAGCGTCAGGACCGCGATCAGCGCCGCCGCCACGAGCGGCATGAACCTACGTACTTTCACTTACCCTCCTTAGAAGACACAATCCACCGCCAAGCTTTGACGCTTGATTAGACCCTAAGTTGGGCGAAAAGGAAAGTCTTTACTTCTCAGGGTGCGGCCGTGACGAAGCGCTCGAGCTCCGCTTCGTCGACGAGCACGCGCCGCGGCTTTGAGCCCTCGTAGCCGGAGATGATCCCCCGACGCTCGAGCATGTCGACGAGACGGCCGGCACGGGTGTAGCCGACCCGGAGGCGCCGCTGCAGAAGACTGACCGACGCGGTCTGGGTCTGGACGACGATCTCGATCGCCTTGTCGAGCAGCGGATCCTCGTCCGGGTCGAACTCGCCGTCGTGCTCGTCCGCGTCGTCGACGGCGCCCTCCGGCAGCTCGAGCAGCGTCTCGTCCAGCTCCTGCTCGCGCTGGTGGCGGCACTGCTCGACGACGAGCGAGACCTCTTCCTCGGAGACGTACGCGCCCTGGACGCGCTGCAGCCTGCTCGTGCCGAGCGGCTTGAAGAGCATGTCGCCCTGGCCGAGCAGGCTCTCGGCGCCGGAGCCGTCGAGGATCACGCGCGAGTCGGTCTGGCTCGAGACCGCGAAGGCGATCCGGCTCGGCACGTTCGCCTTGATCATGCCGGTGATCACGTCCACCGACGGACGCTGGGTCGCGAGGACGAGGTGGATGCCGACGGCGCGCGACTTCTGCGCCAGCCGGATGATCGCGTCCTCGACCGCCTGCGGGCTGATCATCATCAGGTCGGCGAGCTCGTCGATCACGACGAGCAGGTATGGGAGCGGGTCCTCCCCACGCGCACGGAAGGCCCGGTTCGCCTCGGGCAGGTTGCGTGCGCGCACGATCGAGAGGCGCTCGTACCGGCGCTCCATCTCGGCGACGACGTTCGTCAGGACGGCGCTCGCCTCTTTCGGGCTGGAGACGACCGGGGTCAGCAGGTGCGGGATCGACTCGTAGTAGTTGAGCTCGATCCGCTTCGGGTCGATCAGGATCATCCGCACGTCGTCGGGGGTCGAGCGGAGCAGGATCGAGGTCAGCAGCGTGTTGATGCAGCCCGACTTGCCGGAGCCGGTCGTGCCGGCGATCAGGATGTGCGGCATCCGCGCCAGGTCGGCCCAGACGGCGTTGCCGGCGATGTCCTTCCCGAGCCACACCGCGAGCGGGCTCGCGCTCGAGGGCAGATCGTCGTAGATGTCGCCGAGCGTGACGATCTTCGGCGCCAGGTTCGGGACCTCGACGCCGACGGCCTGCTTGCCGGGGATCGGGGCGAGGATCCGGATCTCGGTCGTCGCGAGTGCGTAGGAGAGGTCGTCCTTGAGCGCGGCGACTTTCGAGACCTTCGTTCCGGGCGCCAGCTGCAGCTCGTAGCGGGTGACGCGCGGGCCGGCGATCTGACCGACGATCGTCGCCTCGACGCCGAAGTGCGCCAGTGCGGTGACGAGCGTGTCGGCGGTGCGCTGGTCGGCGCCCTTCGCGCTGGCCGCTGCGGGCGGCGAGACCTTGAGCACCGCCCGATCGGGCAGCACGTACTCCCCCTCCGCACGCGGCACGTCGAAGAGCGCCGTCTGCTCCTCCGTCTCCTCGTCGGGCGTGACGAGGAGCGGTGAGGGCTCGGAGAGCCCCTCCGAGACGACGTCGGGATAGTCGTGGACGACGTCGATCGGCGGCTCGTGGTGAGCGAGCACCGGCGGCGGCGCGACGATCTCGTCCCGCTTCGGCGCCCGCTCCGGCCGCGCGACGGCGCGCCGGACGGCGTGGTGCGAGCGGCGGAGCACGGCGCCGTACGAGGCGCCGGAGAGCAGCAGGCCGCCCGCGAGCAGCGCGGTCAGGCCGAGCAGGACGGAGCCGGTTCCGCCGAGAAGGCCGGCGATCCCGCCGCCGAGAGCGTTGCCGACCGCCCCGCCGTGCTCGCCGCCGAGCGTGATCATCAGCCCGAGCGTCGTCACGACGAGGCCGGTACGGAACGGCTTCACGTCGAGGAGAGCGCTGCGGAAGAGCATCAGGCCGCCGACGACGACGAGCGCGAGCGGCGCGGCGTACGCGGCCGATCCGATCACATCGCGCAGGCCGGCTTCGACCTTCTCACCGGCCACGCCCCCCTCCCAGCCGAGGTAGAGGAGCGAGGCGAGGAAGAGCCCGACGGCGACGAGCCCGAGGCCGATCAGCTCCGGATGCTCGTGGGCGGCACGGGCACGCGCCTTCTTCTTGGTCGTCCGCTTCTTGACGCGCGAGGGCGTGCGCGGCCGCAGCGGCCGTTTCTTCTTCCTGGCTGCCATGGAGGCGCGTTCGACGCGCCTCGACTCAGCCCTTCCTCGTCACCCGCACCGACCAGTAGAGGAGGGCGGCGCCGCCGAGCGCGAGCGGGATCCCCCAGAGGTTTCCGTCGAGCGAGGCGACCGCGCCGACGCCGAGCGCGAGCGCCCCGATCGCGGCGACGGCGACGTACTGCGTGCCGGGCGGGAGTCGCCTCATCCGAGCGTCGCGATCCGCTCCAGGAGGAACCCGAGGAACGCCTCTTCGTCGATGCCGACGCCGACGTCGGCGTTCGGCTCGCGCTCGGTCCGGTGCCAGCGGTCGGCGACGGTGCGGCCGCGCGTCAGCTGTGACTCGAGCTCGACTTCGACGTTCATCCGCTCGGTCGTGACGAGCCCGGGCCGGAAGGCATGCGCCAGCGCGACGGCGTCGTGGATCGGGGCTCCGTCCCAGCCGTACGTGCGCGCGTGGTACTGCTTGAAGAACTCGACCAGCTCGGCGACGAACGTGCCGACGCGGCCGGTCTCGCGGAAGCGCTCGGCCCACGCCGGCGTCAGGAGGGCGGCGTGGGTGACGTCGAGCCCGATCATCGTCACGTCGAGGCCGGAGTGGAAGACGCGCTGCGCCGCCTCCGGGTCGGCCCAGATGTTGAACTCGGCCGCGGGGGTCATGTTGCCCTCGGCGATCGCGCCGCCCATCAGGACGATCCGCGCCGGCGCGATCCCGCGGTCGAGCGCGAGCGCGATGTTCGTCAGCGGCCCGACGGGCACGAGGACGGTCTCGGGCGTCACGTGCTCGACCAGGAAGTCGACGGCGTGCTGCTCGATCGGCTCCGAGGCACGCGTGGGCAGGTCGGGGCCGTCGAGGCCGCTGTCGCCGTGCACGTGGGCCGCGACGTGGAGCTCGCGCACGAGCGGACGGTCGGCGCCGGCGGCGACCGGCACGTCGGTCCGGCCGACGAGCGCGAGCACCCGCAGCGCGTTGTCCGTCGTCTTCTCGAGCGTCTGGTTGCCGTGCGTCGTGGTGACGCCGACGAGCTCGATCTCCGGGCTCGCGAGCGCCAGCAGGAGCGCGATCGCGTCGTCGTGCCCGGGATCGCAGTCGAGGATGACCGGAGTCGTCACTGCCGGAGTATGGCGTCGATCTCGTCAGCGGTCGGCAGGGAAGGCTGCGCGCCGAAGCGCGAGGCTGCGATCGCCCCAGCGGCGCAGGAGCGGCGCAGCGCCGCCTCCGGCTCCAGCCCTTCGAGCCACGACACGAGCAGGCAGGCCGTGAACGCGTCCCCGGCGGCGGTGCCGTCGACCGCCTCCACGGGCGGCGGCTCGGCCCGCGCGATCTCCTCCCCGTCCTCGAGCAGGATCGCACCCTCGGCGCCGAGCGTGACCGCGACGACGCCGTCCCGCCGCCGCAACACCTCGAGCTCGTAGCGGTTGACGACGGTGAGGTCGGCGTCGACGTCGATCGAGCGCGCGGGGGCCGCGTTGAGGCAGAAGAGGCCGGTCGACCGCTCCCAGGCGCGGCGGACGGCCTCGTCGGGGATCTCGAGCTGCGCGAGGACGGCGTCACTCGGCGGTACGTCGAACTCCTTCAGCTCCGCGTTCGCGCCCGGGGCGACGGCGATCTGGTTCTCCCCGCTCGCGTCGACGAGGATCAGCGCGACGCCCGTCGGCGCCTCGACGCGGGCCGCGGCCACCGTCAGCCGCTCCTCCTGCGGCAGCGCCTCGTCGGCGAAGACGTCCGTGCCGACCGCGCAGACGAGGGTGACGTCGGCGCCGAGCCGCGCGCAGGCAACGGCCTGGTTGGCGCCCTTGCCGCCCTTGACGCGCGCGAACGTCGCGTCCGTGACGGTCTCCCCCGCCCGCGGTAGCCGCTCGACCCGCGCGACGAGGTCGAGGTTGACGCTGCCGACGACGGTGATGCTAGGCGGCAAGCGCTCGCAGGTCGTCCACGGTCGAGCCCAGCAGCGTGTCGCGCAGGTCGAACAGGCCCGCCCAGAGCGAGGAGGCGTCAGGCGGGGCGTCGAGGCGAGCGGAGTCGGAGAGGCCTTGCAGCGCCCGCACGAGCACGGCCAGCTCGAGGTAGACCGCCGTGACGCGGTCCGGTGACGCGTGCACGCCGGCGCGCGTGAGCACCGGCCGCCACTCGACGAGCTCGCCCGCACCGGGGCCGGCGTACCAGGATCGGCCCTCGGCCTGATCGGCCTCGAGCTCGAGCAGGTAGCGGCCGAGCGGCAGCTCCAGCCCTGCGAGCGCCGTCTCGACCCGGTCGGCGGCATGGCGGAGCGCCGCCTCGCGGCCACCGGCGGTTGCGGGCTGCGCCTCTCCCCTGCCCCAGCGCTCGAGCAGGCGACAGAACGCGAGCGCGGATGCCTCGCAGGCGCGCAGCTGCACGATCAGGCGCCGCGCGGTCAGCTCGCTCGCCGCATGGCCGACGAGGATGTCCGGCCAGCCTGTTCCCGCTCCGGCGCCGGCAAAGCCGGCACCTCCGCTCCTGGGCAGCTCCGTCAAGCCTACGCCGCCATCATCAGACTTCGATCACCACGGGGAGGATCATCGGCCGGCGACGGGTTCTGTCGTAGACCACTTGACCGACCGCGTCGTGCAGGTGCTCCTGGATCAGCTTGATCTCCGTGATCCCGTCCGACGAGAGCTGCTGCAGCACGTTCAGCGCCTCCGAGCGGAGCTCGTCGACGAGCTCGTCCGAGTCGCCCATCCCGCGCGCGATCAACTCGGGCGGCGCGGTCGAGCCGCCGTTCGAACTCGTCAGCGTCGTGACGATGATCAGGACGCCGTCCTCGGAGAGGCGGCGGCGATCGCGGAGCGCGACGTCCTGCACGTCGCCGACGCCGAGGCCGTCGACGAAGGTGACGCCCGCCTCGATCCGGTCGACGATCCGCGGCGTCCGTCCCTGCTCGAGCTCGACGACGGTGCCGTTCTCGCCGATCAGGATCGCCTCAGCCGGCACGCCTGCCTCGCGCGCGAGCTGGCCGTGCGCCGCGAGCATCCGGTACTCGCCGTGGACGGGCATGATCGCGCGCGGACGCACGAGCGAGAGCAGCGTCCGCATCTCCTCCGAGCAGGCGTGGCCGGAGACGTGCACCGGCGCGATCTCCTGGTGCAGCACCTCGGCACCCATCTGTGCGAGCCGGTTGATCGAGTCGTGGACGCGCAGCTCGTTCCCCGGCACCGGCTTGGCAGAGAGGATCACCGTGTCGCCGCGCTCGATCGAGATCGACGGATGGTCGTTGTAGGCGATCCGGGTCAGCGCCGACATCGGCTCGCCCTGGCTGCCGGTGCAGAGGATCATCACCTGGCCGGGCGGGAGCTCCATCGCCTCCTGCGGCTTGACCAGCACGTGCTCGGGCACGTCCAGGTAGCCGAGGCCGCGGGCGATGTTCAGGTTCTTGCGCATCGAGCGGCCGACGATCGCCACCTTGCGGCCGACCTGGACGGCGACGTCGATCGCCTGCTGCATCCGGTGCACGTTCGAGGCGAACGAGACGACGAGGATCCGGCCTCGCCGCAGCGGAATCAGCGTCCTGAACGCCTCGCCGACCAGCCGCTCCGAGCCGGTCATGCCCGGTCGCTCGGCGTTCGTCGAGTCGCCGAGGAGCAGATCGATCCCCTTGTTGCCGAGGTCGGCGAGCCGCCCGACGTCCGTCTTGAGCCCGTCGACGGGCGTGTGGTCGAGCTTCCAGTCGCCGGTGTGGAGGACCCGGCCGGCGGCGGTCTCGAGCACGATCGCGACACAGTCGGGAATCGAGTGCGCCATGCGGACGAAGTCGAGCGTGAACGAGCCGACCCGGATCTCCTCGTTCGGCAGCGCCTCCTGCAGCTCGGTCGACGACGAGAGGCCGTGCTCGTCCAGCTTCGACTTGATCAGGCCGAGCGTCAGCTTGGTCGCGATCACCTTGTCGCAGTCGACCTGGCGCAGCAGATACGGCAGCCCGCCGACGTGATCCTCGTGCCCGTGCGTGAGCACGACCGCGTTGACGCGCTTGCCTTCGAGATAGCTGATGTCGGGCAGGACGAGGTCGACGCCGAGGTGCTCGTCGCGCGGGAACGCCAGCCCGGCGTCGACGACCACGATGTCGTCGCCGTGCTCGTAGACGGTCATGTTCTTGCCGACCTCGCCGAGACCGCCGAGCGGGATGATCCTCAGGCTCACGCGCCGGAGTGTATGCGCGTCGGAACGGCCGGGCGGCTAGACCGCGGCGGCGGTGAGCAGGCCGAGCCGGGCGAGGCAGTCGCGCACCTGCTCGCGCTCTTCCTCGGTCGCCTCGACGAGCGGCAGCCGGTGGCCGCCGACCTCGTGACCGAGCAGGTTCAGCGCCGCTTTGATCGCGATCGGGTTCGGGGCGGCACGCAGGATCTCGATCGACGGCGCGAGCTCCCGATCGAGCGCACGGGCCGCGTCGTGCTCGCCCGACTTCCAGAGCCGGACCACTTCCTTCACCTGCGGGCCGACCACGTGCGTGTGCACGCAGACACCGCCGACGCCGCCGAGCTCGAGGAACGGCACGATCAGGTCGTCGTCGCCGGCATAGAGGTCGAGGTCCGTCTCGACGATGTGCTTCGCCTGTGCCAGGTCGTCGTACGCCTGCTTGACGGCGCGGACGTTCTCGATCTCGGCCAGCCGGGTGATCGTCTCGGGCTCGATGTTGATCACGACCCGGCTCGGGATGTTGTAGACCACGACCGGCTTGTCGGTGGCCGCCGCGACGGCCTCGAAATGCGCCACGACCCCGCGCTGCGGCGGCTTCGAGTAGTAGGGCGTCACGATCAGGACCGCGTCGACTCCGAGCTCGTGCGCCTTCTCGGTCAGGTGAACCGAGTGGCGCGTGTCGTAGGTGCCGGTGCCCGCGACGACGGTCGCACGGTCGCCGACCTCGTCGAGTGCGGCGGCATACAGCTCGAAGCGCTCGTCGTCGGAGAGCGTCGGGCTCTCGCCGGTCGTGCCGGTGACGACGAGGCCGTCGGAGCCGTTGTCGACGAGGTGGCGCGCGAGCGCGCGGAAGCTGTCGAGATCGACCGCGCCGTCTCGCTTGAACGGCGTCACGATCGCTGTCAGCACCTCGCCGAGCACGTTCTGATCCTACAGCCGCGGCCGGAGGCTTGACAGTCGCGCGCCGGCGCGGAACAGTCGTCCCTGCGGTCCACGTCAGGTCGGCAGTCCCGGGGTCAGCCACCACTGCGGCGGCGGCAGGCCCGTTCGAGCAGGCCGGCGTGGGCCGCCTACAGCAGCGCGTCGAGCCCGACGGTGAGCCCCGCCGGCAGCTCGCGTACCTGCTCCAGCGCGAGCAGGACGCCCGGAACGAACGCCTCGCGCGAGGTGGTGTCGTGCCGGATCGTCAGCGTCTGCCCGGGCGCGCCGAAGATCACCTCCTGGTGGGCGACGAGCCCCGGCAACCGGACGGAGTGGATCGGCGTTTCCGCCGGCAGCAGCGCCGCCGTCGCCTTCGCCGTCCCCGAAGGCGCGTCGAGCTTCTGATCGTGGTGCAGCTCGACGATCTCGGCGTGCGGCAGCACCTTTCCGGCCTCGGCGGCGAAGCGCATCATCAAGACCGCGCCGAGCGCGAAGTTCGGCGCGTAGAAGACGGGCAGCTCGTGGACACGGGCGAGCGCCGCTACCCGCTCCTGGTCGAAGCCGGTCGTCCCGATCACGACCGGGACGCGGTCCTCGAGTGCGACCCGAACGTTCTCCTCGACCGCCTCCGGCCGGGTGAAGTCGACGGCGACGTCGGCGTCGTGGGTCGACTCGACGAGCTCGTGGCCGGCCGCTTCGAGCGCCGGCGCCAGCACCGAGCCGACCTTGCCCCTGCGCCCGAAGAGGATGACCTTCACGCTGCCGCACGCTCCACGAGGGCCGGATTGACCCGCTCGATCGCGGCGCGGAAGCGCGACTCCGACGGGCCGATACCGGCGGCGGAAAGCCGGTCGAGCCGGAGCAGGTCGCCGGCGAGCTCGGCGACGTCGTCGGCGGTGACCGCCTCGACCCGGGCGACGAGCTCGTCGAGCGTCGAGCAGCTCGGTGTCGGAGATCAGCGACTTCCCGAGCCGGCTCATCCGGTTCGACGTCGACTCCAGCGAGAGCAGCATCCGGCCCTTCAGGTTCTCCTGGGCGCGTTCCAGCTCCCCCGGCCGGACGTTGCCCGCCGCGACGTCCGCGAGCTCGCGGGCGACGATCTCGAAGCAGTCGACCAGGTTCTCCTCGCGCGTGCCGACGTACAGGCCGATCTGGCCCGAATCCGAGTACTGGGAGGCGAAGCTGTAGACCGAGTAGGCCATGCCGCGCTTCTCGCGGATCTCCTGGAAGAGCCGGGACGACGCGGAGCCGCCGAGGATCGAGTCGAGCAGCGAGGCGGCGAAGCGGCGCTCGTCGCGGCGCGAGATCCCGGGCGCGCCGAGGCAGACGTGGTACTGCTCGGTCGCCTTCCGCTGGAAGCGGTAGCCCGGCGGCGGCACGCGCCCGAACGGCTTTCGGGCGCGGCGTCCGTTCGTCGCGGTCGCGGGCAGCCTCGCGCTCAGCAGTCCGACGACGTGGTCGTGCGTGACGTTGCCGGCCGCCGCGACGACGATGTTGTCGGCGGCGTACGCCGCCCGGTGGTACGCGGTCAGCGCCCTCCTGCTGACGCTCGAGATCACCTCCGCGCGGCCGATCACGGGCCGCCCGATCGGATGGCCGCCGAAGACGGCCTCCGCGATGACGTCGTGGACGAGGTCCTGCGGGTTGTCGTCGACCATCGCGATCTCCTCGAGCACGACCTCGCGCTCGGCGTCGAGCTCGACGAACGCGGGGTCGTAGACCATCCCGGCCATGACGTCGAGCGCCGGCTCGAGCCGGTCGTCCGGCACGCGCGCGTAGACGAGCGTCGTCTCGCGCGAGGTGGCTGCGTTCAGCTCGCCGCCGAGGCTGTCGAAGATCTCCGCGATCTCCTGTGCGGAGTGGGTACTCGTGCCCTTGAAGAGCAGGTGCTCGATGAAATGCGAGACCCCTGCACGCGCATCGGTCTCGTCGCGCGAGCCGGTGCCGATCCAGAAGCCGAACGAGACCGAGCGGACGTTCGGAACGTGCTCGGTGATCACCCGTTCGCCGGTCGGGAGCGTCGAGAGATCGTACGGCTGCATCGACCGATCCTAGTCGCAAGCACCAATCTGCTCTTCCGGCTAGTTGTGGCCGCCGAGCAGGGGGCGTAGACCTTCAGAGGTGGGATTGCGGCGCATCACCGTTCAGCGAAGCCGACTGGCGCTGGTCCCGGTTCTGGCCGCCCTCGCACTGTGGGGCGCCGCCGGCTCGGACGCGGCGACGCTGCCGCCGGGCTTCCAGGAGTCGACGGTCTTCTCGGGGCTGACGAACCCGACGGTCGTGCGCTTCTCGCCCGACGGGCGCGTCTTCGTCGCGGAGAAGAGCGGCCTGATCAAGGTCTTCGACAGCCTCTCCGACCCGAGCCCCACGCTGTTCGCCGACCTGAGCACGAACGTGCACAACTTCTGGGACCGCGGCCTGCTCGGGTTCGCGCTCGATCCGGGATTCCCGGCGACGCCGTACGTCTACGTCCTCTACGCACACGACGCAGCGATCGGCGGGGTCGCGCCGCGCTGGGGGACGCCGGGCGTCCTCTCGGACCCGTGCCCGACACCGCCCGGCGCCACCGCCGACGGCTGCGTGGTCTCGGGACGGCTCTCGCGGCTGCAGGCCGCCGGCAACACGATGACCGGCACCGAGCAGGTGCTGATCGAGGACTGGTGCCAGCAGTATCCGAGCCACTCCGTCGGCAGCCTCGCGTTCGGCGACGACGGCGCGCTGTACGTCAGCGGCGGCGACGGCGCCAGCTTCAACTTCGCCGACTGGGGCCAGGACGGGAGCCCGCTCAACCCCTGCGGCGACCCACCCGGCAGCCCCGGCTCGGTCCTGACGCCGCCGACCGCGGAGGGCGGAGCGCTGCGCAGCCAGGACTTGCGGACGGGCGCCGACCCGACGTCGCTCGACGGCGCCCTCCTGCGCGTCGATCCCGCCACCGGCCAGGGCCTGCCCGACAACCCGCTCGCGTTCAGCTCGGACCCGAACGCGCGCCGGATCGTCGCGTACGGCTTCCGGAACCCGTTCCGGATCGGGGTCCGGCCGCGCACGAGCGAGATCTGGGTCGGCGACGTCGGCTGGAACACCTGGGAGGAGGTCGACCGGGTCCAGCGAGGAAGCGAGGTTCTGAACTTCGGCTGGCCGTGCTACGAGGGCACAGGCCGCCAGTCGGGGTACGACGGCGCCAACCTGAACATCTGCGAGAACCTGTACGCGGCCGGCGCGGGCGCGGTGACGGCGCCGTACTACGCCTGGAACCACTCGGCTCTGGTCGTGCCCGGCGAGACCTGCCCGACCGGGGGCTCCTCCGCGGCGGGAACGGCGTTCTACGACGGCGGCAACTACCCCGGCTACGCCGGCGCGCTCTTCTTCGCCGACTACTCCCGCGACTGCATCTGGGCGATGCGGGCAGGCGCGGACGGGCTCCCCGATCCCGCTGTCAGGGTCACCTTCGCGGCGGGCGCGGCGAATCCGGTCGACATCCAGATCGGGCCGGAAGGCGACCTCTTCTACGCCGACTTCGACGGCGGCACGGTGCGTCGGATCCGCTATTTCAGCGCCAACCGGCCTCCCGTCGCGGTCGCGACCGCGAACCCGACGGCGGGCGCGGCACCGCTCCTCGTCACCTTCAACGGAAGCGGCTCGAGCGACCCCGACGCGGGCGACACGATCTCCTACGCCTGGGATCTCGACGAGGACGGCCTCTTCGACGACGCGACCGTCGCGCAGCCGACGCGCACGTACAACGCCGCCGGCAGCTACGTCGCGCGGCTGCGGGTGACGGACGCCGCCGGAGCCTCTGCGGTGAGCGCTCCGCTGACGATCACGGTGGGGAACAACGCCCCGTCGGCCACGATCGTTGCTCCGTCGGCGGGCACGACCTGGCGGGTGGGCGACGTGATCTCCTTCTCCGGCTCTGCCACGGATCCGGAGCAGGGCACGCTGCCGGCGAGCTCGCTCACGCTGGGAGCTCGTCATGCACCACTGCCCGTCGAACTGCCACCAGCACCCGATCCAGTCGTTCTCGGGCGTTGCCGGCGGGTCGTTCGTCGCGCCCGACCATGAGTACCCCTCGCACCTCGAGCTCCGCCTGACCGCCACCGACGGCGGCGGGCTCACGGACGTCGAGTCGATCGAGCTCGACCCGCAGACCGTCAACCTCACGTTCGCTTCGAGCCCGACCGGGCTGCAGCTCGTCGTCGGCAGCACGGCCGCCACCGCGCCGGTGACGCGTACGGTCATCATCGGCTCGACGAACACCGTCAGCGCCGTCTCGCCGCAGACGGTCGGGCCGACGAGCTACTCGTTCTCGTCGTGGTCCGACGGCGGCGCGCAGACGCACACGATCACTGCGCCCGCAACGCCGACGACCTACACCGCGACCTTCGCGGCCGCGCCGGCACCCTCGTCGCTCGTCGCCGCGTACTCCTTCGATGCCGGCAGCGGCGCGACGCTCGCCGACGTCTCCGGCCGCGGTCACAACGGCACGATCGCCGGCGCCGTCTGGTCCACCGCAGGCCGCAACGGCGGCGCGCTCTCGTTCGACGGGGTCAACGACATGGTCACGGTCGCCGACACGGCCGCGCTCGACCTGACGAACGCGATGACGCTCGAGGCCTGGGTGCGCCCGAGCACGACCAACCGCTGGCGCACGGTCGCCCTGAAGGAGCAGTCCGGCGCGCTCGTCTACTCGCTCTACTCGAACAACAGCGGCCAACGCGCGAGCACGAATCTCTGGCTCGGCTCCGGCGAGATCGAGGCCCGCAGCGCTGCCTCGCTGCCGACCAATGTCTGGACGCACCTGGCCGCGACCTACGACGGCGCCGTCATCCGGCTCTACGTCAACGGGGCGCTCTCCGGCTCGGCCACCGCGACCGGCTCGATGCCCGCCTCGACCGGCGCGTTCCGGATCGGCGGCAACACCGTCTGGGACGAGTTCTTCGGCGGCCTGATCGACGACCTCCGGCTCTACAACCGAGCCCTGTCGGCGGCGGAGGTCCAGGCCGACATGGCCGCGCCGGTCGGCCCGCCGCCGCCGACCGACTCCGAGCTCCCCGGCGCGCCCGGCTCGCTCACGGCGACGGGAGCCCAGAGCTCGGTGACGCTCGGCTGGACGGCCGCGAGCGACAACGTCGGCGTCGTCCGCTACAACGTCCACCGCAGCACGACGGCTGGCTTCACTCCCTCGCTGGCGAACCGGGTCGCCCAGCCCACTGCGACGGGCTACACCGACAGTGGGCTCGCGCCGGGCACCTACTACTACCGCGTCACGGCCGAGGACGCCGCCGGCAACGTCGGCGCCGCCTCGAACCAGGCCTCCGGCGTCGTCACCGGTGATGTGACGCCTCCGGGCGCGCCCGGGACACTGCAGGCGACGGGAGCACTCGGCTCCGCGAGCCTGACCTGGGGCGCGGCGAGCGACAACGTCGGCGTCGTCCGCTACAACGTCCACCGCTCGACCGTCGCAGGCTTCGTCCCGGGCGTCTCGAACCGGATCGCGCAGCCGAGCGGAACCGCCTACACCGACGTCGTCGCCGCCGGCACCTACTTCTACCGGGTCACGGCCGAGGACGCCGCCGGCAACATCGGCGCGCCCTCGAACGAGGCCGTCGCAACGGTGACGAGCGACACGACTTCGCCGACGGTCGCCGTCACCGCCCCCGCCTCCGGCGCGACGGTCTCCGGAACGGTCACGGTCACCGCGAACGCATCCGACAACGTCGGTGTCACGAACGTTCAGTTCACGCTCGACGGCGTCGCGCTCGGAGCCGCCGACACGAGCGCCCCCTACAGCACGTCCTGGACGACGACGACCGCGACGCCGGGCCAGCACGTCCTCCGCGCGGTCGCGAGCGACGCGGCCGGCAACCAGACCACGTCCGTGCCGGTCACTGTGACGGTGGACAACAGTGTCCCGCCGCCCCCGTCCGGCCTCGTCGCTGCCTACGGCTTCAACGCGGGCTCCGGCACGACGCTCGCGGATGCGACCGGAAAGGGGCACACGGGCACGATCGCGGGAGCTGCCTGGTCGGTGGCGGGCAAGAACGGCGGCGCGCTCTCCTTCGACGGGATCGACGACTGGGTCACGGTCGCGGACGCGAACGATCTCGACCTGACGAACGGGATGACGCTTTCGGCCTGGGTGCGACCGAGCGGCGCCGGCGCCGACTGGCAGACGGTCGTGCTGAAGGAGTCGCCGGGATTCATGGTCTACGCGCTCTACAGCGACACCGACACGAACCGGCCGAGCGGTCACGTCGTCGTCGGCGGCGACCTCGACGTCCGCGGCACCGCGCAGCTCGCCGCCGGTGTCTGGACGCACCTCGCAGCCACCTTCGACGGCGCCAACCTCCGCTTCTACGTGAACGGCGGGCTCGTGGCGACGCGCGCGGTCGCAGGGAGCATGAGTGCCTCGACGGGCGCGCTCCGGATCGGCGGCAACGCCACCTGGGGCGAGTGGTTCGGCGGCCTCGTCGACGACCTCCGCGTCTACAACCGCGCCCTCTCGCAGGCCGAGATCCAGACCGATCAGGCGACGCCTGTCGCTTGACATCTGGCTGCGTTCGTACTTAGGTCCCCGCAGACAAGGGGGAACGTGGCCGCGATCGACTATTTCCTGAAGCTGGACGGGATCTCGGGCGAGAGCCGAGACTCCAAGCACAAGGGCGAGATCGAGGTGCTCTCGTTCAGCTTCGGCGAGACCAACAGCGGCAGCGCGGGCCCGGGCGGCGGCGGTGGCGCCGGCAAGGTGCAGATGAGCGATTTCTCCTTCACGGCGCGAATCAGCAAGGCCTCGCCGCAGCTCTTCCTCCACTGCGCGCAGGGCAAGCACATCAAGCAGGCGATCCTGACCGTGCGCAAGGCCGGCGGGTCGCAGCAGGAGTATCTGAAGATCAAGCTGAACGACATCCTCGTCTCCTCGTATGCGCTCGGCGGCAGCGAAGGCGCCGCGGAGGGTGAGCCGCAGGACGTGTTCTCGCTCAACTTCGTCAAGCTCTCGTACGACTACGCGCCCCAGAAGGCCGACGGCTCGCTCGATGCGCCCGTCCACGCCGGCTGGGACACGTTGAAGAACGTCAAGATCTGAAGCCGCCGCCCTCCCCGCCCGCGGCGGACAGCGCGGCGCGGCTGCGGGATGAGCTCGCCGCAACCGGGTTCACCGGTCCCGGGATCGCCCGGCGCCTGCACACGACCGGCGAGCCGATCTTTGCGCACACCGATCTCGAGGTGTACCGGCGGCGGCTCGCGGCCGATCCCGATCGCCTCGCGACCCTCCTCTCGCTCTTGTTGCTCGGCGACCCGGTGCCTGCGTGCGACCTCGGAGAGCTGCTGGTCGAGACCGGGCTGGCCGAGCTGCGCGACGGCCTCCTCCACGGCCTCGTGCGGGTCGTCCCCCACGACGAGCTCCTGATTGCATCCGACCGCCTCGACGTCGAGGGAGCCGACCGAGTCGCCGGCGTCCACCGCCCCTCCGCGACCCTCGCGCATCTCACGATCAGGGAGCCGGTCGAGCGCGCGCTCGACGTGTGCACCGGAAACGGCATCCAGGCGCTCCTGCTCTCGCGTCATGCCGCGCACGTCACCGCCACGGACATCAACGAGCGGGCGCTTGCGTTCGCCGCCCTGAACTTCGCGCTCAACGACGTCACGAACGTCGAGCTCAGGCACGGCAGCCTGCTCGAGCCCGTCGCCGGCGAGCGCTTCGGCTGTATCGCCTGCAATCCGCCCTATGTCGTCTCCCCGGACACGGAGTTCACCTTTCGCGACAGCGGCCTGCCCGGCGACCGGGTCAGCGAGCTGCTCGCGCGCGGGCTGCCGGCGCTGCTCGAGCCCGGCGGCTTCGCGACGCTGATGGCGAGCTGGGCGCAGGCCGGCGACGACCCGGCCGTCCGCCCGCGCGAGTGGCTCGACGGCAGCGGCTGCGACGCCTGGATCCTGCACACGACAACCGACGATCCGCTCTCGAACGCCGCCGCCTGGACGCGCGACGCGGCGGACGGCCCGGAGGACTTCGCGGCGGCGCTCGACCGCTGGACGGCGTACTACGGCGAGCTCGGGATCGAGGCGCTCGCCTATGGCGGGCTCGTGCTCAGACGGCGCGAGGGCGACAACTGGTCGCGCGGCGCGAGCCTGCCGCCGCGGCCGCTCGAGCCCGCCTCGAGCCATCTCCTGCGGATGTTCGCCGGGGTCGACCTCGCGACGGCGGGCGCCGAGGCACTCCTCGACAGCCCGCTCATGGTGGCGGAGGCGGCCCGCTTCGAGCAGGTCGTGGCGCCGAACGAGGGCTGGACCGTCGTCGCCGCCGCCCTCTCGCTCGAGGAGGGCCTCGGCTTTCGGGCCGACGTCGACGAGCCGACGCTGCGGCTGCTCCGCGCGCTCGACGGCACGCGGACGGCCCGCGAGGCGGTCGTCACGACGCTCGGCGAGGACGGCCTCCCGCGGGCGACCGAGCTCCTGCGCGGCATGCTCGAGACGGGCTTCCTGCAGCCAGTGAAAGCGAGGGGGCGGCTTGCGCCGCCGTCTGCTCTCCGCAAGATCGAGTCCGCCAAACGGACTCCGATCGCGGAACACCCCTGAAGCGAGGGGGCGGCTTGCGCCGCCCCCTCGGGTCACTGCCTAGTCGCGGCGCGGGCCGCGATCGCGGCCGCCCCGGCCACGATCGCCGTCGCGGCGCGGGCGCTCCTCCTCCGGAGGCCGCGGCGGAGCGTTCTTCGCCCGCTCGATCAGCTCCTCCGGCTCGACGAGCCGGCCGTCCTCGTGCTTGTGGACGAGCTTGAGGCCGATCCGGCCGCGTGCCTTGTCCACCTCCTGCACGATCACGTCGACCACGTCGCCGCGGGACATCACGTCCTCGATGTGCGCGACCCGACCCGGGCCCACGTTCGACACGTGGAGCAGGCCGTCCGTGCCCTTCTTCAGCTCGACGAAGGCGCCGAACTGCGTCGTCTTCACGACCTTGCCGGTGAAGGTGTCCCCCACCTCGGGCTCCTTGGTCAGCGCCGCGATCGCACCGATCGCCGCGTCCGCCTTCGTGCCCTCCGTCGCGTAGACGAGGATCGTGCCGTCCTCCTCGATGTCGATCTGGACGTCGTACTCCGACTCGAGCGAGCGGATCGTCTCGCCGCCCTTGCCGATGACCATCCCGATGAAGTCCGGGTTGATCTGGATCGAGGAGATCCGCGGCGCGTGCGCCGCCAGCTCCGTCCGGGCCTCGGGCAGCGCCTCCAGCATCCGGTCGAGGATGAAGTTGCGGGCCTGGTTGGCCTGATCGAGAGCGCCTCGCATGATCTCCTGCGTGACGCCGGTGATCTTGATGTCCATCTGCAGCGCGGTGATGCCGTCCCTGGTGCCGGCGACCTTGAAGTCCATGTCGCCCAGGTGGTCCTCCGCGCCCTGGATGTCGGTGAGGATGACGTAGTCGTCGCCTTCCTTGACGAGGCCCATCGCGATGCCGGAGACCGGCGCCGTGATCGGGACGCCCGCATCCATCAGGGCGAGCGTCGAGCCGCAGACCGAGCCCATCGACGAGGAGCCGTTCGACTCCAGCGTCTCCGAGACGATCCGGATCGTGTACGGGAAGTCCTCGGCCGACGGGATGACCGCCTCGAGGGCCCGCTGCGCCAGTGCGCCGTGGCCGATATCACGCCGCTTCGGGCCTCGCATGAAGCCCGTCTCCCCGACCGAGTAGGGCGGGAAGTTGTAGTGGTGCATGAAGCGGCGGTCGGTCTCGAGCGAGAGGTCGTCGATCCGCTGACCCTCCTTCGCGGTGCCGAGCGTCAGGAGCGAGAGCACCTGCGTCTGGCCACGCTGGAAGAGACCGGTGCCGTGCGCGCGGGGACTGACCGTGACCTCGCACTCGATCGGCCTGATCTCGTCGGTGGCGCGGCCGTCGGGCCGGCGCTTCTCGATCGCGATCTTCTTCCGGACGAGGTCCTTGTAGATCGCCTCGGCGGCCTTCTTGACGTAGCTCTTCGTCAGCGCGTCCTTGACGGTCGGCCCGTCGCCGTCGACCGTCGCCGGGCCGACCGGGAACGGCAGCTCGACGGTGTCGACGATCCGGTCGAAGAGCAGGTGCCGCTTCGCGGACTTGAGCTCCTTCGAGTCGTCCTCGGCGTCCGTGAGGGCACGCAGATCGGACTCGAACTGCTCCCGTACCGGGCCTTCGACCGCCGCGAGCCGCCCCTTCTCGAGCAGCATCGCGATGCTGGCCTTGACCTGGACCTGACGCTGGATGTCCTCGTCACTCGAGTCCATCGACAGCTCCGGAGCCAGGTCGGCGAGGATCGCCGACTCGATCGACGCGGCCTCGCGGATCCCGTCCTGCTGGATCCGCTCCCAGATCGCGTGGCCGTGCGAGCTCTCGATCTCCGCGGTCACGTCCAGGTCCAGCCACTTCGCCTTGCCCGCCTGGCGGCGCAGGTCCTCCTGCGCCTCGCACAGCTTGCGGATCTCTTCGTGCGCGAGCTCGAACGCGTCGAGCAGCACCTGCTCCTCGACCTCCTTCGCGCCGGCCTCGATCATCGTCAGGCCGTCCTTCGTGCCGACGACGATCAGGTCGAGCGCCGTCTCCTCGAAGTTCTGCTCGTGGGTCGGATTGACGACGAACTCGCCGTCGATCCGGCCGATCCGGACCGCGCCCACCGGGCCGAAGAACGGCAGCGGCGAGAGCATCAGGGCCGCGGACGCGCCGTTGATGCAGAGGATGTCGTGCGGGGTGACGAGGTCGGCGGACAGCACCGTGCAGATCACCTGCACCTCGTTGCGAAAGCCCTTCGGCCAGAGCGGCCGGATCGGGCGGTCGATCATCCGTGCGGTCAGCGTCGCGCGCTCGGTGGCGCGCCCTTCCCGCTTGAAGAAGCCGCCGGGGATCTTCCCCGCAGCGTACGCGCGCTCTTCGACGTCGACGGTGAGCGGGAAGAAGTCCGCTCCCTCGCGCGCCTCGGGACGGCCGACGGCCGTCGCCAGAACCATTGTGTCGCCGGAGCGAACGGCGACCGCGCCGTCCGCCTGCTTGGCGAACTTGCCCGTCTCGAAGGTGATCTCCTTGCCACCGATCTCGACGGACGTCGAGGCAACCTGCCCCAATACCGTGCTCATTCCATTTCCTCCACTCTGCTTGGTGGAGAGTGGAAGTTTGGATCAGACCTGAGCGAGGCCTCATCCAAGCTTCCACTCTCCCGGGATAGAGCTAACGCCTCAGGCCCAGCTCCTTGATGAGGGCGCGATAGCCCTCGAGGTCGTGCTTCTGCATGTAGTTCAGGAACCGCCGCCGCCGGCCGACGAGCTTCAAGAGGCCGCGCCGGGAGTAGTGGTCCTTCGCATGCGTGCGCAGGTGCTCGGTGAGGTCGTTGATCCGCTGCGTCAGCATCGCGATCTGAACCTCGGGGGAGCCGGTGTCGGCCTCGTTACGGCCATGCTTCCCGATCAGCTCCTGCTTGACTTCCTTGGTGAGGGCCATGTGGCCTCCTTCTGTCGATGTCTCCGGAGTCCCCGCGCGGCGTGAAGGAAGACACGGCCGGCCGAGATCTCGGTCGCGACTAGGGTAGCAACCCATGGTTCAAGACGGGGTTGCAGCGGGGGTTGCAGCCGGCCACCCCGCCACCGTGGCGGCCGGGATCGAGATTCTCGAGGAAGGCGGGTCGGCCGCGGACGCCGCCGTCGCGGCCTCCCTCGCCTCGTGTGTCGCGGAGACCCTGATGACCGGGCTGCTCGGCGGCGGGCACGCGGTCTACTTCGACGGCGAGGCGGCATGGAACCTCGACTGCTTCGTCGACGTCCCCTCCGGTGCGGGCGCGGCACCGGTCGAGCTGAGGGTCCCGTTCGGCGAGGAGCTCGTCCACTACGCCGTCGGACCGGGCACGTGCGCCGTCCCGGGCCTCCCGCGGGGGCTCGGGGCGCTGCACCGCCGCTTCGGCCGGCTCGCCTGGCCGCGGCTCGTCGAGCCGGCGTTGCGGCTGGCCCGCGAGGGCGTGACGATGCCGGCCGCGCACGCCGCCTGCCTGGCCATGCTCGGCCCCGTCTACACGATGCAGCCCGACGGCGAGCGGATCTACGCGCCGGAGGGTCGGTTGCTCGAGACGGGCGAAACGCTCGAGCAGCCCGGGCTCGCGACTGCGTTCGAACTGCTCGCCGACGAGGGTGCCGACACCTTCTACGAGGGCTCCGTGGCCGAGCTGCTGACGGCGGTCGAGGGTGTGCCGGTGACGGCTGCCGACCTGGCGCAATACGAGGCGCGCTGGGAGACGCCGGCCGAGGTGAGGTGGCTCGGGCGGCGCGTGCTCACGCGCGCAGGTCTCTCGGGCGTGCCGGAGACACTCGTGCGCCTGCCGCGCCTGCGCGGTCTGGACGCGACGGCGCGCGTGCATGCGCTGCTCGACGCGCTCGCCGAGGGCGAGGCGGACGGCCACACGACGAACCTCGTGACCGCCGACGCCGACGGCGGCGTCTGCGTGCTGACGTCGAGCCTCGGCCTGGGCACAGGCGACTTCCTCCCCGGGCTCGACATGCAGCTGAACAGCATGCTCGGCGAGGTCGACCTCGTGCGAGCGCCGCTCCGTCCGGGAGCGCGAATGGGAAGCATGATGGCGCCGACGCTGGTGTTCGACGGCGGGCTCGAGCTGGCGATCGGCTCCGCGGGCGGCACCCGGCTCCGGACCGCGCTCGTCGGCGTGGTCGCGGGGATCCTGGACGAGGAGCTCGGCCCGGTCGCTGCTGTCGAGCGGCCGCGCTTCCACCGCGCCGGCGACGTCGTCAACGCGGAGCCCGGCGTCGACGAGCGCGCGCTCGACGAGCTGATGCGGTCAGGGCTGGATGTCCGGCGCTGGCCCGGCCTGCACCACTACTTCGGCGGCGTCAGCCTGATCGGGAGGAAAGGTGCAGCCGGGGATCCCCGACGGAGCGGAGACGCGGCAACGCTGCCGTGATCGGCGTCGGGCTCGGCAGCCAGCCGAGGTACCCGCAGTCGGGGCACCCGGGATTCGTGGTCAGCGTTCCCCGACCGTTCGGTTTTGCGTATTCCCTGCCGCATTCGAGGCACAGCACCGCCTCGACCGGCCGCAGCCTGCCCGCAGACGTCATGCACAGAAAGACACAACGCCGACCGAAAACTTGCGCCTACGTCAGCAGGAGTTTTTCGACCCGGCGGCTCGCGATCCACATGCCGACGAGGCCGAGCACGCTCAGATAGGCGACATTGACGAGCTGATCAGGGCCGACCGACCCGGTCGTGAGCGCCCGCAGGAGCTCGACGCCGTTGTAGAGCGGCGTCGCGCGGATCACCCACTCGAGCCAGTCGGGGTAGGTCGAGAGCGGGAAGAACGTCGCCGAGAAGAGGAACATCGGCAGGATCGCGAGGTTGAGGATGTCGAAGTCCTGCCAGCTGCGCATGTAGGTGACCGCGGCGATGCCGGCGCCGGCGAACGCGAAGCCGATGAAGACGGTCGCCGGAACCGCCAGCAGCGCCCACCACGACTCGAGCAGGCCGAGCGCGGCGATCACGGTGAAGAAGCCGACCGCGTAGATGAGCCCGCGGAAGAGCGCGAACGCGGTCTCGCCGGAGGCGATGTCCTTCGGCCCGAGCGGCGTCGCCAGCACGGCGTCGTAGACCTTCTGATAGCGCAGCTTCCAGAAGATGTTCGTCGCGTCGTAGAAGGCGCCGTTGAAGGCCGACGCGGCGAGCAGCGCCGGCGCGACGAACGCTGCGTACTCGATCGTCTGGCCGTCGATGACCACGTCGCCGACGTAGCCGCCGAGGCCGTAGCCGAGCGAGAGCAGGTAGAAGAGCGGCTCGAAGAAGCCGGAGACGATGATCGGCCACGTGCGCCGGTGGCTCATCACGTTCCGCTCGAAGAGATGGATGCCGCGGCCGCCGGGCAGCTCGAGCGCGCGGAGGACCATCGACGTCATCCGAGCAGCCTCCGACGGTAGGAGCGGCGCGCCAGCTCGAAGCCGACGAGCGTCCAGGCCAGCAGGTAGGCGGTGTGGCCGACCGCTACGCCGAGCTCGATCGTGCCGAGCGTCAGCATCCGGCACAGCTCGACGCCGTGCCAGATCGGGGTCACGTACGCAGCCAGCTCGAACGCGAGCGGGAGCTGCGAGATCGGGAAGAACGTGCCCGAGAAGAGGAACATCGGCACGATCAGGAAGCGGAAGATCGTCACGAACGTCCGGTCGTCCTCGATGGCGGCGGCGAGCGCCGCCATCGGCATCGAGAAAGCGGTGCCGATCAGGACCGCGACCGGGACGGTGAGGATGCCCCACCAAGACGCGACGGCGCCGAAGGCGGCGATGACCGCGAGGTAGGCGGCGGCCGAGGTGAAGACGCGCGTGATCACGAAGAGCTGGTGGCCGACGAAAACATCCCGCTCGGTCAGCGGCGTCGCGATCATCGCGTGGTAGACGCGGGTCCACTTGATCGCGCCCATCACCGGCCAGCTCGACTCGATCGTGGCGGTCTGCATCGCCGCGGCGGCGAGCAGTCCGGGCGCAACGTAGTCCAGGTAGGGCACGCCGCCCGGTGTGTTCTGCGTCTGGTCGACGATCGTGCCGAGGCCGACCCCGAGCGCGGTGACGTAGAGGATCGGGTTGACGAGACTCGTCCCGATCGTCCCGCGCCAGACCCGCTTGTACTGCGCGAGCCAGTGCTCGTAGGCGCGCAGCGGCTGGAGAACGCTCTCCACGTCAGTCGACGAGCGTGCGGCCGGTCAGGTGCAGGAAGACGTCCTCGAGCGTGCTCCGGCGGATCAGCGTCGAATGCGGCGGTAGCCCTCGCTCCCCGATCGCGGAGGCGGTCGCGTCGCCGTCGCGCGTGTAGAGCAGCACCCGGTCCGGGAGCTCCTCGATCCGTTCCGCGGCGCCCTCGAAGACGCCGTTCTGCGGGCGCTCGTCCTCAAAGCGGACCTCGACGACCTCGCGCGTCGAGTAGCGCTGGATCAGCTCCCACGGGGAGCCCTCGGCGACGATCGAGCCGTGATCCATCACGACGAGCCGGTCGCAGAGCTGCTCGGCCTC
>CAVTSN010000013.1:0-193040 GCA_963737455.1 uncultured Gaiellaceae bacterium | reverse complement strand
ATCGCGCGCATCCACGAGGAGACGAGGGGATCGTGTCCTCATGACGACGCGATCGAGGTGAGCGTAGCTCTGTATGCCTTCGACCGCCCGTGCCGATTGGCAACGTCTGGATACGTGCGAACAGTTCCCGACTCACCATGGAGCTGAAACGAGCTACGCCTGACCGGCGGTGAGAGCCAGCTCGCCACCCTGCGTTCTACGCCTCGGTTCAGGCCGCGCGTTCTACCTCCTATCCAGGTTTGTCGCAACGTGTGAGGCGATTGACCGTGTCGTAACTCGAGCTTGAGGTGTGGGTGAAGCCGTTGCGACGACGGGCTTGTTCCAAGAGGCTTCGTTCGAGTGCCTCGCGCCGACGGCCTTCGAGCTGGACAAGTCGGATGCCGTATGGGAATGGGCGTGGGTTCATGTTCCGTCTCCCGTATCCGAGGAAGTGCACACATGGTCACGACGACGATCAGCCTCCCCGGTGCGGTCACCCGTAGGCGTGAGCGTGGGATATCCGCCCAACGGCTCGTCGCTCGCATGCCACGCTGACCGAGAACACCGATGGCTGAAGAACCGAAATCGCACGAGACGGACGGAGTCCGAGGAGCGACGGTGTCCGGCGATCGACATGGCGCTCGTCGTCGCACTTCTCGGCGGCGGCCCGGCGGACGGCGCACCGGGAATGGAGCGGCTCGACCGTACGCCGGGCGAGGCTGACCAATTTGCTAACCGGCCGCGCCACAGATCTCCTGACGCGGCTCGGTAGCCGGCGCTCAGGGGGAGACGGCTACCCGAAGCTCTCAACGGAGCCGTGTGACCCTGCGTCATCGGCGTGTTCTCGGCCAACCGTCGCGCCGATCGTCGACACGGGAGTCAACGCCATAACGAACAGCGAGCGGCCCGATCAAGACGATGAACGCAACGACCAAGAGTGCAGTCAACGCGACGCACCTCCTCGCAAAACCCGTCACATCAGGATAACGCACGGGGTACTCGTACGATTTCTCGCTGCAAGGCGCGCCGGTGCGGACGGCCGAGCCCCAAATCCCGCGCTGAGGCGCTCGACCGCCTCGTCGGCCGCTGGAACATGGAAGGCAACCTGGTCGGCTCCGACGAGTCCGTTTCGGCCTCTTGCGCCGAACCCGCGAAGCCTCGAAGATCGCCGGATGCCGGGCTCTGGGTCTCCGCGACAGCCACGTCATCCATCCCGCAGGGTCGCAGATCGAGCCAAATGCGTCGTCGCCACGAGCGGGCCTGGGCAACAGTCGTCGTGGCGTGAGTGCTCCGGCATGGCAGCCGAGTACGCTGCGGGCGTGGCTGAGAAAGCACGCCTCGCCGACACGGACGAGGGCTCGTCCGCAGGGCGACGGCTGGTTCGTGCTCCACGTCCGCGACGCCGCGTGGATGCGCAGCGACGTCTTTGGCGCGCGCTGTGCCTTCGAGGCCGACGGCCGCCTCGTGAACGAGCGGCCGGAGCTCGAGGTGCAGCAGCACTCGCAGGTCGGCTTCAAGCTCCACGTCCTCCAGCCGAGCCAGCCCAGCACCCTGTACCACCGCGAATCAGATCAGGAAGACTTCCTGCCTCACGCGTCGGCAGAGCCTCGCCATGATCTACACCCGTCTGACACGCCGTCCGGATGGGCTTATCCATCAGCGATCCGTTGCGACCCCGACTCGGAGGGTCGGCGAACGCCGGGTACCCACTCGCTCGGCTGGTCCTGGCGATGGGGCCTGGGTCGGGGGCCGAGCTAAGCCCTACCCCGGCGCCCCGGGTTCTCGACCGAGGCGGTTCAGACACCCGCGCGGGTGAACGTCACATGCGTGACTCCGCTGGGCGAGGAGGTGGCCTCGACCTGGTAGTCCTTCTCGATGCCCTCCAGTCCGTCCCAGAGGCGTACGCCTCGGCCGAGCAGGATCGGGACCACCACGATGTGCAAGTGGTCGATGAGCCCGGCGGCAAGGAAGTCGCGGATCACGGTGGGACCCCCGCCGATGCGTACGTCCTGGCCGTCCGCAGCCTCGCGGGCACTCTCGAGCGCCTCGTCAGGCGACACGTCGATGAAGTGAAACGTCGTGCCGCCCTCCATCTCGATGGACGGGCGCGGGTGATGGGTGAGGACGAAGACCGGAGTGTGGAACGGCGGGTTGGGACCCCACGCGCCCTTCCACTCCGGGTCCTCGTGCCATCCGGGGTGGCCGAACTTCCCGGCACCCATGATCTCGGCGCCGACCCCCGAACCGAACTGCTGGGCGAAGGCGTCGTCGACGCCGCCGCTACCGCCGGGCTCCCACCACCGGGTGGCGAACATCCATTGGTGCAGCCGATCCCCGGCGTGACCGAAATGTGCGTCGTGGCTCTGACCTTCGCCGGTGCCGAAGCCGTCGAGCGAGATGGAGAAGTTCTGGACGCGGGCAAGTGACGTCATGTGGACCTCCTTCCGGTGAGCTTGTTCTAGGACCGTTCGGGGGTGGCGCAAACTCATCGCCCGCGACCTTGAGGTGATCGAACGCGAGGCGTCTCGCGACGCGTGAACGGTGGATCACGCGGCCGGCTCGCCGCTGTAGAAGTCTGTCGTGCGCGCTGCGGCTGCCTGCGCCTCTGTTGCGTCGGTGCCTGCGGCGATGCTGGCCTTGGCCCAGCGCTCGCTGGAGAGGCTCGTGAACCGACGGCCCTCATCGGATGTCTGCCAGGCCTCGACGGCCTCGCGCTCGGGCAGATCGGCTGGGCTGGTCAGGTACAGAGTCAGGCCGAGGACGGCCTGGTCCCAGCCGACGCCCACGGCGCCCGGGCCGAACTGGGCCCAGAACTCGTCGTCGACGTGGGCGAGGTGCTCGAGCGCGAACCGCGTACCGCCATCGGGCTCGCGCGTGAGGCGCAGTTCGATCCACGAGGTCTGGCCGCCGTACTCCCAGGTCGCGGCCAGGCTGTTGGGCGGCTCGCAGCGCTCGATTGTGCCGGACGCGTTGCCCTCGAACTCGTAGCGGCCGCCCGGCCGCAGGTCGCCGGAGACCGGGAGGAACCAGCGGGAGACGCGCTCGGGGTTGGTGCAGGCGTCCCAGAGATCGTCGGGCGGCGCGTCGTACACGCGCGAGACGGTGATGGTGCGGGCCTCGCCGGCCTCCAGCGTTCGGCGGCCGACTTGGCGGTCGACGCTGCTGATCTGATGGACGACGTCGATCATGGGCTGCTCCTCTCCTCGGGAGTGGTGCGGAGCCGGCGTTGGCGGCGCCCGCGGGCGATCTCGGTGGCGAGCGCGTCCAGGTGCGGGGTCCAGAACGCGCGGAAGTGGTTGAGCCAGGCGTCGACGTCGCGCAGCGGCTCCGGGTTGACGGCGTAGAGCCGACGGGCGCCCTCGGGGCGTACTGTCGCGAACCCCGCTTCGCGCAGGACGCGGAGGTGCTGGGAGACCGCGGGCTGGGAGATCCCGAACTCGGATCGGATGATCTCGGTGATCGCGCCCGAGGATTGCTCACCGGTCGCGAGCAGCTCGAGAATGCGTCTGCGGACGGGATCGCCGAGGACGTCGAACGCATGCACGAGGCGCGAGTATATCATGGTACGCTTATATAAGGCGTGGCTGGTAACGATCCAATGGATACTGCCGCTGTCTCCACGACGCAGGGGCGACGGTCGCGCGTGTCGTTTCCGACGTGTCCGTTCTGTGTCTGCAGACTGTGGCTCGCTGACAACAGCCGCGGTGGCGAGGCCGCTCAACCGACGCGGCACTTCTGGCAGTGCACGTCCTCGACCGATGTGCCCTCGATCAGCCTCGACCCAGTCGACCAGCTTTTCGTCGTTGACCTTGGTCGGCTCCGTGGACCCGGCCGCGCCCGAATTGTCGTCGCCGCCGCACGCAACGACCGTAGCCGCCAACGCAGCGAGCACCAGGAGCACGATCGCGGCCCGCCGCATCACTCGATGGCAGGCCGGGCGATGGCGGGCGGCTCGCGGCCGGCGAGGAGCCAGCCGGCCGCGGCAGCCGCCAGGGGGACGCCGACGACGATCAGGACGAGGGGGAGCACCGGCACCCGACCGAGATAGCCGAGGTCGTCGTGGTACGTCGCTGCGAGCGCGAGATAGGCGCCGGCGACGCCGAGGAGCGCGCCGAGAAGGGCGAGCGCGCCGGCGGTGGCGGCCGTCAGCGTCCGGCGGGTCCTGCCCGTGGCTCCGGTCGCGGTCAGGGTGCGGAGGTCACCGGCGCTCTCGCTGCGGATCAGCCCGACGGTCATGGCGAGGATCGCGAGCGCGAGGAGGGCGCCTGCGGCGGTCGCGATCGCGATGGGCGTGGCGAGGGAGGTGCGCTCGTGCTGTGTCTCGATCTCGAGGCCGGCCTCGGCGGCGAGCTCGCGGGCGGTGGCGATCTGTTCGCTCGTCAGAGGGCTGCTCGACTCGATGAGCCAGCCGTTCGGGACCTGCTTCCAGCCGTGGCGGCGCAGACCGTTGAGGGTGACGAAGGAGGACGGCACGCGGCCGGTGTCCCCCTCCCCGAGCGCCGAGGACCTCCAGGCTGTCGATCCTCTGGACGTTCGTGACGGCGGATTCGCCTCCCTCCGCCTCGATGTCCAGGATGACGAGCTCGTCGATGGGAACGGTCGCGTCGGCCAGGAAGTCCGCGCTCGGGTCGACCGTGGCGGGGTCGATCCCGAGGTACCTGAGCAGGGCGGGCGTGGCGACGTAGACACCCGATCCCCGGGTCCAGCCCTTCGGGCCGGTCTGCTTCGAGAAACCGACGGCGACGAGGGCCCGGTCGCCTTCGAAGGTGACGATGGGCCGTTCGCCGGGTTGGACGACCTTCCGGAGCGGGATCACGGCCGCCTGACCGAGACCGGCGGCGATTTGGCGGACGCGCGCAGCGCTCCGTGCGAGCTGGGCGGGCGTTTGGAGCGGGAGCGGGATGAGCTCCGGCTCTCGCGTCGGGCCCGTGTACACCCGGATTTGGCGGTCGGACAGGTTGGGGAGCTCGGCGGCCATCCGGTCGTCATCCTTCTTCTCCTCGGCTGCCGCGGTGACTGTCACCGCTGCTGCGATGCCGAGGGCGAGGGTGACCGCGGCGAATGCCGCCCCGGACCGGGCCTGGTAGCGGGCGAGGTCACGCAGCGCCAGGCGCGTGCCGATCGGGGCGTGTCCGGCGGCTCCGGAGAAGATGCGGATCGCGAGCGGGCCCAGGAGCAACATGCCGAGGATCGTCGCCACGATCCCGGCGATGATGAGCGGCACTCGGTCTCGGTCGGACAGTGCGAGACAGCCGATACCGACCGTGATCAGCGCCGCGGCCGCGATCGCCGAGTGGCGTGCGGGCCTCGGCTGAGGCGGACGCCCTGAAAGCGCGAGCAGGGTGGGGAGGCGGGCGACCGTTCGCCCTGGCCACCAGGCGGCTGCGGTAGCCCCGAGGATGGCGAGGAGGACGACCATCGCGAGCAGCGTCCACGGGAGGCTGAGCCGGTCGATGCGATGGCCCATCGCGGATTCGAGAGTCGGCGCGAAGATGACCCAGAGCGCGCCGCCCGCGATCGTGCCGAGGATCGCGGCGATCACTCCGACGACGGCGCCGTTCGTCAGCAGCACGAGCCGGAGATGCTTCTGAGTAGCCCCGATTGCCGCGAGCATGCCGAGCTGGCGGAGCCGACGCTGCGCGACGACAGCGAAGCCCGCGGCGGCAACGAGCGAGGCCAGGAGCAGGAAGACGGTGGCGACGGAGAACAGTGCGAACGAGTCTGCGGCCTCGATCTCGCCGCGGCTCCCCGTTCCCGTGAGGCCCGAACGGCCGTTCCCGGGCAAGGACTCTGCGAAGGCGCGGAGCTCCTGTTCGCTCGCGTCGACCAGAACGGTGACGTTCTGCGGCGCCCCGGCTGACGAAGGGGAGACGAGAGCGAACTCGTCACTGAGATCGAGTGGGTTCTCGACGATGCCGACGACGGTCCGACGCCGCCCGTCGAGATCGAGCGTCGCCCCCAGCTCCACGTTTAGGAGCTCGGCCACACCCTCGGTGAGGGCGACCTGGCCGGGCCCGGCCGGGTAGCTGCCACTGCGGAGCGCGAGGAGATCGCCGCCGTAGGGCCCATCCGGGTCCTGCGAGCGGAAGTCCACCGTCTCGACGCCGCCGGGCACGGGCACCTTGCGGTGGCCGATGACGTCCGTCGTCCCGAACGACTCCTCGGCCGACGCCAGGGCTGCCTCGAGCGCCTGCGGATCGGAGCCGTCGAACATGAGCAGCCCGCTGGCCGAGCCGAACTCGCCGTCGAACGCAGGGCTCGTGTTGTAGACGAGGATGATGCTGCCGATCGCGGCCGCGACCGCGACCGTCAGGAGCGCGACCACCAGGATCTGCTGGCGCCACTCGCGGCGGAACATGCGCCAGGCCCAGCGGACGACCGCGCGGCGGGCGGCAACGCCGCCGTTCGCTCGGCCCGCGCAGCGCAGAGCGGTGAGCGAGCGTCGTCATCGCCGGTCAGCTGCCGCGAGCAGCGACTCCGGGCCGGGCGGCGCGTCGGTCTGGTCGACGACGTGGCCGTCGCGCAGGAACACGACGCGGTCGGCCCAGGAGGCGAGGTGCGCCTCGTGGGTCACGACGACACCGGCGACGCCTCGCTGCGTGGCGGCGCGCAGCAGGCGCATGACCGCCTCGCCGTTCACGGAGTCGAGCGCGCCGGTCGGCTCGTCGGCGAGCAGCAACCCGCGCTCGCCGACGATCGCCCGGGCGATCGCGACGCGCTGGCGCTCGCCTCCCGACAGCTCGTCGGGGTAGCGATCGGCGAGGTCTGCGACGTCGAGCTCCTCCATCGCCTCGAGGCCCGTCGCGCGCGCGGCCTTGGCGCGGATGCCGTCGAGCTCGAGGGGCAGGGTGACGTTCTCGACCGCCGTCAGCCCGGGGAGCAGGTTGAAGTCCTGGAAGACGTAGCCGATCGACCGGCGTCGCATCCGCGCCTGGTCCGAGCGCGAGACGTTCGCGAGGTCGACCCCGTCGACGAGCACCTGGCCGCTCGTCGCCTGCTCGAGGCTGCCGGCGATCGTCAAGAGCGTGCTCTTGCCGGAGCCGCTCGGGCCCATGATCGCGACGAGCTCGCCGCGCTCGACCGAGAGGTCGACGTCGCGCAGCGCGCGCACCTCGGTCGGCCCGGAGCCGTAGACCTTCGAAACCTGGCGCAGTTCGAGTGCGCTGGTCATTGCGAGACCTCCATCGGGTGAGTTGGTTCGAGCGGCATGTCGGCCACCGCGGCCGGCGCGAGGGACGGCCGCTGCTTCAAGCGGACGTCGGCGGCATCGAGCCAGCGGACGATCGCTTCGAGCCGGAAGAGCTCGGCATCGGCGACGAGCGCCAGCGCGACGTCGTCCTCCCGGCCGCCGCCTTGACCTGGGTGTAGCGCTGCATGACCTCGATCACGTGCCGGCGGTGCACCTGCAGGATCTCGTGGACGTCGGTCCCCGGGACCTGCAGGGCGACGAGCACCTTGATCACGAGCTCGTCGCGCGGGGGAGGCACGAGCTCGGGCGGCGTGCGAAGCCAGTCGGCGAGCTCGTGGGCGCCGGCGGACGTGATCCGGTACCGCTTCCGCGAGCGCTCGCCTTCCCCGTCGTCGGTCTCGACGAGCCCGTCGCGCTCGAGCCGCTGGAGGGTCGTGTAGACCTGCCCGACGTTGAGCGGCCAGACCTCGCCCGTCCGCGACTCGAACTCGTTCTGCAGCCGCAGGCCGTACTTCGGCCCTTCGCTCAGCAGGGCAAGGAGGGCGTGAGGAACGCTCATGAATGGCTCCGGTTGGTGATCATACTGGGTAGTATACCGAGTATAGATCTGGGTGCGCAAGTCCAATTGCGATTGCGCCTCACTTACGGAACCTGCGCGTACCGAAAGTGTGCTAGAGTGAGTTCCGGTACGCGTCAGTTCTACAAGGAGAAGTGATGCAGGGAGATGCAGAGGGCGCCAGATGGGACGGCCGAGGGACGCCCGCGCCGACCGCGCGATCCTGGACACGACGCTCGAGCTGATCGCCGAGCGCGGCGTCCACGCCTTCCGCACCGGGGACGTTGCCGCCCGGGCCGGGGTCGGCAAGGGCGCCATCTACCGCCGCTACCGCTCGAAGGATGCACTGGTCACGGCGGCGGTCGCCGCGCTCGTAGATGATGAGATCAGCCTCCCCGACACCGGCTCGACGCGAGGGGATCTGCTCGTTCTGATGCGGGAGGCTGTCGAGCTCTACCGCAGCGGGCTGCCGGCGCGGCTCATGCCCAACCTGATCGGGGCCATGGCCGAGCAGCCAGAGTTCGCGCATGCGGTCAGGCACGGGTTCCTCGTCGGCCGCCGGTCGGCCTTGAGCGAGGTGCTGCGGCGCGGCGTTGAGCGCGGCGACCTGCGTCCTGACCTCGACCTCGAGCTGGCGCTCGACGTGCTCGGCGGGCCGCTCTTCTACCGGCTGCTCGTCACGGGCGGCCCGCTTGACGAGCAACTCGCCGAGGGTGTCGCCGACGTGATTCTGCGCGGCTTCGCACCGGATGAGCCCAAACAGGCCAGATCCACGAGAAAGCGAAAGGAGCAACCACGATGAAGATCCACGCAATCCAGACAGGAACGGTCGCCCTAACAACCGCATGGCGGGAGGGCGTCGGCCACGGCAGGCGGCGCCTGCTCCATGCGATCGTCGACCGCGAGTGGACGGAGCCGCTTCCGATCTACGCCTTCGCGATCGAGCACGCAGAGGGCGTGATCGTCGTCGACACCGGCGAAGACGCTCGCGCCTCCCAGCCCGGCTACTTCGCCGGCTGGCACCCGGGCCTGCGCGCCTTTCGCGAGCGGGTCGAGCCCGAGCAGGAGATCGGTCCCCAGCTCGAGCGGCTCGGCATCCAGCCGGGCGACGTCCGCTGGGTCGCGATGACCCACCTGCACACGGACCACGCCGGCGGGCTGCACCACTTCCCCGACACCGAGATCCTCGTCATGCGGGCCGAGCTCGAGTACGGCTCGGGCCTGCGCGGCCGCCTCCGCGGCTACGTCGCGAACAAGCAGTGGCCGGCCTGGTTCAGGCCCACCACGATCGAGCTCCAGCCGGAGCCGTTCGGGCCGTTTCCGCAGAGCCTGCGCCTGACCGAAGCCGGCGACGTCACGCTCGTACCGCTTCCCGGACACACCCCCGGCCAAATCGGCGTCCTAGTCGACGACGGCGACCACACCGTCTTCCTCGCCGGCGACAGCTCCTATACGCAGGAGCTCATGCTCCTCGGGAAGGCCGATGGCGTCGGTGCCGACGAGGAGGCGGAACGGCTCACACACCAGCGGATTCAAGCCTTCGCCGCGGAGAACCCGACCGTCTACCTCGTGGCGCACGACCCGGGGACGGGCGCCCGCCTCGCCGAACGGCGTCCCGTACATCCGGTGCGGAGGCAGGTGGCGGCGTGATCGCTTTCCAGACGAGCGCGCGCATCGACCGTCCGATCGAGGACGTCTTCCCCTATGTCTCCAATCCGCGCAACTTCCCACGCTGGAACTCGGCGGTTCGGAGTGTGCGCCAGACGTCAGCCCGCGAGAATGGCGTCGCTTCGACGTACGTGATGGAGCGGGAGCTCCCGACCGGCCGCGCGGTCAACGAGCTCGAGGTGGTCGCGAGCGAGTGGCCAAGCGAGTTCGTGATCCGGACGACGGCGGGCTCGACGCCCTTCCTCTACCGCTACCGGTTCTCCGCCGAACACGACGAGACCGTCGTGCACCTCGACGCGGAGGTCGAGCTGTCCGGTCCCGCCGCCCTCCTGCCTCAGCTTGCCCGGCACGCGGTCAAGAAGGGCGTAGAGGCCAACTTCACGACGCTGAAACAGATTCTCGAGAGGACCCGTCGCTGAACGCGATGACCTCACGTCTGCGGGTGGTCGCCCCCGGTGCCGCTGAAGTGCTTTGTCGGCGTCGAAATCGTAGACCTCCCACGGGCCGATCCCGTAGTCGTCGACGTACCTCCGCATCGCGCCTCGAGATCGCGCATGACGATCCCGAGTTGCAGCGCCTCGTTGAAGACAGGCTCGCGCAGAGGGCGGCGGTCAGTCGAGGTCCAGCACCTCGCGCAGTTTGCGCGCGAAGGCTTCGGGTTGGCCGGCGTATCCGAACTCGCCGCCGAGGAAGCCGCCGTGGTGGGAAGGGAACACGGTCGCCTGCTGACCGAGCAGCCCGGCGGTGGCCACCGCTGTCCGTCCGGTGAACGTGTCCAGCGACTCCTCGCCCACGGCGATCACGAGGCGCGTCGGCGCCGCGGCCAGCGCGTCGAGGTCGGGGCGGTAGCTGCTGACTGCCCAGGATCGGTCGGACAGCAGCGGGTCCTCGCGGGAGCCGTCGTCCTCGGCCGGCATCTCGAAGCGGGCGGGATCCGGCGCAGCCTGCGCGAAGTACTCGTCGGTGAACTCGCCTCGCCACGACGTCATCGCGATGAAGGCCGCCATCCCGGCGCCCGACCCCTTGCCCGCGTACGCGTCGCGAACAGCGGCGCGGGCGCGCTCGGCCGAAGCGGCGTCGGGGAGCACCGGGATGAGTGGCGGCTCGTGGGCCACCAGGGTTGTCACGTCGTCGGGATAGGCCGCCACGAGCGCGAGCGCGGTCACCGCGCCGCCACTGCTCGCGAGCATCTCGACGGGGCCGGCTCCGAGCGCCTCGATGACGGCATGAACGTCGTCCGCCTGGACCGTGGGCGCGTGGTCGACCCGACCGTCCTTGCGGACGCTGCGGCCGAGGCCGCGCGGGTCGTAGGTGACCACGGTCCGGTCCGGGAAGTGCGACGCCAACGTGTCGAAGCCGCTCGCGTCCATCGGCTGACCAATCATGAACAGCGGTGGGCGTCCGTCGGCGGTGGGCAGCGGGCCACGCACGTCGTAGGCGATCTCGGCCCCGGCGGTTTCGAGCATGTGCGTCGTCGTCATGACACTACGACCGCTCCCGCGTCGAAAACTCATCGGCACGCATTCCCTGCGACCCGCTATAGCCACCCCTTGTCCCGGGCGATGGCGACGGCCTCGCCGCGGTTGCGGGCGCCGAGCTTGCGGATCGCCGCGCTGAGGTAGTTCCGCACCGTCCCTTCCGACAGGTACAGCTGGGCAGCGATCTCGGCGGCGGTCGCGTGAGTCGTCGCGGCGGCGAGGACGTCGCGCTCGCGCTCGGTGAGGGGGCTGACGCCGTCGGCGATCGCGTCGGCGGCGAGACCGGGGTCGATCACCCGTCGTCCGGCGTTGATCTCGCGGATCGCGTCGGCCAGCTGGTCGGCGGGGGCGTCCTTGAGCAGGAAGCCGCCGGCGCCGCTCTCGATCGCCCGGCGGAGGTAGCCGGGGCGGCCGAAGGTGGTCAGGATCAGCGTTCTCGTCTGGGGCAGCTCGCGGGCGAGCTCGGCGGCGACGGAGATGCCGTCCAGGCCCGGCATCTCGATGTCGAGGAGGGCGACGTCCGGGTGGTGGGCTCGGGCCACCGCAAGCACCTGGTCTCCGCGCTCGAGCTGGCCGACGACCTGGATGTCGTCCTCGAGCGAGAGCAGGCTGGCGAGGGCACCGCGCACCATTGCCTGGTCCTCGGCAATCAGGACGCGGATCATGTCGCTCCGAGGGGAAGTGTGAGCCGGAGGCGGAAGCCGCCCTCCGGTCGCGCAGCGGCCTCGAGTGTGCCGTGGAGGCTGCGCGCCCGTTCCGCGAGCCCCGCCAGGCCGGCGCCGTCATCGTTGCCCGTGGGCGCGGCCGCCCCGTCGTCCTCGACCTGCAGCGCGACGCTGTGGGCGTCGATGGAGAGCGTGATCGCGCACGTTCGGGCGTCGCTGTGGCGGACGACGTTCGTCGTCGCCTCGCGAACGGCCCAAGCAAGCACGCTCTCGATCTTGGTCGGGAGGCCCGAAGCGACACCGTCGACACGGCAGTCGATTCCAGCAGCCGCGAGTGTCACGCGAGCGCTCTCGAGCGCGTCGGCGAAGGCGAGTCGGCGGTACCCCTGCACGGCCTCGCGCACTTCGGCGAGCGCCTGCCGAGTGACGCGCTGCACCTCGATCAGCTCCGCCTGCGCGCGACGTGGATCGCTCTCGACGAGCCTCGTTGCCAGCTCGCTCTTGAGCGCGATCAGGGAGAGCGTGTGCCCGAGTAGGTCGTGCAGGTCGCGGGCGATCCGTAGGCGCTCCTCGGTGACGGCGGTTCGGGCAAGCTCGTCCCGCAGCTCGCGCAGTTCGCTGTTTGCCCGTGTCGTGCTCCCGAGTGCCGCCGTCAACGCGCCAACGCCGAGGACCGTCAGCGTCCAAGCGGCGACCGTCGAGCCGTCGGAGCCGGCGGCCGCAAGTCCCACGCCCACCGCCGCGGCGGCTGCAGCGATCACGGGCAACGCTGCGACAAGCGGCAGCGCCATCCCCGCCACGGCGACGACGTAGACGAAGAGCAGCGCGAACGAGCGCGGAGCCCCGAGCGCCAGCGTGAGTGCCGCAAGCGCCGCCAAGAGCGCAAGCGCGCCTCCTATCACGCGTGCTCCCCGGCGCGCGAGCGACCGGATCGGCGGCAGCAGCACGACGTAGAGGGCGACGAAGGCGGCGAGCGTGATCAGGATCGCGGCGACCCGCGCCGGCGACTGCGAGGAGTCGGTGAGATCGGCGAGCGGACCGATCAGGAAGAGCAGGCCGAGCAGCTGGCCGGCGCGGAGCCGGGCGAGGCGCCTCCGCAGCCGACTAGCCCGATCGCCGTCGAGCCCGATCACGAGATCATCGTGCAGGATCGCTGCGCGGTAGACAGCGGCACATGCGCGCGCCACAGTCGCGGCACGCCGGCAGGGTCCTAGCGAAGCCGCCGATCACGATGATCGCTGTCACAAAATGCAGTGCCGTCAGTGCGATCGCAGTCGTCGAGTCGGCAAGGTACGCCGGGCCGATGGTCGAGACGGCCAGCGCGGTCGACCCGAGAGCCGGCCACCAGAACCACGGGCGGCGGCTGTGACGCTCGAGGAGTCGCACCACGAACCATCCGGCCAACGCGCCCAGCAGCGCCGCCACGACGACGTCGGCGGCGCCGACGGTGCCGTCCCCTTCAGAGACGACGAGGTCGATCCCGGCGAGTCGCATGCACGCCCAGGCGATGAGCGCCGCGGTTGGTGCAAGGACAACCGCGCCAATTCGACGTCGAGTGCGATCAGTCATGTTCTCTCCTTGTCATGCGTAGTTGTGGTCGGGAGGGTCGTGCGCGAGTCATGCGCTCCCGTGTCATCTGCCCGCCCTTCATCTTCCGGACTGCGGGCGGCTCCGGTAGAGCCGCCCGTCACCGATCCGGTATGACAGCCGTCACGTCTTGTGTGCGCACCCGGGATGGATTACTTGGCCCGATTAGCCAGGGCACGTCAGTGCAAGAAGGACGCTCGAACTAGCCGGGGTCTCCGGCGGCGACAATGCCGTGCTCGTAGGCGAAGACGACGGCCTGTACTCGGTCGCGCAGGTCGAGCTTCAGCAGGACGCTGCCGACGTGGCTCTTGACCGTCGCCTCGGTCACGACCAGCCGCTGCGCGATCTCGCTGTTCGACAGCCCGCGTGCTACCAGAACGAGCACCTCGCGCTCGCGCGGCGTGAGCTGTTCGAGCACCGCCGTCGGCGGTTCGAGTGGGTCGGTGCGGGTGGCGAAGTCCTCGATCAGCCGGCGCGTGATCGAGGGCGAGAGCAGCGCTTCGCCGGCGTGCACGACGCGGATCGCCTCCAGCAGGCGCTCGCGGGGGACGTCCTTGAGCAGGAAGCCGGCGGCGCCGGCCCGGAGTGCGCCGAAGACGTACTCGTCGAGGTCGAACGTCGTCAGCACGAGCACGCGCGGTCGCGGCTCGATCCCGGCGGCGGTCAGCCGCGCCGTCGCCTCGACGCCGTCCATCCCGGGCATGCGGACGTCCATCAGGACGACATCCGGGCGCAGCTCTTTCGCGCGCTCGATCGCCTCGGCGCCGTCGCCTGCCTCGCCGACGACCTCCAGGTCGTCTTGCGTCTCCAGGAAGAGGCGGAAGCCGGTCCGGACGAGCTCCTGGTCGTCGACGATCAGGAGCCGGATGCTCACGCGTCACCACCCACCGGCAGCCGTGCCGCGACCCGGAAGCCGCCGCCCTCCCGGGGCCCGGTCTCGAGCTCCCCGCCGAGCAGGGCGACGCGCTCGCGCATGCCGATGAGGCCCTGCCCCGCGGTCGCCGCGCCGAGTGTGGCCGTCGTGCCGTCGTCCACGACCTCGAGCTCGAGGCGGGAGTCGCGATACCCGAGCGTCACCGTGACGGTGGTCGGGTCGGCGTGCTTGAGCGCGTTCGTGAGCGCCTCCTGCACGATCCGGTAGAGGGAGAGCTCGACGCCGCCGGGAAGCGGCGTCGGCTCTCCGATTACCTCCAGCCGTACCGCCAGTCCGGCGGCGCGGTAGCTCGCAACGAGCTCGTCCAGCTCGGCGAGTGAGGGCTGCGGGCGTGACTCCGCCCTCTGCGCGGGCTCTCGCAGCAGCGCGAGGATCCGCCGCAGCTCGGCCAGGCTCTGCTCGCCGCTTCGCTCGACGCGGGCGAGCGTTTCCTCGGCCACCTCGGGTGAGGTGCGCAGCGCGTCGCGCGCACCGCGCACGCCGACGAGCATGACGCTCACCGAGTGGGCGACGATGTCGTGCAGCTCACGTGCGATCGACGCGCGCTCCTCGTGGACGGCGATACGGGCCAGCTGCTCGCGCTCGCGCTCGGCGGAGGCCGCGCGCTCCTGGAGCTCGCGCCGGTACCGCCGCTGCGTCTGGGCGTAGGCGCCAAGACCCCAGATACCGACCATGAGCACCACGACGATGATCGCGCCGAACGTGGCCGAGGTCTCCCGGTCCGGGGCGTCCGCCGTGACGGCAGAGACCGGCGCCGCGATCGCGGCCGTCACGACGAGCGCCGCGAGCGACACCCGCCGCTCGCAGAGAGCGGCGGTCGTGTAGAGCGCAATCAGCACTGACACGCCGCCGGGATCGTCACCGAGCGCCACGATCGCCACCGTCGCCGCGCCCGTCGTCGCAAGCACGGCAAGTGGCGCCGTCCGACGCAAGACGAGCGCGGCGCCGGCGACGACCGCGAGCACGAGCGCCGCCGCCCGCGGCGTCCCCGTAGCACCGATCACCAGCGCGAGCTCCGCCGCCGTCGCGAGCAGCGCGAGCGCGAGGTCGAACGCGAACGAGCGCCGGCCGCGCGGCCGGCGCTCGTCGAGCCGCGCTCGTGCCGGGTCGCTCATGCCAGGTCGCGCCGGCGCTCGACGACGATCGCCATGAGCAGGAGCGGCACTGTCCAGGCGGCGAGCACCAGTCCGGCTCCGCCTGAGGAGAGCGTGTCGGCCGTGGGATCGCCGGCCAGTACGATCGCTGCGCCGAACGGCGAGAGCTCAGCGGCGGTCTCGTCGGCGATGTTGAGCAGGGGCGTCGCGACGAACATCACGATCAGCGCGCCGACTACGCCCGCGACCTGGCTGCGGACGAGCGCGCCGGCGGCAACGCCCATGATCGCGCACAGCCCCGCGCCGAGAATGCTTCCCGCGGCCACGGCGGCGATCTTGCCGGAGCCGAGGCTCGGACCCGGCTCGCCGCTCAGAAGCGGGAGGCCGAGTGCCAGCGCGACCGCCACCGTTAACGCGCCCGAGCACGAGGCCGGTAACGGCGTAGGCACCCGCCCGCGCGAGCAGCAGCCGCCCGCGGCGACCGCCGGCCGCGAACGCGGCCGGGGCAGCGGTGCGGTGGCGGTACTCGCCGGCGGCGCCCACGAGCCCGAACAGGATGAGCAACATCGGGAGGCCCGCGATCGCCTCCTGCTTGTCCGCCACCGTGACCAGATCCTTCGACAGGGTGAAGATCAGGACGTTGGCGATCGCCAGCGCCACCCCGATCGCCAAGTAGCCGAAGAGAGTACGGGTGGTCACGGTCTTGATCAGCTCGCCTCTCAGCAGGGCGGTCATGCTGCCTCCTCTTCGGTCAGGGTGAAAAACACTTCCTCGAGCGAGCTTCCGCGCGGCGCCAGCTCATGCAGGATGACGCGCTCGTCGTGGGCGAGCTCACCCACCTGCGCCGCGTCGAGACCCTCGATCAGGAGCCAGCCGGCACCGTCCTGGTACTCGACCCGGCCGCCGGCCCGCTGCACGGCCGCCGCAAGGCGCTCGCGCGTGGGGGTGCTGGCGAGCACGCCGGCGCTGCCAAGCTGCGCCAGCTCGTCGATCGATCCTTGGCGCACGAGCCGGCCCTTGTGGATCACGACGACGTCGTCGACCGTCTGTGCGGCCTCGCTCAGGACGTGGCTCGAGAGCAGGACGGTCTTGCCGCCGCGCCGCGTGTTCGCGCAGGAACGTGCGCAGCCAGCGGATCCCTTGCGGATCGAGCCCGTTCAGGGGCTCGTCCAGAACCAGGATCTGCGGGTCGCCGAGCAAGGCCGAGGCGAGCCCGAGCCGCTGACGCATGCCCGTCGAATAGGTTCCGACCCGACGGCCGGCTGCCTGCTCGAGCCCGACGAGCGCGAGCACCTCGTCGACCCGGCTCCGCGGCAGCCCCGCCAGGGCGGCAAGCGAGCGCAGATGATTGCGCGCCGAACGACCCGGATGGGCGCCGCAGGGCTCGATGTAGACGCCGAGCAGCTGGCGTCCGCTGCCACCGACGCGACCGGGCTGCCGTTGACGAGCGCACGTCCGGCGGTCGGGCGCGCGAGACCGACCATCATCTTGAGCGCGGTCGTCTTGCCTGCGCCGTTCGGCCCGAGAAAGCCCGTGACGGCGCCCGCGCGAACGGCGAACGACAGGTCGTCGACCGCCTGCAGCGTGCCGTAGCGCTTCGTCAGGCCCTCAACCTCGATCGGCGCGGCCGCTGGTGAAACTCGCGTTGTGTTCATGGAGACAGGATCGGCCACGATCGTCTCGCGCGCATCGGCGCGGAGGCCGAACTTCGTTTCCGACCCAAGGCGAATGAATGACGGCCCCGGTCTTAGACCGCAGGTGGATGCCGGCGGAGCGGCGTCGTCATCTCATCAACCACTGACGCTTCGAACACCGGACCTGCCACCGACGTTCGAACGCCGGTCGTTTGGCCGGCACTACGGGGGTTGCAGCAATTATCGGCTCCGACCGGCTCTCGGCGGGGATTCCCGTGCGGGATGTGCACGGGATGAAGAAGAGGCCGGCGGTCAGGTACCCGCGACGACTCGAAATCTCGCCAGTGCGAGCAACACCAAATGCCATTTTGCAGGGCTTTTCTGCAATCCCTCTGACGGACTCGAACCGTCGACCCCTCCTTACCATCAAGGTTCAGCGGCAACCGGTCGCAACTCACGGCAAGGGATGTGGCTTGTTCTTGGGGTTTTCCCCGCTATCGCGTTTGCCATCGGTTGCGACTGATTGCGCCCGCTGGGCTCCATGAACGCTCCATCCTGGCGGCGGCAAGTCTTTCTCCCCCGGAAGATCGGGCGAGAGGAACGTTCGCGCACATCGGAGACCCGTCCCGAGGTGCGAGAATCGCGTCCGTGCCCGAAGCACAGCTCGAGGACTTCGGATCGGGGCTCACGCCCGTCACCCAGGGCTGGTTCGTCGTCAACGTGCGCGACGCCGAGTGGTGGTTCTCGGAGAGGAGGGGCGCGAGGTGCGCCTTCGAGAGCGAGTACGGCGACCCGCCGGTCGAGTTCGCCCAGTTCGGGATCAACGTCACCGTCCTGGAGCCCGGCCAGACCGGCCTCTACCACGCCGAGTCGAACCAGGAGGCGTTCCTCGTCCTTTCAGGGGAGTGCGCGCTGCTCGTCGAGGACGAGGAGCGACGCCTGCGGCCCTGGGACTTCTTCCACTCTTCCCCGTGGACCGAGCACGCCTTCGTGGGCGCGGGCGAGGGGCCGTGTGTGATCCTGATGGTCGGTTCGCGCTCGGGCCCGGGAGTGCACTACCCGGTGTCGGAGCTCGCGGCACGCTACGGCGCGAGCGTGGCGGAGGAGACCTCCGACTGGAGGCAGGCGTACGCGACGGTCGAGCGGTTCCGGCGAGAGCGGCCGCCGAACTGGGCTCGTCTGCCCTGGGCGTAGATTCCTTCAGGCGTCATTCGCGATCACTCGCCCAGGTTGCGAGAAAGGACGAACCCATGCGAGCCCATCGGCTCCTCGACGACCGACTTCCGCGACTGCTCGTTCGGGTTTCGCCCAAAACGATCGGCGCACCAGGCGCTTGACGCGATCGAGCGTGAGGTGCTGCGGGGCCGGCGCTGGGTGATCGACGCCGACATCCGCGGCTTCTTCGACGCGCTCGACCGCGAGATCCCGATGCAGCTCGTTCACGAACGGGTCTCCGATCGGCGCGTCCTGAAGCTGCTGCGGGCTTGGTTGCGGGCCGGGGTGCTCGAGGGGCGGCCGCCCTGCATCCCGAGACCGGCACGCCGCAGGGCGTGGTGATCTCGCCCCTGCTCGCGAACGTCTTCCCGCACGCTCGACAGCGTGGCAGGAGCGCGCGGGCAAGCTCGGTGTGCGCTTCCTGCGGCTCGACGCGACCGACAAGGACGTCTCGATGGGCGGCGCCGGCCTGGCCGCGGCGGCGATCGAGCTCAGCCTCGTCGACGAGCTGCGCCTGTTCCGCTATCCGGTCGTCATCGGTGGCGGCACGCCGTTCCTGCCGCCTGTTCCCGAACACGTCCCGCTGGAGCTGATCGAGACCAGGACCTTCGGCTCGCGCGTCATCTACGAGCGCTACCGGCGCGCCCGCGATGACTCGGACTGACACCGCCCGGGGATTCTTCTGCTCACGATCCTGGCGGTTGAGTACGGTGCCTGAGCATGATGCACATCGTCCGAGCTTCAGCAACGCGGCAACCGATCTCGATCGCTGCCACCGGCTCTCCGGCCCTGGTCGTCTCGATGTGGCGCGATTCCTGGTCGCTACGGCTCCTCGTCGGCGGGGCGATGCTCGAGTTCGCGATGTCAGCGAGCCGCAGGCGACCCGAAACCCTGACCTTCCGCGTGAGGCCAAGACTGGTCGGACCGCGGCTCAGGGGTCCCATGCGGCTCGTCGGTGGGGAACGCGCTCCTGCTGCAACCGGTGCGGTTCTACTCGCGCCACCGAGTTAATGCACCCCCACGCGGATAAGACCGGTAAACCCGCATGAGCGGGCAAGGGAACGTCGATGGGGAGGGGTCGACTCGTGAAAGGAGTTGACCTCAAGCGATGGTGCAGCAAGGACAGACAATCGAGCTCACGCGTCGCGGTGCGGATGGGAGGCCGCTATGGGCATACCGCTATCGAACCGGTGGCCGCGACTCCAAGCGTGTCCAGCGCGGCGGGTTCGCGTCGGAACAGGACGCCCGTGACCGCTCGAGCGTGAACTCGAGAGGTACGGCGCGAGCAACGGATCGCACGACGGCTCACACTCGCCGAACTCGTCGACACCTACCTCGCACAGCACGACGTGCAGCCGGTGACGATCGAGAAGCTCGGCTACCTGCTCAGCAAAGCCACGGCGGTGTTCGGCGATCGCAAGATCGGCGAACTGACATCACGTTTTTCCTGCAAATCGTGCCTTCGCGATGCGTCGATCATGCCCGCGTGTGCCCGCGCGTGCCCAGTCTGATGTACCCGTCTCGTACCCGCGCGGCGTTGTCTGTTTGCAGAACAGAATGCGATGCCACGGCAAAAATGAAGGAAGGTGCAAGAGGCTCATCCTGAGCCACTTTCACCCGCGACTGGGCGTGCTCCTCTCAGACGATCAGTCGCAGGTACGTGGCAACGGTTGTGGCACGGGTTCCTCTTGGTCGCGGTGCGCACCCCGCTCAGTCAGGTCGTCGCGGGAACCGCGACTGGATTCTCGTCCTCGGTCCCGGACCAGCATGAAGATGGCCGCCAGCAGCATCCACACGAAGAAGAGGAGGAAGCCCCGGGCCGTGCAAGCTCACGCCTGGATCGTCATCTGCCGGTGTGCGGTGGCGCGGCGGGTAGTTGCACCGTGACGCGGAGCCCGCCAGCGGCCCGGGGGGTGAGGGTGAGGGTTCCGTCGTGTGCTTGGGTGATGCTTTTGACGATTGCCAGGCCGAGGCCGACACCTGCGTGGTCGGTGCGTATGCGTTTGCTGCCGCGAAGAAACGGCTCGGCAAGCGTGGCAACTGACTGTGGGGTGAGCTTCTCGCCGGTGTTCTCGACGGTGAGCACCGCACTTTCGGGGTGAACGCTGGTCGTGACCCACACGGTGCCCTGTTCGGGCAGGTTGTGGACGATCGCGTTGTGCACGAGATTCGTAGTCATCTGCAGCAGGAGGGCGGATGAGCCGATGGTCGGAGTCGTGTCGCCGGAGGTCTCGATCGTGGCGCCGCGTTTTTCTGCGACGGGGAGGAGCGTTTCAGCGGCTTCCTCCGCGATGAGGGACAGGTCGACGTGCTCTCGGGTAAAGGACCGCTGGTCGGCGCGGCTGAGCAGGAGCAGTGCTTCGGTGAGGTCGATCGCTCGGGTGTTGACGGCGTGGAGGCGGTCGACGAGCTCGCCGGGGTCGCGATTCGGATCGTTGCGGGCGACGTCGAGCAGTGTCTGGGTGACCGCTAGCGGGGTGCGCAGTTCGTGGGAGGCGTTGGCGGCGAATCTCTGCTGCTCGGCTGCGAATCTCTGCTGTTCGGCGACGTGCGCTTCGAGCCGGGCGAGCATGGTGTCGAAGGCGTCGGCGAGCTCGCGGAACTCGTCCTGATGGCCTTCCAACTCGATCCGGTGCGAGAGTGACCCGCTCGCGGCCGTGCGTGTGGCGTCTGTGATGCGCGTCAGCGGGGCGAGCATGCGCCCGGCGAGGAGCCATCCTCCCAGCAGACCGAACACCAGCAGGAACGCCATCAGGATGGCCGCGGTCGGAGCGAAAGCGCGCAGGAGGTCGGCGTGGCTGCGCACCAGGAAGATCACACCAGGGTGTACACCACGCGAAAGGGAGAAGTACCCGACGGCGAGCAGCACGGCACATGCGAGCATCAGGAAGCCGGCGTAGCTGAGGGTGAGCTTGAGGCGAGCACTAAGACCGGGGGCTCTATCCACGCTCTTCTCCGTCAGGCCCGGTGTCTGGTTGCGTGTCGATGCGGTAGCCGGCGCCGGCCACGGTGGCGATGATCCAGGGTTCGCCGAGCCGTTTGCGCAGTCCCGAGACGGTGATGCGCACGGCGTTGGTGAACGGGTCTGCGTTCTCGTCCCATGCTCGCGCTAGGAGTTCTTCGGCGCTGACGACACCGCCTTCGGCAGCGACGAGGACTTCGAGCACTGCGAACTGCTTCCTGGTCAGCGCGACGTAGCGGCCGTCGCGGTAGACCTCTCGGCGGAACGGATCCAGCCGCAGACCTGCGATCTCTCGCACGGGTGGCCTGTTGTGGGCGCGCCTGCGGTCGAGCGCTCTGAGACGGAGCACGAGCTCTCGGAGCTCGAACGGCTTCGTGAGGTAGTCGTCGGCGCCGAGCTCGAACCCGGTGGCCTTGTCGTCGAGACGGTCGGCAGCGGTGAGCATGAGGATCGGCATGCCGCTGCCGGAGGCGACGATGCGTTTGGCGATCTCGTCACCGGTAGGTCCGGGAATGTCTCGGTCGAGGACGGCGATGTCGTAGGCGTTGACGCTCAGCAGCTCCAGAGCGGTGTCGCCGTCACCTGCGATGTCTGCCGCGATCGCTTCCAGGCGTAGGCCATCGCGGATGGCTTCCGCCATATAGGGCTCGTCCTCAACGATCAACACACGCATGCTCCGATGCTAGAGCTGGCGCATATCGTCGGCATATCGAAAACCAGATACGTGCTGGCAACACCACGCTGCCTTGAATGGAGGCGTGACCTACAGCGAACCAGCACGAACAACGACCCGTCGGATTCGGATTCGCAGGATCCGTGTCGCCGGCCTGCTCGTCGTCATCGCGGCGATCGCCGCAGCCCTCGGCTACCAGTTGCTGGCGTCCTCGTCCTCGACGGCCGCATCACCCATCGACGTCCTTCGCAGTGAGCACCGTGGTCTTCGCAGTGAGCACCGTGGTGCGCTTGGCGAGGCTGACGGTGCCGTCCCCGACGGCACGACGGTCTTCGATGACGAGATTCCGGGTGTAGCCAACCTTGACCCAGCTCTGCTCGGTGCCCTGCGCCAAGCTGCAACTGATGCCGCGGACGACGGGGTCGAGTTCTTCGTCGATAGTGGCTGGCGTTCCCCGGAGTACCAGGATCAGCTTCTTCGTGAGGCGGTCTCCGAGTACGGCTCCGAAGAGGAAGCCGCCCGATGGGTGGCCACCGCGGAGACGTCTGCTCACGTGTCGGGGGACGCGGTCGACATTGGGCGCTTCGATGCCACGGCGTGGCTGTCCGAGCACGGCGCCGAGTACGGGCTGTGCCAGATCTACAGCAACGAACCCTGGCACTACGAACTGCGCCCCGAAGCCATCGATCACGGTTGCCCTCCCATGTACGCCGACCCTACGCACGATCCAAGGATGCAGGCTGCGGCAGCTGAGGGGCTGGCTGGCGACCTCGAAGGTCCCGCGGAGGTCAGGAAGGAAGCCTCCCGGCCGCCGTTCAGTTCGAAGCCGCCGGGAGGTCGACCCAGCCCCTCGCGCTGATCCCAAAACGGAATGTCACTTACTGCGAGTACCCCTCGGTCACCTCGCCCTTGTGTGCGGCAAATGCCGCCAGAACCTCGTCCTTCTCACGCTCGGGCACCTTGAAGAAGTCGAGCGTTCGCGCAAGTTCGGCCGCGACTTCATCGAACTCGGCGGGTGAGATCTTCAGTTCGCGGTGGGCTTCTTCCAGACCAAGGGTGGTGCTGCCTGGTTGTGTGGCTGCATAGCGCTGGGGCCCGCCGGCGACCTCGCAGACCCACAGGGTGCGCATGAACTTGAGGCCCGGAAGTCTTTCCAGGTTGTTCGTGTGCCACTCCCGGAGAGCAGGGTTCTCCGATGTCTGGCCGACAATCGGGTTCTTCACGATCGCGTCGCTGAAATGGTTGACCACGGCTGCGATGGCGAATGCGCCACCGAGCCGTTCGTACAGACTCGACTCCGTCATTGTTCGCTCCTTTGAGCAGTTCCCTGAAAGCGCCGACCGCTTTCAGCGGTGGTCGCTTCCATTTGTGTCGGAGATCGCGTCTGTCTTACGCCGGCTCGCACGGCTTAACGACGAGCGGCCACCCGCGAGCGGCGCGGAGAAAGCCGGCCGTCGCAGGGGCTGCCGGACTCCGCCTATGATCGAATCCAATGGCCACGCCAGCAGGGGCCGTCCGGGTGTGGACCGTGCGCTACCTCGCCCACAACGGCGTGGCCCGGGAGGCTCACATCGCTCTGCCCCGCGACCTCGGGCCGGCGAACAATCCGCCTGTGCCGCTGATCATCTCGCCGCACGGGCGAGGAATCACCGGCCGCGCGAACCTCCGTTTCTGGGGCGACTTGCCCGCACGCGGACGCTTCGCGGTGATCAGCCCGGAGGGCCACGGGCGGGTGCTGCCGCTCCACTCGTGGGGCTGGGCGCGGCAGATCGACGATCTCGCAAACATGCAGTACGTCGCGAAGGCGACGCTCCCGTGGCTCCGGATCAAGCCTCACAGCGTCTATGCAATGGGCGGCAGCATGGGCGGCCAGGAGACGCTCCTGCTCGTCGCTCGCTTCAACACCCTCCTCGCAGGGGCAGTCGCCCTCGACTCGCCGACGGATCTCGCGCGGCGCTACCGCGACTTCGCCCGCCTCGCCAACGGCCGTTCGCTCCAGGAGCTGGCTCGGCGTGAGGTCGGCGGCGTTCCGGAGAGCGTGCCCGGCGCCTACGCGCGCCGCAGTCCGATCAACTTCGCGCGCGCAATCGCCTTCTCCCGCGTTCCGCTGCAGATGTTCTGGAGCACGGCGGACGAGGTCGTGCTCGACCAGGCGCACAACTCCGCCGCGCTCTTCCGTCGGATCAAGGAGCTGAACCCTTCGGCGCCCGTGACCGGCGTCGCGGGGACCTGGTCGCACTCCGCCGGCATGGCGGTCAACCTTCCCGGCGCCCTGCGTCGCTTCGGTCTCCTGCCGCCCGGCGTGTAAGACTTCTGTCAGCGAGATGCCGGCGTTCCCACAGCGCTACAACGACGACTTCCGTGGCTGGCCGGTCTCGCCCCAGCACCAGCAGCATCCGGTCCGCGGCACGTTCCTCGACCCGAGGCCGGATCCGACGTTCGGCGCGATCTACCACACCGGCGTCGACGTCGCCGTCCGGGACGACCGGCCGGAGCAGGGCGCTCCCAGCGGTCGCACGCACCGCGTCTTCGCGATCGAGGGCGGCGTCGTCGACGCGGCATCCCCGCCCGGCACGCGCGGCAGCATCCGCATCGCCCACTTCGGCTACGGGCACGTCGACGCCCGCGTCAAGCGCGGCGACCGCGTTCGCGCCGGGCAGTTCATCGGCTGGACCACGAAGGGCTCCTGGCACGTCCATCTGACCGAGTTCCACGTCACCCCCGACGGGCGGACGGTGTTGCTGAACCCGCTGCGGCCGGGCGGGAAGCTGAAGCCGTACCGGGACACGGCGCCGCCGGTCATCGACGACGTCCGTTTCTACACGCCGGCGACGCCGCCCTGGAGCAGGCGCGTCACCGGCGTGGCGCAGCTGTTGCCTGCCGGAAAGCGGCTGGACAAGTCGCGGCTGGCGGGCATCGTCGACATCAGGGCGCGCGTCCGAGACCCTCAGTCCTTCATCGGGTGGTTCAAGCAGGTACCCCTGCTCGCCGCGCCGCACCACCCGTATCGGCTCGGGCTCCTGCTCATCGAGCATCCCAGCGAACGGGTCGTGCTGCGGCGCACCGTCTTCATCGCCGCCCATCAGATCCCGATCGCAACCGGGCAGCACTACGCGCCCGGGACGAAGCAGAACCATCCCGCCCAGCCCGCTCTCGACCGCAAGATCGCCGGCGCCGGCGAGTACTGGTTCCGGCTCTTCCAGAAGCCGTACTGGAACACGACGCGGCTGAAGAACGGCCGCTACCTCCTCGTCGTCCGCGCCTGGGACGCGGCGGGCAACCGCGCCCGCAGGGACGTCGAGATCGCGATCAGGAACCCGCCCGTCTGAGCGATGAGCTACTGCTGGCCTGTGAAGCCGTTCGACGAGCAGCACCCCGTACGCGGGTTCTTCTGCGATCCGCGCATCGGCGCCAAGGGCAGCAAGGCCTTCCACTTCGGAATCGACGTCTCGGCGCCGGACGGGACCGCCGTCTACGCCGTCGCCGGCGGCACGGTCCACTCTCAGGGTGCCCAGAATGTCGCAGTCCTCACCCGCGGCGGCCGCTCCCACGGCTACTGGCACATCGTCAAGCGCGTCAGCCACGGACAGCGGGTGCGGAAGCACCAGCTGCTCGGACACATCGCGAAAGGCTGGGGCCACGTCCACTTCGCCGACCGCATCGGGGACACGTACTGGAACCCGCTGCGCGCAGGAGCGCTGACGCCCTTCCACGACTACGGCGCCCCGGTGGTCGACCGGATCGTCGCAGAACACCGCGGCAGGATCGTCGACCCGGGCGGCCTGACCGGCGTCGTCAACGTCATCGCCGTGGCGCACGACAACCCGCCCATCTCAGCGCTGCCACCCTGGCGAGGCCTGCCGGTGACGCCGGCGCTCGTGCGCTGGCGGCTCGTACGCGACGGACGCGCAGTGCTCCCGTGGCGTGTCGCAGCCGACTTCCGCTCGGCGCTCCGCGACGAGTTTCGCTTCCACCAGATCTACGCCGCTGGAACGCGCCAGAACCATCCCAACGCGGCAGGCCGCTATCGCTTTTGGCTCGCTCGCGCCTGGGACACGCGCCGCCACCGCGACGGCCGCTACCGGCTCGACGTCGAAGCGGCCGACATTCGCGGCAATGCGTCCCGCCGCCATCTCGAGCTCGTGCTCGTGAATGGCCAGGTCTAGGCCGGCGTGCGCGAATCGAGCCTTGGTGCGCGCGTGCAGACCATTGCGACGGAGCGGGTCGCTGAGCGGCGTCTCCGAGTCTCTGCCTTGCGCCCGACTGCCCGCGCCCGCAGAATCCGCAGGGTGGCACCCCGTCGCCTCCGTCTGCTCGCCGTCGTCCTCGCGCTCGTGGCCTCGCTGACAGCGGCGGGCTGCGGCAGCGAGGAGGAGAGCGCGAGCGAGCAGTGGGCGGGCGAGGTCTGCAGCGAGCTGAGCACGTGGGTCAGCGGCGTCGAGGAGGCGGTCAGGCCGCTCGCCGAGAACCCACTCTCTCTCGACACGGCGGCTGTGCAAGCCGCCACCGAGGACGTGAGGGAGTCAACAGACGACCTCGTCAACGAGCTTGCCGACCTCGAACGTCCCGAGACCGAGGCCGGCGAGCAGGCACGCAGCGAGCTCGACGAGCTCGCGACGCAGCTGCAGCAGCATCTCGATGAAGTCGAAGAGGCGGCCGAGAGCGGCTCGCTCTCGCTCGTGACCATCACCAGCGCACTCACCGCGGCTTCTACCGCCGTGAGGTCGAGTTTCGAAAGCCTCCAGTCGCTGGACGGGGGCGAGGAGCTGCGCGACGGGTTCGAGGACGCCGGGGCTTGCGACTCGCTCCGCCAGCAAGTCGACACCATCGGCGGCTGAGTAGGGCCAGCTCGGAAGCGCGCACCCGCATCGCCTTGCTCGGCCTGTCGGTCGGCCTCGTCCTGGCGGACTCGTCGGTCGTCACGATCGCGCTGCCCGAGATTCTGGCCCGATACGAGGTCGAGGTCGCGACGCTCGCCTGGGCGCTGACCTCGTACAACCTCGCCCTCGCGCTCGCAGCCCTCCCGGCAGCCTTCCTCGCGCGCCGCCGCACAACCGGTGTCTTCGCAGTCGGCGTCGTCCTCTTCGCAATCGCGTCGCTCGTCTGCGGGTTCGCCTCCTCGTTCGAGCTGCTCGTCGCCGCCCGAGCCGTCCAGGGCGCCGCCGGAGCCGCGGTTGTCTGCGGCGCGCTCGGACTGCTGGCCGGCGTTGCGGGAGGGGACGCGCCGGCAGCCCGCATCTGGGCGCTCGCCGGCGTGGTCGGCGCCGCCGTCGGCCCCGCTGCGGGCGGTGTGCTGACGCAGTTGCTCGGCTGGGAGTCGATCTTCCTCGTCCAGGCGCCCCTGGTGCTGGCGGCGCTGCTCACGCTCCGTGGTGTCCGGGTCGTCCCCGACACACGGCCGCTGGAGCGGCCCCACATCGCCGCGAACGCCGCTCTGCTGCTCATCTCTGGCGCACTCGTGGCTGCGTTCTTCCTGCTCGCGATCCTCCTCATCAACGGCTGGCGCCTGGAGCCGCTCACCGCGGGACTCGTCGTGACCGTCATGCCGATCGCGGCGATCGTGGCCGCGCGTCGGGGGCACGCGATCACTCCCCTGTGGGCGCGCACCGCCTCCGGCGCAATCCTGATCGCGGGAGGCCTCGCTGCCCTGGGGTGGCTTCCCCATGCCGGCGCCGCCTGGACGGTGCCCCCGCAGCTTGCGATCGGGGCGGGTCTCGGGCTTGCGCTCTCGGCGCTGACGGAGCGGGCGCTGGCCGGACGCTCGCCGCAGGCCGTGCACGGAGGCTGGACGATCGCCGCCCGTCACGCAGGCGTCGTCGTCGGGCTGCTGCTGCTGACGCCGATCTTCACCGCGGGCCTGGAGCGCAACGAGGACGACGCGCTCGCCGCCGGGACTTCGGCCGTGCTGGACAGCCGCATCCCTCCGCTCGAGAAGCTGTCGGTCGCCCGGAGCGTCCTCGTCGCGGTCGACGAGGCCAAGAAAGAGGCGCGCATTCCCGCGGTCGACGAGGTGGTGGGCGACCGCGACGACCCGGCCTACGACCAGCTCGTGTCCTCGCTGCAGGACCAGCTCGACCGAGCCGTCACGAACGCCTTCTCGCGCTCGTTCCTCGCCGCCGCCGGCCTCGCCCTGCTCGCGCTCGTCCCGATCCTGCTCGGCCGACGGGACCTGACCGTCTGATGCGTGCGATCGCCGTCGCAGCGGGTGCAGCCGTCGCGCTCGTCGGCGTCTACCTCGGGCTCGGCGGAGCGTCCTACGCGCCCGCCGCGGTCGCCGATCCGTGCGCTGCTCGCGAGCTGCGCGACCCGGAGGGCTTCGAGCAGGTGGCCGAGCAGATCGTCCTGTCGGCGCTCGACGGCGCCGCCTGCGAGCTCGGCGTCTCGCGGGAGGAGGTCGTCCTCGCCTTCTCGAGCCGCGCCTCGCTCGAGCGCTTCGCCCAGGAGCACGGGGACTCGACGGAGGAGCTCGAGAGCCTTCTCCGCGCGGGTCTGAGCCGCGCCCTCGACGACGCCGAGCGTGCAGAACTGCTCGATCCCAGTCTCGTCGAGCTGCTGCGCGGCGTCGTCGCGCGCGTTCCGATCGAGCAGCTCCTCGACCTGCTCGATCGGCTTCCCCGCCCGTGACCGACGGCCGCTAGCCGTCCCTCAGATCGCCCGCGCTCACCTCGCTCTCCGGTTCCCCGGGCGGGGTCTCGATCAGGTCGGTCGGCGTGATCTTCTCGAGACCGGCCCGGCTGAGCGCATCCTTGCCCCCGACGACCGGCAGGTCGAAGAGCGTCTCGGTCACGTTCAGGCTGATCGTCGCGCGGTTCTGTTCCGCCTGTGAGCCGTAGCCCGAGTAGCTCCCGACCAGCACGAGCCCGATTCTGTGCCCGGCCGGGAAGACGTAGTCCTGCGGCAGGAGCGGGAAGGTAAACGACTCCTCCTGACCGGGGATCAGCGGCTCTGCGACCGCGTAGGAGTTGCGGTTCAGCGCGTCGAGGATGCCCTTGGAGACGCGCCACTGGGTGACGTTCGTGAGCCGCTTGGCGACCTGGAAGTAACAGGCCTCGTCGCTCGCGCTCATCTCGCCCCAGCAGTCCTGCGTCCCGAGCGTCTGCGCGCCGTCGCCCTGTCCGCGAGACCTGGGTTGCCGGCCCGTAGTCGACGAGGATCGCGCCGAAGTTCGTGTCGGTCGCGTTCACGGACGCCCGGATCCGCACCACCGGCGTGCCGGAGATGTGAACGGGAGCCTCGAGCGGCGGCGAGAGGAAGATCCGCCGGTTCGCGGTCACCGTCGTCGGGTTCGAGATCGCGTTGTTCTCGCTCAGAGTCGGCGTGTCCGTGATCGTCTGGTGGACACGAGGCAGGTTCGGCGTCGGCGGCGGCCCGATTGTGAGAGACCCGGCCGTCGTCGGCGTGTCGGCAAGGAGCTTCAGCGAGACCTCCTTGCGGGCGTCGATCGGCCAGCGCGTGAACGTTTGCCACTGGTCGGCCGCGTACTCGATGTCGGCCTGGGGCTCGGTGAGCACGTCGTTGCGCACCCCCTGGAGCTCGTGGTCGAACCACCGGTGCAGCGTCGCGACCCACTCCGACCGGCGGAAGTCGAACGGGTCGATGTGCCCCGTGCGGGTGAGCCAGAGCTTCTTCGCCACGTTCGCCGGGAGCGCATCCCACCACTTCGAGAAGTGGTCGGGCATCACGTTGTCGTCCTGCAGGCCGTGCACGACGAACACGCTCGCCTTCACGTTGCCGGCGTCGGGGTTGTAGTCGCGCTCCCGCCAGAACGCTGTGTAGTCGCCCGTCTCGTCGCCGTCCGTCAGAGCCATCGTGGCGCGCACCGGTGCGCAGTACGCGCGGCGCGCCGGGTCGGTGACCGTGTTCGAGAGGCTCGACGGATAGCTGTTGCCGCGCGTGATGACGCCGTTGGAGCGGGTGTAGTCGTACCAGGACGAGATCGCCGAGATCGGAACGATCGTCGTCAGGCCCTCGACGCCCGTCGAGGCCGCACCGTTCGCGAGCGTCCCGTCGTACGACTTCCCGATCATCCCGGTGTGGCCGTTGTGCCAGTCGGCGGCGACCTCGTTGCCGTCCTTGTCGTAGCCCTTCCGCCGGCCGTTGAGCCAGTCGATGCCGACGACGGCGCTCAGGTGATCCGGGGTGCCGCCGGTGACGGGGCAGCCGGTCGAGTTGTTCGTGCCGACCATGTCGAGCAGGACGACCGCGTAGCCGCGCGGCACGAAGTAGTTGTCGTAGAAGAGCGGCCAGCGGTCGAGCAGACCGTCGCCGTCGACGTCGCGCTTGAGCTCGGACTCGTTGCCCCGACCGAGCGTCGAGTAGTACGGGCTCGCGTCCATGATCACGGGCACGTCGAGGCCCGACTCGCTCGCGGTCGGCCTCATGATGTCCATCGCGATCCGGTCGGCGACGCCGTCGAGGTCGGTGTCGAAGTCCGACTCGACCCACACACGTTCGCGAATCGCGTCGGCATAGCCGAACGCCGGTTGCGTGACTCCGTTCTCGACGACGATTCCCGGGTTCGGCGGCGCGGCAGCTACGGTCGGTGCGGCTACGAGAACACCGAGCACCGCCGCGGCTGCGATCGCGAGCCACGTTGCGCGACGTGTCTTCATCCCACTCTCCTTTGGGCCTGTTGGCGATCGCGCGACCCGATGGCGCAGGCCACGCGCGCGGCGAGGATAACCAATGGTTCTGCGCGGCGCGGAGCATGAACCACGGCCGGATTGCGGTCGGCTGCCGTCTGCGAGATGCTTGGTGGCCGTGGCGGAGACGTGGACAGAGGGAGTCGCTGACGTCGGGACGTTCTCGGACGTCCCGCTCTTCCGCAGTGTCGACCCCGAGGCGCTCGAGCGGCTCGCGTCGGACGCCATAGCCGTGACGCTGCGCGGCGGTGAGTTCCTCTTTCGCGGCGGCGACGCCGCCGACCGGCTCTACGTCGTCCGGACCGGCAGGCTGCGCGTGCTCGTCGAAGGCGAGGACGGCCCGCGTATCGTCCGCGAGCTCGGCCCCGGGGACGTGCTGGGGGAGCTCGCGCTCCTGACCGGGTCGCCGCGGTCGGCGTCGGCCCAGGCCGTGCGGGACAGCGACCTCCTCTCGCTCGAAGCGGCCAGGTTCGATGCACTGCTCGCAGAGGATCCGGGGTTCGCGCGAGCGCTCCTCCGCGAGATCGCCGGGCAGTTGCAGGTCTCCGGAGGCCTGGCGGCGCCGTCGACGCGGCCGAGTGTCTTCTCGATCGTTCCGCTCGGCGATCACCTCGACGCAAATCGGCTGGCCGCGGCCATCAGCCTCGAGCTGGCGCGACTCGGGAGCGTGGACATCCTCCGCGGCGACGAAGGCTCCGACGGCTATTCCGCTCTCCTCGCGAGGGCGGAGGCGGCGAACGACGCCGTCCTGCTCGTGGCGGGAGGCGGCGACAACGAGTGGGATGCGTTCTGCCGGAGGCAGGCCGACCGCACCGTGCTCCTGGCAGGCCCCGACACGCCGATCGCGGGAGCTGCGGCCGGTTGCGACCTCGTCCTGCTGGCGCCGATGCCGGCCGGCAGAACCGCGCTCTGGCTGGAACAGACGGAGCCGGCCGCGCACCACCTCGTCTACGAGGCGGCCTACGAGCTCGGCGCGGCCCGCGTCGCCCGGCGGATCGCGGGCCGGTCGCTCGGCCTCGTGCTCTCGGGCGGCGGCGCACGCGGCTTCGCCCACATCGGCGCGATCGCCGCAATCACGGAAGCGGGCTACCAGATCGACCGGCTCGGTGGCTGCAGCATGGGCGCCTTCATCGCGGCGCTGGCGGCGCTCGGCCTCGAGACCGACCAGATCCGCGACCGCTGCTACGAGGAGCTCGTCCGCAAGACCCCGTTCAACGACTGGACGGTGCCGCGCGTCGCCCTCATCCGCTCCCGCAAGGCCGGAAGGATGCTCGAGCGTGTCTTCGGCGAGCTCCAGGTCGAAGAGCTGCCGCGCCCGCTCTTCACCGTCAGCGCCGACCTCCTCTCGAGCCGAACGGTCGTGCATCGCCGCGGCCCGCTGCTCGAGGCGGTCGGCGCAAGCATGTCGATCCCCGGTCTCGTGCCGCCGCTCGCACGCGGAGGCAAGCTGCTCGTCGACGGCGGCGTGCTCAACAACCTGCCCGTCGACCTCATGGAAGACAGCCATGAAGGCCCGGTGATCGCGATCGACGTCGTGCGGCGGCTCGAGCTCGAGGACGACACGGAGACGCCGCCGCTGCCCTCGATCATGGAGACGATGACGCGGGCGACGGTGCTCGGCAGCGTCGAGCGCGCCGAACGGAACCGGTCGCTCGCCGCGCTCGTGATCTCACCGGAGGTGCAGGACGTCGGGCTGCGCGAGTTCGCGGCGCTCGACCGCGCCGTGGCCGCCGGCCGCGCCGCCGCGGAGGCCGCGCTCGCAGACTCGGACGCTCTCCGCAGCCTGCTCTGATCAGAGGAGCGCGCGCTCGAGCGCCGACCGCCACTCGGCCCGGCGGGCGGTGGCCCAGTCCCGGCCGGCCGCCGGCTCGTAGACGGCACCTCGGCCGAGCGCGCGGCGGAAGGCGTCGTCGTCCGGCCAGAGACCGACTGCCCGCCCAGCGAGCGCGGCGGCCCCGAGCGCAGTCGTCTCCCGCTCCGCGGCCACCTCCACCGGGCAGCCGAGCAGGTCTGCCTGGAACTGCATCAGGAAGCCGTTCGCGCTGGCGCCGCCGTCGGCCCGCAGCACCTCGACGCCGCCCGGAAGCAGGTCGAGCACGTCCGCGACCTGGAACGCGATCCCCTCGAGCGCGGCGCGCACGACTTCCGCGCGCGTCGTGCCGCGCGTGATCCCGCTGATCAGCCCGCGCGCCTCCGCGTCCCAGTGCGGCGAGCCCAGACCGGCGAAGGCCGGGACGAACGAGACGCCGCCCGTCGACTCGACCGAGGACGCCAGCCGCTCGCTCTCCGCAGCGTCGGCGAGGATGCCGAGTCCGTCTCGCAGCCACTGGATCGCGGCGCCGCTGGCGAGAATCGCGCCCTCGAGCGCGTACCCGCCCGAGGCAGCTGCCGTCTCGAGCAGCCCGGACAGGCGCCGACCCCCGCTCGGCACCCGCGTTCGCGAGCACGAAGCTACCGGTGCCGTAGGTCGCCTTCGCCTGGCCGCGCTCGAAGCAGCCGTGCCCGAAGAGCGCCGCCTGCTGGTCGCCCGCGATGCCGGCGATCGGCAGCGTGACGCCGAGCAGTTCGGCCTCGCCGACGACCTCCGATGATCGAGCGAGCCGGGGCAGGAGCACCGGATCGACGCCGAACAGGTCGAGCAGCTCACCAGACCAGTCGAGCGTGTCGAGGTCGAGGAGCATCGTCCGGGATGCGTTCGTCAGGTCGGTCGCGTGCACACGGCCTCCGGTCAGCTTCCAGACGAGCCACGAGTCGACCGTCCCGAACGCGAGCTCCGACTGCGGCAAGTCTGTCCGCGCGAGCAGCCATTCGAGCTTGGTGGCGGAGAAGTAGGGGTCGGGGACGAGGCCGGTCCGCGCTCGCAGCAGCTCGGCGGGAAGCTCTCGGCAGCGCTCGGCGGTGCGCCGGTCCTGCCAGACGATCGCCGGCGCCACAGGTCGCCCCGTCTCCCGCTCCCAGAGGATCGTCGTCTCGCGCTGGTTCGTGATCCCGATCGCCGCGAGCTCCGACGGACCGATCCCGGCGGCGCGCACCGCCGCCTCGGCCGCGTCGAGCACGGACTCCCACAGCTCCTCGGGATCGTGCTCGACCCAGCCCGGCTGCGGGTAGTACTGGGGGAAGTCGCGGTAGCCGCGGCCCCGCACGCGTAGCTCGTCGTCGACGACGAGACATGTCGTGCCGGTCGTTCCCTGGTCGATCGCGAGGATCACGGGCCGAGCAGCTCCTCGACCCGACGGCGTACCTCGTCCGAATCTCGCCCGGTGACCGCGAGCGTCGTCCGGCGGCGCAGGACGTCCTCCGCGCTCACTGCCCACTCGCGTGCGCGCGCGTACAGCACCTGCGCCTCGACCTCGACCACGCCGTCGCCGAGGGGCTCGAGCGGGCCGGCGGCGATCACGTCCTCCGCCAGCGAGCCGTAGACCCTCGCCAGGTGCGCAGCGAGCGGCTCCTCCAGCTCGGGATGCCGCCGCCGGAGGGCATCGCCCGCCACGTCGGGATCCGCGGCGCCCGGCAGCGGCCGGGGTCGCCGGTCGATCCGGTGCAGCTCGAGCTCGGCGCGGAGCTGGTGCAGCACGGCCAGCGCGATCCGGCGATACGTCGTCAGCTTCCCGCCCGCGACCGAGACCATCCCGAGCGGGCCGGAGGAGAGCATCGTCTCGCGGTGCGCCTGCGCGGTCGCGCCCGCCCCCGCCGGCAGCACTCGGACGCCGGCGAAGCGGGCGCGGACCGGGCCGAGCGCGTCGACGTCCAGCGCGAGCGCTGCCTCCTCGAGGATCTGTCGCTCCTCGGCCTGGGTCGGCGCGATCGTGCGGGCGTCTCCCTCGAAGGCGCTGTCCGTCGTCCCGACCAGGAGGCGTCCTGCCCAGGGGACGGCGAACGCGACGCGCGTCCGGTCGATCGGGATCGTGACCGCCGCACCCCAACCGCCGTCGCGCTCGAGCACGAGGTGCGCCCCTCTGCTCAGAGTCACCGAGGTGCCTGCCCGCGGATCCTCCAGCCGCCGCACGTCGTCGATCCACGGCCCGGCGGCATTGACGACCGCGCGCGCGCCGACCTCGAACGTCTCCCCGGTCAGCGTGTCTCGGAGCTGGGCGACAGGCCCGCGCTCGAGCCCGGCGAGCTCGACCCGATTGAGCACGGCCGCGCCCGCGTCGGCGGCGCCGCGCAGGTTGGCGAGGCAGAGTCGGGCGTCGTCGGTCTGGGCGTCCGGGTAGAGGCCTGCGGCGCGAAGCCCGTCGAGCCGCAGCGCCGGGACGAGAGCGACCGCAGCCGAAGGCGCGATCATCCGCCCTCGCTCCGAGACGGCGCCCGTCAGACCCGCGTACGACCAGAGCGCGCCACGGATGGGAACGCGCCCGTATGGACCGCCGCGGTAGACCGGGAGCACGAACTGCAGCGGCGTGACGAGATGGGGGGCGACGTAACGGCTGAGGGCGTGTACCTCGGCGAGCGCCTCGCGGACGAGGCTGAAATGCCCGAGCCGCAGGTAGCGAAGCCCGCCGTGGATCAGCTTCGACGACGCGCTCGACGTGCCAGAGGCGAAGTCGTCGCGCTCGACGACGGCGACGTTCAGCCCGTGCCGGGAGGCGACCTCGGCGACGCCGGCGCCGATGATCCCGCCGCCGACGACGAGGAGGTCGAACCGTCCCGCTCGCAGACGCTCGAGCGCCGCTGCCCGCTCGCTCATCGCCGCGACGATACAGCGGCATCACCCCGCGTGGGTGAAGCCTCGTCACCCCGGCTCGAACGACGGTGGAGCCGTCGATGGACGCGGGAGTCGCACACCCTTGAGTGCGCCGGATCCCGCCGACACGCCCTCACAGCGCTCGCGGCTGGAGGAAGCCCGGGAGCGGATGCTGCGCGCGAACGACTGGGCGAGCGCGCATGTTCCCGGCGCCGATCTGGTCGCCGTTGCGCTCGAGCGCGAGCGGATCGCCGCCGCCGGCCTGCTCGCCGGCGGCCTCGCCTACAGGCTGTTCTTCTGGCTGGTGCCGCTCGGGCTCGTCCTCGCAGCGCTGTTGAGCTTCTGGGTCGACGCAGACAGGCTCGGCGCCGCCGACGCCGCGCACGACTTCGGGATGAGCGGAGCGGCCGTTCAGTCGGCCATGGAGGCAATTGCGAACCAGCACCACGCGCGCTGGTACTTCCTCGGCGCCGGAATCGTCCTCGTCCTCTGGTTCAGCGTGGGAGTCGTCCGCGCCCTCAACGTCGCCTTCTCCGTCGCCTGGGGTCTCCGGCCGGCCAAGCTTCGCCGACCCGTGACCGCGGCAGTCGTCTTCACCGGGATCGTCATCCTCGTGATGGCGGCGACGGGAGCGACCCAGTTCCTGCGCGAGCAACTCGGCGGCACAGGCCTCCTGCTGACGCTCCTCCTGCTGGCCTTCTACATCGGCTGCGTGCTCTGGATCATGGACAAGCTCCCCCACCGCGGCAGCTCCTGGCGCGACCAGCTGCCGGGGGCGGTGCTCGTCGGGCTCGGGACACAGCTGATCCATCTGGCCGTCGTGCTGTACCTCGCACCGAAGATCGGCCGCTCGTCCGAGCTCTACGGCGCCCTCGGCGCGGCGACGGTGCTCCTGCTCTGGCTCTACCTCGTCGCACGCCTGATCGTCGCCGCGGCCTTTCTCAACGCCGCGCTCTGGGAGCACCACCACGAGAGCGGCGGCGAGCCGTGAGCTGGTAGCGGGCGGGGCGCCGCAGCGCCCCGCCCAGCCGTGCCGCTAGCTCTTCGCCGCAGCGAGCTTCGAGACGCACTTGCCGAACGCGTTCGACTTGTCGGCGTTCGTGCCGTACTTGGCCTTGAACGGCTCGGCGCCAAGCGTCTTCCGCTCCGCCTTGCAGGAGCGGGCCGCATTCATGACCTTCTGCTTGTCGGCCGCGGACTCCGCGGCGCGCTTCGACTGGATGCACTGGTTCATCGCGTTGGCGCCCTTCTTGCCGGAGCCGTAGAACTGCGCGAACGTCTTGCCGCCGTGGGACGCGGCGAAGTTCGGATCCGCCTGCTCGGCCGTGCAGGCCGTGGATGCCGCATGACGGTTCTGGTGCTCAGTCTGCGTCCACTTGGAGACGCACTTGCCGAAGGCGTTCGACTTGTCGGCGTTGGTGCCGTACGTCGATGCGAACGTCGCAGCGCCGAGCGACGTCTTCAGCGCCTGACAGGAGCGGGCTCCGTTGGCCTTGTCGGAGGGCGAGGCCTCGTCGGCCAGCGCCGCGACAGGAAGGATGGCCGCGACTGCGAACGCTGCCACGAGTGCCTTGAGTTTCATCTGCTTTCGCCTCCTGAGCGTCTTTCGGTTGTCAATCCAGCAGATGTCAGTGATCGGCGTAACTGGCGCCGAGACGGTAAGGATCCTGTTAGCGACCCCGAAGATCCCTCAAACGAGGCGCTTTTCGAGCTGCGCGGCGAGCCGGGTGAGCGGGAACGAGATCAGGAAGAAGAGGATGAGGACGCCGCCGAAGATCTCGAAGGCGTGGATCTCGCCGAGGCCGATCGGCGGGATGGCAGCGATGCGCTCGTTCTGCCGCTCGGCGGCCTCGAGCAGCTCGAGCCCGCCGATCACCTGTGCGAGCGTCGAGTTCTGGATGATGTTGACCAGCAGGCTGACGAACGGCGGCAGCAGCCGACGCAGCGACTGCGGCAGGATCACGTACCGGTGCCGCCCGACCCAGCCGAAACCGAGCGCCGACGCTGCCTCGTGCTGCTCGTGCGGGATCGACTGGACGGCGCCGCGCGTCGCCTCCGCGACCTGGGCGCTACCCCAGAGGATGAGCGCGATCGAGGCTGGCGGTGAGCGCGCCGAACTCGAGCCCGCGGTTCACGGACGGGAGCCCGAAGTAGACGATGAAGACGGTGACGAGGATCGGCAATCCGCGGAAGACCTCGATGTAGAGGCGGATGAGCGCCTGCAGCGGCAGCAGCTTGATCGTCATCAACGTTCCGAACACGACGCCGATCAGCGCGCTGCCGGTGACGGCCGCCGCGGAGACCTTCAGCGTCCCGGGTAGCCCCTCGGTGAGGATGTAGTCCCAGACAGGCCCGGCCCAGTCGGAGTCCTGGATCCTGCGCCAGACGAGGACTCCGAGCGCCACGACGCCCAGCGCCACCAAGATGCCGACCAGGACCCGCCAGCGCCGCCTGATCAGCGCCGCCATCAGCGGGCCTCCGGAAGCGCAAGCCGCGACTCGAGCAGGCGGATCAGCGCAGACAGGCTCCAGACGAGCGTGAGGTAGACGATCGCGAGCAGGGTCAGCGCCTCGGTCGTCTGCAGGGTCAGGTTGCTGATGTTGAGCGCCGTCGTCGTCAGCTCGGCGTAGCCGATCACGTACATCAGCGAGGTGTTCTTGAGCACCGAGATGTAGGTGTTGATCGAGGAGGGCAGCGCGATTCTCCCGCCGATCGGCAGCGTCACGTTGAGGAAGGTCGCGAGCCGGCCGAACCCGAGCGCGTAGCCCGCCTCCCGGTAGCGGTAGGGAACGGCCTCGAAGCCGGCCCGGAAGTTCTCGCTGTTGAAGGCGCCGCCCCAGATCATCACCGAGAGCCAGGCGACCGTGAACTGGTCGAAGACGATCCCGAACTGCGGCAGCGCGTAGAAGATCATGAAGATCTGGACGAGGATCGGCGTGTTCCGGATCAGCTCGACGTAGACCGCGGTGATCTGGCTGACGACCGGGATCCGGTTGGCGCGGGCCGCCCCGAGGACAACCCCGATCACGAAGGCGCCGGCGATCCCGAACGCCGACACCTTGAGCGTGTTCCGGAGCCCCTCGAGCAGCTCCTCGTAGTTCTCGGAGACGAACGCCCAGAGGTCGTATGTGGCCAGGATCATGGCCGCGACGGAGGAGCGGCCGCCTCGCGGCGGCCGCTCCTGGTCGAGCTGTGGTCGTGGGTTACGGGCACACCGTGGTCACGTCCGGCGCGCTTGGAGCTGCGTAGGCGATGTTCTGGTTCGGCCGCAGGATGTTCCGTGAGAAGTCCGACACGAACCGTGGGGCGACGTTGTTGCGCAGAATCGGCACGAAGAGATCCTTCTGCTTCATGAGGTTCAGCCGCGAGTCGACCCACCGCTTGAGCGCCGCGTTCCCCTGTGCGATGCCGATGCCGTACGGCAGCACCAGGAACTTGTCGTTCGTCAGCTTCGAAGCGCGGTCCGCGGCGGCGACGCCGACGAGGACAGTGTCGTCCCACATCAGCGCGTCGGCGCGGCCCTGGTTGAACGCGAGCAGGGCGTTCGTGAAGCTGTCCGCGACGATCACCTCGGTGCTCGGGAAGCAGCGCCTCAGCCAGCGGTCGTAGATCGAACCGCTCGTCGTCGCCACCTTCCGGCCAGCGAGGTTCGCGATCGACTGCACCGGCGACTCGTTCTTCACGAGCAGGCGGCCGGTCGCCCGGTAGTAAGCACGCGAGAAGTCGATGCGCGTGTCCCGGTCGGTCGTGTACGTGAAGGTGGAGATGACCAGGTCGACGCGTGCCGACGTGAGCAGCGGCTCGCGAGCGGGCGTCGGGGCGCAGACGTACGACACGCGCTGTGCCCGGCCGAACGCGTAGCGGGCGAACCACTGCGCGATCTCGACGTCGAACCCCGCGTTCTTGCCCTGGACGTTGATGTAGCCGAACGGCGGCGCATCACACTTGACGCCGACGATGAACCGCTGCCGGGACTTGATGTTCGCCGGCAGCTTGGGCAGAGGCGCGGCGGCCTCCGCCGCTACCGACCCTGTCGTGGCCGTGGGCTGCGCAAGGCCGATCGTGGCGGCGAAGACCGCAACGACGGCCACCCCCACAGTGGCCAGGAGAATCCTCTTCATGCACGTGCTCCTTCCTCGTCGGTGACTGAGTCGGTGACTGACAATTTCTCGAGCGATCCTGCAAGCTGCAGCGAGCGATGGAGGAAGCGCTGCGTGCGCTCCTCCTGTGGCCTGTCGAGCACGTCGGCCGGGAGCCCCTGTTCGACGATCCGGCCCTCGTCCATGAAGACGAGCCGGTCGCCCACCTCCCGCGCGAACTGCATCTCGTGCGTGACGACGAGCATCGTCATCCCGTCCCGGGCCAGGTCGCGCATCACGATCAGCACTTCGCCGACGAGCTCCGGATCGAGCGCGGAGGTGACCTCGTCGAAGAGCATCACATGCGGGTTCATCATCAGCGCCCGCGCAATCGCGACCCGCTGCTGCTGGCCGCCGGAGAGCTGGTGCGGGTGCTGGCCCGCCTTCTCGGTCAGCCCGACACTCTCCAGCAGCAGCTGCGCCCGCGCTTCCGCGTCGGCGCGGCGCTGGTGCCGGATCCGGCGCGAGGCGAGCGTCAGGTTGTCCATCACGGTCAGGTGGGGGAAGAGGTTGAACTGCTGGAACACGATCCCGATTTGCTGCCGCGTCGCGGACAGATCGGTCCCCTTGCGCGTGATCTCCTCGCCCTCGAAGAAGATTCGGCCGGCGTTCAGGGGCTCGAGCAGGTTGACGCAGCGGAGCAGTGTGCTCTTGCCGCTCCCGCTCGGCCCGATGATCGTCAGCACCTCACCTCTGCGCACTTCGAGGTCGATCCCGCGCAGGACCTCGTTGTCGCCGAAGCTCTTGTGGACGCCCTCAAGCCGTACGACGGGGTCAGTCGTTGCCGCAGGGACCGAGCTCTGAGCCGTCGTTGCCACTCGTAGCAGCCATACAACAGAGATGGCACCACGGCTGTCAAGACACATTCGTCTCACCCGAAAGAGGGAGACGCACAAGCCGGAATCTCACGATGATCCGTTCGGTGGGTTCCTGCGGCGTACCCCCGCGGCAGCCCGCTCGACGGGACATGGACGAACCGGCACGCACAGAACCCGAGCACGGCGCTCCGCGCATGCGGCTGGTCACGGCCGAGCCCGCCCCTGGAGTGACGCCGTCCGCCGACTCCTACCGGCGCCTGGCGGACGTCTTCCACGACCTGCTCTCCGAGCAGAGCCTCGACTCCCTGCTCGTCAGGATCGCGGACACGCTCGACGAGATCGTCCCCTACGAGGCGCTGCACATCTACGAGGCCGACGAGCCGAAGCGGCACCTCGTGCCGGCCCTCGTCCGCAGCGACTACGCCGACGAGATCCTCAACGACACCTTCCCCTTCGGCGTCGGGATCACCGGCTGGGCGGTCGAGCACCGCAAGCCCGTGCTCTCGAACCAGGCGCACCTCGATCCCCGGGTCGCCTTCGTGCCGGGCACGCCGGTCGATCCCGAGGCGCTGATCGTCGTGCCCCTGATCGCGCGAGGCGTCCTCAAGGGCACGCTCAACGTCTACCGGATCGGCGAGCACGCCTCGTTCAGCGACGTCGAGTTCGAGCTCGCGCAGCGGCTGGGCGACGCGGCCGCGCTGGCGCTCGACAACGCCCACATCCGCGCCCGGCTCGAGCGCGAGGCGCAGACCGACTCGCTCACCGGCCTCTACAACCACCGCTACTTCCACGAGCGGCTCCGCCGCGAGTTGACGCTCGCCTCCGCCGAGCACACGCACGTGGCGGTCGTGATGGTCGACATCGACGACTTCAAGAAGGTCAACGACGTCTTCGGGCACGCGGTCGGCGACGAGGTGCTGGCGGAGCTCGCCGACCACCTCCGCGCGACCGTCCGCACCGCCGACGTCGTCTGCCGGATCGGCGGCGAGGAGTTCGCCGTGATCGTCCCCGGCAGCCGCCAGGAGCAGACGATCGCGCTCGCGACCCGCCTCGCCGAACGCCTCGACGAGGTCGAGCTCGAGCTCGCCGGCCGGATCGCGGTCTCGATCGGGATCGCGCAGGGCCCCGAGCACGCCGCCAATCCGCGCGAGCTCGTCGCCTGCGCCGAGGCGGCGATGATGACCGCGAAGGCGCGCGGCAAGAACCGGGTCGTCTTCTTCGACGAGTCCGACACCGAGCGCCCGGCCGGGCGCCAGACCCGCGGCGAGGACATCCGCTCGATCGCGCACCTGAAGATGCTCCAGTCGCTCGCCGGCAAGCTCAACCGCTCGAACGACGTCCGCGAGATCGGGATGTCGATCGCGAACGAGCTCCGGCAGCTGATCGACTACCACAACTGCCGCGTCTTCATCCGCGAGGGCGAAGATCTCCTGCCGATCGCGTTCCAGGGCGAGCTGACCGCGACCGACCGGCCCGCGGCACAGGTCTTCCGAACGCGAGTCGGCGAAGGACTGACGGGACACGTCGTCGAGACCGGCGAGCCGCTGCTGCTCGACGACGCGTCCACGTGCGAGTTCGCCGTCGAGATCCCCGGCACGGCCAAGATCGAGGAGTCGATCATCGCCGTCCCGCTGCACTACGGCTCCCGGGTCACCGGTGCGATCGTCGTCTCCAAGCTCGGCCTGAGCCAGTTCGACGAGGACGACCTGCGCCTGCTCGAGGTGCTCGCCGGCCAAGCCGCCGTCGCGCTCGAGAACGCGCGCCTGTACGAGGCCCAGCGGCGCGAGGCGGAGAGCGCGAAGGCGCTGCTCGAGTTCGGGCGCGACCTGGCGGCAGCCGAGGGCCTCGAACGGGTGCTCGAGCGTGTCGTCGAGGGCGCGGCACAGCTGATCTCCGCCCCGCACGCCGCGCTCTGGCTCCAGGAGCCGGCGAGCGGCGACGTCGTCGTCCGTGCAGCTGCCGGAGCGAGCGGCTCGAGTCCGGGCGACCGGATCGACGCAGACGCGCTCACCGACCGGCTCGAGCCGTTCGTCCTCGCCGAGCCGCCGTCGATCGTCGCGCCGTTCCTGGTCGATGGCCGCTGGGGCGCGATCGCCGTGGCGGCGCACCCCGAGGTCGAGTACGGCGGCCGTGAGCTCGACCTGCTCGGCGGGCTCGCGCACCAGGCCAAGCTCGCGATCGCGAACGCCTCCAGCTTCGAGGGGCTCGAGCGCACCTTCCTGTCCACGGTCGAGGCGCTTGCGAACGCGCTCGAGGCGCGCGACGAGTACACCTCCTCGCATGCGCGCTGGATCACCGACACCGCCCTGCTCGTCGGCCAGGAGCTCGGTCTCGACGGGGAGACGCTGAAGCGGCTCGAGCTCGGCGCGCTCTTCCACGACATCGGCAAGATCGGAATCCCGAACTCGATCCTGCTCAAGCCAGGGCCGCTGACCGACGAGGAGCGCGAGCTGATCGAGACGCACCCCGAGCTGGGCGCGAAGATCATCGCTCCGATCGACCAGCTGCAGGACGTCTGCGGGATCGTGCGGGCGTGCCACGAGCGCTGGGACGGCGCCGGGTACCCCGACCGCAAGGCCGGCGAGGAGATCCCGCTCGAGGCTCGGATCATCTTCGCCTGTGATGCGTTCCACGCGATGACGACCGATCGTCCCTACCGCAGTGCGCTCGATCCGGAGGAGGCGCTCCGACGGCTCGAGGAGGCGGCCGGGTCGCAGTTCGACCCGCGGGTCGTCGAGGTCTGCCTGCGCGTCCTCGCGGCCGCGCCCGCGCCCGACGCGGGCTAGCCGCGCTCGGCCAGGAGCACGTGGCGCGTCCGGACGGCGTCGCGCCACTCGCCCGGCGGCGGCCGGAACCCGCGGAGATCGCCGCGGACCGCGACGGCGACGAGCACTTCGCCGCCGCGGACGAACGCGACGACGTCCTCACCCGCCTCGACCGGCTCGTAGCTGCCCGCGAATGCGGCCGGACGCCTGGCTCTGAGCGCAAGCGTGCGCCGGATCAGATCGAGTTTCGGCGGCGGCTCGGCCGCCAGCAACCGCCGGCGCACCTCCCAGTCGACCGGTCGCCGGTTGTCCGGGTCGACGAGCGCGAGCAGAGGCAGCTCGTCGCCCTGGTAGAGGTCCGGCACGCCCGGCACGGTCAGCTTCAGCAGCGTCGTCCCGAGCACGATCTCCTTCGCGCGCTCGGACAGGCCGTTCGCGTAGGCGCCTAGCTCCTCGTCGGCGAGCAGGCTGACCGCCCACGCCTTGGCACCGGCCTCCCACTCGTGGTTCTGGTCGATCCAGGTCGTGTTCACCTTCGCCTCGCGCAGCGCCTTCTCCAGGTAGAGCTCGAGCCGCTCGGGTGTCAGCGGCCAGGCGCCGACGACGGTCTGGAGGATCAGATAGGCCTCGTTCGGGTCGCGCCAGCCGCCGATCCGCTCGCGCACGACCGCCGCCCAGGCAGCCGGATCAGCGGCGATAGCGAGCAGCCGGGCGCGCACGTCGCCGCTCCGCTTCGTGTCGTGCGTCGTCGTCGCGAGCAGCCCGCCCGGCGGGCGCGCGACGTTCGCCTCGTGGAACCCGGCGACCGAGAGCGAGAAGCGCGCCGGATCACCGCCGACCTCGTTCAGCGCGACGAACCGGTTCCAGCGGTAGAACGCCGTGTCCTCGACCCCCTTCGCGTGCACGGCCGGCGTCGTCTGCTGGAAACGGACGACGAAGGCGTCGTGACCGCGCTCCTCGAGCAGCAGGATCGGGGCGAGCTGCGGCGGCAGGCTCGCCTCGCCCACAGCGGCCCGGTCGGCGTCGGCGACCAGGCCCGGGTCCGGCTCGACGTAGGTGCGATAGACCTGAAAGGAGGCGAGCGCACGCGCGATCTCTGCGTCGAAGGGCAGTTTCGCGGCGAGCTGCGCCGCCTCCTCGGCGAACGTCGTCGCCGCCTGCTCCCGCTTCGCCTCGCCCGCGACCTCGTCGAACGAGCGGCGCTCCCCGGTCAGCTCGACGTACAGCTGCGTCAGCGGCTCCTCGGCGGCCGGGTCGGCGAAGAGCGCGGTGACGTCGTTGAGAAACTCGTAGCCGGTCGTCCCCTCGACGGGCCACTCCGGCCGCAGCCGTTCGCCCGGCTCGAGGATCTTCTCGACCCAGACGCGCTCGATCCCGGACTCACGCAGGCGCTCGAGGTAGCGGCGCGGGTTGGCGAGACCATCGGGATGGTCGACGCGGACGCCGTCGACGACGCCGTCGTGCACCAGCTCGACGATCTTCTGGTGCGTCACCTCCCAGACCTCCGGGTCCTCCATGCGCACGCCCGCGAGCTCGCCGACGTCGAAGAAGCGGCGGGGGACACCGGTGCGCCAGTCGAGGTCGAAGAACTTCGCGCGCCAGAGCGGGTCGCGCCAGAACGGGTTCTCGTCAGTCGCGGCCATGTGGTTGGGGACGATGTCGAGCACGATCCCGAGGCCGGCTGTGCGTGCCGCCGCGGAGAGGGCGCGCAGCTCGTCCTCACCGCCGAGATCCTCGGAGACGCTGGTCGGGTCGACCACGTCATAGCCGTGCGTCGAGCCGCGCCGAGCCTGCAGCGAGGGCGAGAGGTAGAGGTGTGAGACGCCGAGCTCCGCGAGGTAGGGGACGAGCGTCCGCGCGTCGCGAAAGCCGAGCTCCGGCCCCAGCTGGAGCCGGTAGGTGGCCCGCGGCTCGGCCATCAGCCGACCCGGCGGAGCAGCACGAGCGAGCGGCCTTCGACCGGCACGACCGCCCGCGCCCGGTACGACGCCGAGCCCGCCTCGGCCGCAGGGTCCGCCGACGAGAGCTCGAGCTCCCAGCGGCGTCCGAACGAGACGGCCGGCAACGTGAAGTCGACGGCGCCCTCCCAGGCGTTGAAGAGGATCAGGAAGGTGTCGTCGATCACCGGCGCGCCGCGCTCGGTCAGGGTCGGGATCTCGGAGCCGTTGAGGAAGACCCCGAGCGTGAGCGCGTTGTCGTCCCGCCAGTTCCGCTGCGTCATCTTGCGCCCGTCCGGCTCGGAACCACCAGACGTCGGGAGCGCCGGAGCCGAGCCGCTCCTCACCGGTGAGGAAGTCGGCGCGGCGGAACACCGGGTGGCGCGTGCGCAGGTCGATCAGCCGCTTCGTCCACGCGAGCAGCCGCTGCCCGCGCTCGTCGAGCTGCCAGTTGATCCAGGAGAGGTCGTTGTCCTGGCAGTAGGCGTTGTTGTTGCCGCGTTGCGTGCGGGCGATCTCGTCGCCGGCGAGCAGCATCGGCACGCCCTGCGAGAGGAGGAGCGTCGTCAGGAAGTTGCGCTGCTGGCGCTCGCGGAGCACGTTGATCGCCTCGTCGTCGGTCTCGCCCTCGACGCCGTGGTTCCAGCTCCGGTTGTGGTTGTCGCCGTCCTGGTTCGACTCCAGGTTCGCCTCGTTGTGCTTGTCGTTGTAGGTGACGAGATCGCGCAGCGTGAAGCCGTCGTGCGCAGTGATGAAGTTGATCGACGCGAACGGCCGCCGGCCGTCGTGCTGGTAGAGGTCGCTCGAACCGGTGAAGCGGGAGGCGAACTCGCTCACCGGCGCCTGCCCGCGCCAGAAGTCGCGCATCGTGTCGCGGTAGATCCCGTTCCACTCCGTCCAGAGCACCGGGAAGTTGCCGACCTGGTAGCCGCCCTCGCCGACGTCCCACGGCTCCGCGATCAGCTTCACCGCGGAGAGGATCGGATCCTGGTGGATGATGTCGAAGAAGGCCGAGAGCCGGTCGACCTCGTGGAACTCGCGCGCCAGCGCCGAGGCGAGGTCGAAGCGGAATCCGTCGACGTGGCCCTCGGTGACGAAGTAGCGGAGCGAGTCCATGATCAGCCGCAGCACCGACGGATGCACCGGGTTGAGCGAGTTGCCGGTGCCGGTGTAGTCCATGTAGTGCCGCGCGTCGCCGGGAACCGTCCGGTAGTACGAGAGGTTGTCGACGCCCTTGAGGGAGAGCATCGGGCCGAGGTGATTCCCCTCGGCGGTGTGGTTGTAGACGACGTCGAGGATCACCTCGATGCCGGCGCCGTGGAGCGCCTTCACCATCCCCTTGAACTCCTTCACCTGCTCGCCGTGGCGGCCGGTGGCGGCGTAGAGCGCGTGCGGCGCGAGGTAGCCGATCGAGCTGTAGCCCCAGTAGTTCGTCAGCCCCTTGGCGGCGAGGTGCATCTCGTCGGCGATGTGGTGGATCGGCAGCAGCTCGACGGCGGTGACGCCGAGCGAGGAGAGGTACTCGAGCGCCGGGTCGGAGGCAAGACCCGCGTACGTGCCCCGCAGCTCTTCGGGCACCTGCTCCATCAGCTTGGTGAAGCCCTTCACGTGCAGCTCGTAGATGACGGTCTCGTGCCAGGGCCGTTCCGGCGGACGGTCGTCCTGCCAGTCGAACGACTCGTCGATCACGACCGACTTCGGGATCGCGGCGGCGTCGTCCTCGTCGTCCCGCTCGAGGTCGGCGTCCTCCCCGCCCGGCACGTACGGGAGCACGTTGCCGTTGCCCCAGGCTGACGGCGCCCTCGATCGACTTGGCGTAGGGGTCGATCAGGAGCTTGTCGGGGTTGAAGCGGTGGCCCTGCTCGGGCGCCCAGGAGCCGTGGACGCGGTACCCGTACCGCTGCCCAGGCCCGATTCCCGGCAGATAGCCGTGCCAGTGGAACGCCGTTCGCTCCGTCAGCTCGTAGCGGGTCTCACGGTCGTTCTCGTCGAAGAGGCAGAGCTCGACCTTCTCGGCGTTCTCGGAGAAGAGCGAGAAGTTCGTGCCCTCGCCGTCCCAGCGCGGGCCGAGCGGGAACGGCTTCCCCGGCCAGACCCTCATGCGCGGAGCTCGACCGTCTCACCGGCGAAGTCCGCCCTCAGGGTCGCCCGGCCGCGCCGGAGCTCGAGCGTCCGCGCATTCTCGTCGAAGGCGACCTCGAGCTCGGGCGGCAGCTCGCGCCGCAGGCGGAGCAGGTCGACGTAGAGCTGCTCGGGCTCGCGCGGCGAGAGCTTCGACAGCTCGAAGCTCTGGACGTCCTGCGGGTCGGGCACCTCGCCGCCGAACCCGGCGAAGTGCCGGAACTCGCGCCGGCGGCCCTCACGCGCGGCGTCGGCGATGAACGGATCGATGTGGTCGGTGAAGAAGCGGAACGGCGCCGGCTCGCCGTACTCCTCGCCCTGGAAGAGCAGCGGCGTGAACGAGCTGAAGAGGACGACGGCGGCGGCCAGGCGCCGCTTCGCGTCCGGGAGCCGGTCGCCCAGCGCGCGGTTGCCGACCTGGTCGTGGTTCTGCGCCGCCGCGACGATCCGCGGGCCCTCGGGCCGTGCAAGCTCGGCTGCGACCGCCGCCAGGGAGCCGTCGAAAGGCTCGTAGTAGCCGTCCCGCTCGCCGGTGAGCGCGACATGGAGCGCGTGATGGAGGCCGTCGAGCCAGATCGCGTCGTGGCCCCAGTCCGTGAGCGGCCGGAAGTCGGCGGCACCCATCTCGCTGATCACGAGCGCATCCGGGTTGACCGACCGGACGCGATCGGCGAGCTCGGCGAGGACGTGGGTGGACGAGTCGTCGTGGACGGCGTGCACGGCGTCGAGGCGGAGGCCGTCGATCCGGTAGTCCCGCACCCACAGCTCCGCGTTCTGGAGCGCCCACTCGCGGACGCCCGGCTGGGCGTAGTCGACCGCGTCGCCCCACGGGGTCTCACCGAGCCGGTCGGTGAAGTAGGGCCCGAACGCGCGCAGCGCCTCGTTGCCGGGGCCGATGTGGTTGTAGACGACGTCGAGCACGACGCCGAGTCCCTCGCGGTGGGCCGCATCGACGAGCCGCGCGAGGCCCTCCGGGCCGCCGTAGACACGGTGCGGCGCGAACGTGTAGAGCCCGTCGTAGCCCCAGCCGCGCTCGCCGGGGAAGGTGGCGACGGGCATCAGCTCGATCGCCGTCACACCCAGCTCCCGAAGCGCACGGAGCCGCGGGACGACGCCCGCGAACGTGCCGTCGCGCGAGAACGTCCCCACGTGCAGCTCGTAGAGGACGAGCTCGTCGAGCTCGAGCTCCGGTCCCGCCGCGATCTCGAACGCACCCGTGTCCAGCACCCGCGACGGCCCGCGCACGCCCTCCGGCTGCCAGCGCGAGTGCGGGTCGGGCCAGGCGTCCGCGCCGTCGAGGACGAAGCGGTAGTCGTCGCCTGGAGCAGCCTCGGCCTCGCCGGCCCAGACGCCTTCAGCGACCGCGGCGAGCGGCGACTCACCTCGGGAGACGCGCACGTCCACGGAGCGGGCGAGCGGCGCCCAGGTGCGGAAGAGCGTGCGTCCGTCCCCGAGCGGGACGGCGCCGAGGACGGTGTCGGTCGCGAGTCGCACCGGCGCGACGGTACCCGACCTGGCGGCGAACTAGCCGGCGGCCTCGGCCTTGCGCAGCCCGCGCAGCGACCAGAGCGTGAACACCGAGACGAGGCCGAGCGCGATCACGAAGGCCGAGATGACGTGGATCTCGTCGCCGGCGAGCATGCTGCGCGTGGCCTCGAGCACGTACGTGAGCGGGTTCAGCGTCGCAACCGTCTCGATCCAGCCGCTGAGGAGCGCCAGCGGCACGTAGACCGGCGCGAAGAAGAGGATCAGGAAGACCGGCATCTGCATGATCGGCCCGGCCTGGATCGTGCGAAAGCGCATCGCGATCCCGCATGCCCAGAGCAGCCCGGCGATGTTGATCAGGAGCGCGAGCGTGTACATGCCGATCACGTCGACCGCCCCGCCGAAGACGTTCATCCCGAAGATCAGCGCGACGACGGTGAGCACGGTCGCGGTCAACGTCCAGCGGGCGAGCGCCGCGAGCGCGTAGCCGAGCACGATCCCACTCCGGTTCGGCGCTGCGAGCAGCAGCCGGCGGGCGAAGCCGGACTCGAAGTCGCGCGCGATCCCGAAGCCGGTGAAGACGCCGCCGAACGCGGCCGACTGGATCAGGACGAAGCAGAACTGGAACGCCGTGTAGCCGGGCGGGAAGTCGAAGCCCGGCAGCTCGGAGACCTGCGAGAGGCCGCCCGCGAACGCGGTGAAGAAGAAGAGCGGGAACATGATCGAGGGGAAGAGCAGCGCCGGGTTCGTGAACACGTTCTTCAGCGTCCGCCAGGCGACGCCCGCTGCCACCGGCCAGAGCCTCACGTCCCAGGCCGCCTCTCGCTCCCGCCCGGCGGAGCCGGGCTCCGCGAAAGGCTGACGCCGCTCGCGCCGCTCCAGCCGGCGGCCCGTACCTCCGTACTGTTCCACCGGCCTCCGCGACGCGACCGGCCCCCCTGGAACGTGAGCGAGCTCACGTCCGCACCAGCCGCTGCCTGAGCGCGAAGGTCGCGACCGTGATCGCGACGATCCCGATCAGGAAGGCGAAGCCGAAGCCGAGCCCGAGCGCCCTCCCGTCCCAGCCGGTGATGATCAGGCTCCGGACGCACTCGATCAGGTACGAGACCGGGTTGATGCTCGCGACGAACCGGAACCAGTCGACCGCGATCAGGTCGCGGGGCGTGTTCATCGAGGAGAGGAAGAGAAAGACGAAGAGGAGCGGGAACAGGCCCTGGATCGCCTCGCCCGAGCCGGTGCGGAGCGCGAGGAAGATGCCGAGCGCGCCGAAGCTGACCGAGATCACGGCGGCGAAGAAGAAGAGCACGAGGATCCCGAGCGCGCCTGACGCGAAGTCGACGCCGATGATCAGGCCGACCGCGACGTAGAACGACGCCTGGATCAGGCCGAGCACGACGGCGCCCGCGAGCAGGCCCGCGATCAGCGCCGTCCCGCGCATCGAGGTGAGCGAGAGCCGGTTCAGGAAGCCCGTCTGGATGTCCCGCGCGAGATCGGTGCCCGCGTTCATCGTCGAGAAGAGCGCGCCCTGGATGAACGGGACCGCCAGCGCGAACGCGACGAAGGAGTCGGTCGGGAAGCCGGGCAGGTTCGTCGACGCCTGGAGCCCGCCCGAGTTCACGAGCAGCAGCAGCATCGGGAAGACCAGCGGGAAGACGACCGCCGCCGGCTGGCGGCTCGTGCGCACGACCGAGCGCCGCGCGACCGCGCCGACCTGCGCCCAGACAGCTCCCGCGGCGGAACCCGTCACGCCGCGGTCTCGGCCTCGTCCTCCGCCTCGTCCTCGCCGGCGCCTTCCAGCGAGCGGCCGGTCTTCGCGAGGAAGACGTCGTCGAGCGAGGGCGCCTGGATCTCGAGGTGCGCGAGCGTGAGGCCCGCGTCGTCGACGGCACGCACGACCGCCCGGCAGCCCTGCGAGCCCCTCGCGCAGCCGGATGATGACGTCGCCGGTGCCGCCGTCGAGCGACTCGCCGTAGGGCGCGAGCGCGACGACGAGCCGCTCCCGGTCGCGCGTGCTCGGCCGGGACGGCATGGACGCTCGGCAGCCCGATCTCCGCCTTCAGGGCCTGCGGCGTCCCCTCGGCGACGATGTGCCCGTGGTCGATGATCCCGACCCGGTTCGCGAGCACGTCGGCCTCTTCGAGGTACTGCGTCGTCAGGAAGACCGTGACGCCGTCCTCGCGCGCGAGCCGTGAGACCTCGTCCCAGAGCGCCGTGCGGCTCTGGATGTCGAGCCCCGTCGTCGGCTCGTCGAGGAAGATGATCCGCGGCCGGTGCACGAGCGCGAGCGCGAGGTCGAGACGCCGCTTCATCCCGCCCGAGTAGCCGGCGACCTTGCGGTCGGCCGCCTCGCTGAGCCCGACGCGGTCGAGCAGCTCCTGCGCCCGCGGCCGGCGCTCGGCGCGAGAGATCCCCTGCAGCGTCGCCTGCAGGCGCAGGTGGTCGCGTCCGGTCAGCATCGGGTCGAGCGCGGCCTCCTGCAGCGCCGCCCCGATCACGCTGCGCACCTTCGGGCCTTCCGCGACGACGTCGTAGCCGCCGACGCGGGCCTTCCCGGCCGTCGGCGGCAGCAGCGTCGTCAGCATCAGCACGGTCGTCGACTTGCCGGCGCCGTTCGGCCCGAGGAAGCCGTAGATCTCGCCGGGCTCGACGTGGAGGTCGATCCCGTCCACCGCGCGCGGCCCCTTCTTGAACTCCCGGACGAGACCTTCGACCTCGATGCTGTTCGCCCGCTCCACTTCCCCTCACCCTACCCGCGCGCCGGACGGGCTTGTGTTTCTGTAACACAAGCTTCCGAGCGGCCGCCGAGGCGCGAGAACGAGCGGTTAGCGGGCGCGAAACGAGCTTGTGTTACAGGAACACAAGCTTACGCCGGCGCCGGCGCCGCACCGGGCGCGAGCCAGACGACGCCGAGCGGTGGCAGCGTGATCTCGGCCGACTGCGGCTGCTCGTTCCAGGGCGTCTTCTCGCTCTCGATCCCGAGGCCGTTGCCGACGTCGCTGCCGCCGTAGAAGCGGGAGTCGGTGTTCAGCACCTCGTGCCACGTCCCGGCCTTCGGCAGCCCGATCCGCCACCCCTCGCGCACGACCGGCGAGAAGTTGCAGGCGACGACGAGCCAGCGCTTGCCGCCCTCGCTCCGCCGCGCGAACGCGAGCACGTTCTCGTTGGCGGCGTTCGGCTCCAGCCAGAGGAAGCCCTCGTGCGAGTGGTCGAGCTCCCAGAGCGCGGGCTCCTCCGCGTAGGCGGCGTTGAGATCGCGGACGAGCGCGGCCACTCCCGCGTGGTCGGCCTGGTCGAGCAGGTGCCAGTCGAGCGACCCCGCCGGCTCGCTCCACTCCTTCTCCTGCGCGAGCTCGCCGCCCATGAAGAGGAGCTGCTTGCCGGGGTGCGCCCACATGTACCCGTAGAGAGCGCGCAGGTTCGCGAAACGCTGCCAGCGGTCGCCGGGCATCTTCCCGAGCAGCGACCCCTTCCCGTGCACGACCTCGTCGTGGGAGAGCGGCAGGACGAAGTTCTCGTTCCAGGCGTAGACCATCGAGAACGTCAGCTCGTGGTGGTGGTAGCGGCGATGCACGGCCTCCTTCGAGACGTATTCGAGCGTGTCGTGCATCCAGCCCATGTTCCACTTGAAGCCGAAGCCGAGGCCGCCGAGATACGTGGGCCGGGAGACGCCGGGCCACGCCGTCGACTCCTCCGCGATCGTCATCACGCCGGGCTCGCGACCGTAGACGACCTCGTTCAGCTCGCGCAGGAAGGAGACGGCCTCGAGGTCCTCACGGCCGCCGTGGACGTTCGGCACCCACTCCCCGTGCTCGCGCGAGTAGTCGAGGTAGAGCATCGAGGCGACGGCGTCGACGCGGAGGCCGTCGGCGTGATACTCGCGCAGCCAGAAGAGCGCGTTCGCGAGCAGGAAGTTGCGAACCTCGTTGCGGCCGAGATTGAAGATCAGCGTGCCCCAGTCGGGGTGGGCGCCGCGGCGCGGATCCTCGTGCTCGTAGAGCGCCGTCCCGTCGAAGCGGGCGAGCGCGAACTCGTCGCGCGGGAAGTGCGCAGGCACCCAGTCGAGGATGACGCCGATCCCCGCCTGGTGGAGCGCGTCCACGAGCGCACGGAAGTCGTCCGGCTCCCCCAGCGTCGAGACCGGTGCGTAGAACCCGGTCACCTGGTAGCCCCAGGAGCCGGAAAACGGGTGGTGCATCACCGGCATGAACTCGACGTGGGTGAAGCCGAGGTCGTCGGCGTAGGCGACGAGCTGCTCGGCGAGCCCCTTCCAGCCGAGCCCGAGCCGCCACGAGCCGGGGTGCACCTCGTAGATCGAGATCGGCTCCTGCAGCTGGTCGAAGCTCCGACGGCGCTCGAGCCACGCGTCGTCGGCCCACTCGTAGCGGGAGCGGTAGATCCGCGAGGCTGTCTTCGGCGGCACCTCGGCGTGGAAGGCGCACGGGTCGGCCTTCAGCCGCAGCTGCCCGTCGGCGCCGTGCACCTCGAACTTGTACGCGTCGCCCTCGGACGCCTCGGGCACGAGCGCGGCCCAGATCCCCGACGAGCCCTGCGGCTCGAGCGGCTGCGCGCGCCCGTCCCAGAGATTCCAGTCGCCGACGACCGAGACGCCGCGCGCGTTCGGCGCCCAGACCGCGAACGAGACCCCCTCGTCGGTGACGTGGGCGCCGAGGCGCTCGTAGATCCGCTCGTGCCGCCCCTCGCCTACGAGATGGAGGTCGAGCTCGCCGAGGCTCACTGTTCCCGCTCCAGCGCCGGCAAAGCCGGCACCTCCGCTCCTTTGCTGAGCTCCGTCAAGCCTACGCTCACGACTGCTCCAGCATGCGGAGGATCCCCGCGACCGGGATCGCGACCCAGTCGGGCCGGTTGTTCAGCTCGTAGCGGAGCTCGTAGACCGCTTTCTCGAGCTCGAACACCGCCAGCAGCCGCTCGACCTGGTCGCGGCTCGACGGCAGCAGTGCCGGATCGGCGGTGTCGAGGTAGCCGTCGAGGAACTCGGCGCGGCAGCGGTCCTCCCAGCCCTCGGGCGGGTCGACGTTGCGCCGGATCTTCGCGGCCGACGCGGCATACGCGAATGAGCGCAGCATCCCCGCGACGTCTCTGAGCGGCGACGTCTTCCGGCGGCGCTCGGGAACCGACCGCGCCGGCTCGCCCTCGAAGTCGAGGAGCACCCAGTCGTCCTCATCGGTCCAGAGCGCCTGGCCGAGGTGATAGTCGCCGTGCGTCCGGATCACGCGGCCGACGTTGCCGATGTTCGTGAGCAGGCGCAGGTGGTCGCGCACCTCCTCGCCGCGGCCCCGGACCTGCTCGAGCGCCGGGATGTCCGGAAGGGAGGTGAAGACGTGCTCGATCTCCTCGTCGATCGAGGCGGACAGGAGCCCGAGCGCCTCGGTGCTCGGATCCTCTGGCGCGAAGTGCGGGTCGCTCGGGTCGGACGCAAGCGCGTTGTGCAGCAGCGCCGTCACCTCGCCGAGGCGGCGCGCGTGCTCCGGCAGCCAGTCGTGCTCGCCGCGCACGAGTGAGTCGCGCGTCAGCTCCCAGCCGTCGCCCTTGGCGGACACGAACTGCTGCACGGTCGCCAGCGTCGCCTCGAGCGGCCGGCCCTCGTACGCGATGTAGCCCTCGAGTGCCGGTGTGTGCTCGAACGCGCGCTCGGTGAGGAAGCGGAGCACCTCGAGCTCGGGGTTCATCCCCGGCGCGATCCGGCGGTAGAACTTGAGCGCGTAGCGCTCGTCGAGCACCAGCGAGCTGTTCGACTGCTCGGCGCCCATCGGCCGCGCCGACTCGACCGCTGCGGGGAGCTCGCCCGTCGGCCTGAAGGCGATCGTCGCCTCGGGGGTCTGCAGCGACGAGCCTGTTCGCATCAGCTCGAGCATCCGGCGCGCGAGCTCGGCGTCGGCGATCGCGTCGTAGACGACCCAGCCCTCGGTCTCGGCGATCACCGACTCCTTCCAGCCGTCGGCCGAGGGCCGGAACCCGAGCGGAAGGTGGTAGATGTCGTGAGTCTGGAGGCCGTAGCGCACTTCGACGATCGCGATCGCGAGGATCGGCGGCTCGCCCGGCGTCACACCGGCGTCGAGGATGCGCGCGTCGAGCACGTCCTTCGACTTGCCTCCGAACCAGCGCTGCGACGCGATCGTGCCGAGCAGGACGAGCCCGTCGAGGAAGTGGAGGTCACCGCTCTCGATGCGGGTCTTCAGGTCACTCGTCATCGGCGGGGTCCTGGAGCTGGAACCAGAAGAAGCCGCGCGGCCCGAGCGTGAGCAGGTAGGGCAGCTCGCCGATCTTGGGGAAGCGCGTGTTGCCGAGCATCTCCACCGGCACGCGCCCGTCGAACATCGAGAGATCGAGCTCGACCGCCTGTGCCGTCCGGGCGAGGTTGTGGACGCAGAGGACGATGTCCTCCGAGAACGAGCGGATGTGCGCGAAGATCTTCGGGTTCTGGGGGCGGAGCACGCGGTAGTCGCCGACGCCGAACACCGGGTGCTGCTTACGCAGCTCGATGAAGCGCCGCAGCCAGCGCAGCAGCGAGGTCGGCAGCCGCAGCTGCGCCTCCACGTTGACCGCCTGGAACCCGTAGACCGGGTCCATCAGCGGCGGCAGGTAGAGCTGAGCGAAGTCGGCGCGGGAGAAGCCGCCGTTGCGGTCGCCGGTCCACTGCATCGGCGTCCGGACGCCGTCGCGGTCGCCCAGGTAGACGTTGTCGCCCATCGCGATCTCGTCGCCGTAGTAGAGGACCGGCGAGCCCGGGAGCGAGAAGAGAATCGCGTGCATCAGCTCGATCTCGTCGCGGCCGCCGTCGAGGAGCGGTGCGAGCCGGCGCCGGATCCCGAGGTTCAGCTTCATCCGCGGGTCCTTCGCGTACTCCTCGTACATGTAGTCGCGCTCCTCGTCCGTGACCATCTCGAGCGTCAGCTCGTCGTGGTTGCGGAGGAAGAGCCCCCACTGGGCGTTGTTGGGGATCTCCGGCGTCCGGTCGAGGATCTCGATCATCGGCAGCGCCTCCTCCCGCCGCAGCGACATGAACATCCGCGGCATCACGGGGAAGTGAAATGCCATATGGCACTCGTCTCCGTCCCCGAAGTATGCAACCACGTCGTCGGGCCACTGGTTCGCCTCGGCGAGCAGGACGCGGTCGGGGTAGTTGGCGTCGATCTCGGCGCGGACGCGCTTGAGGTACTCGTGCGTGCGCGGCAGGTTCTCGCAGTTCGTCCCCTCCTCCTCGTAGAGGTACGGCACTGCATCGAGCCGGAAGCCGTCGAGGCCGAGATCGAGCCAGAAGCGCAGCACCTCGATCATCGCGTCCTGCACGGCCGGGTTCTCGTAGTTGAGATCGGGCTGGTGGCTGAAGAAGCGGTGCCAGAAGTACTGGCCGCGGACGGGATCGTGCGTCCAGTTCGACACCTCCGTGTCGATGAAGATGATCCGCGCGTCGCTGTACGGCTCGTCCGTGTCCGACCAGACGTAGAAGTCGCCGTAGGGCCCGTCGGGGTCATCGCGTGAGGCCTGGAACCAGGGGTGGTCGGAGGAGGTGTGGTTCATGACCAGGTCGACGATCACGCGCATCCCGCGCTCGTGCGCCGCCTCGACGAAGGTGCGGAAGTCCTCGACGTTGCCGTAGTCGGGGTTGATGCCGTAGAAGTCGGCGATGTCGTAGCCGCCGTCGCGGAGCGGCGAGGGATAGAACGGCAGCATCCAGATGCAGTCGATCCCGAGCCACTGCAGGTAGTCGAGTTTCTGCTGCAGCCCGCGAAAGTCGCCGGAGCCGTCGTCGTTGCCGTCGAAGAACGCGCGCGTGTGGATCTCGTAGAAGACGGCCGTCTTGAACCAGTTCGGGTTGGACTCGAACCAGTGGACGGGCTGCTCGTGCCGCTCGAGGTCGCTCACGCAGAACCGATCTTCATCACATGCGCGCCGCCGGGGGCGAGTCCGACGTAATTGCGCCCGACGCGCCAGCGGTAGCGCTCGCCGGTGACGAGGTCGCGAACCGGGAACTCCTCCGGGAGCCCGAGGTGCGGCGGGACGACGACGACGTCCTCGCGGGGGCTCGTCGGATCGAGGTTGGCGGCGACGGCGATGTCGGGGGCCTTGTAGTAGGCGAAGACGTACTCGCCGTGGGTGTCGAGCAGGCGCAGGTTGTCGAAGCGCTGGAGCGCCGGCTCGGCGCGCCGGAGCTCGTTCAGGCGCCGCACGAGCGGGAGCAGCGGCCCGTCGAGCGCCCGCTGCTTCACCTCGTACTTCTCGGAGTCGATGTACTCCTCGCTCCCGTGCGCGACGGGCACGTTCTCGCAGTGCTCGTAGCCGGAGTAGATCCCGTAGGAGGGCGAGAGCGTCGCCGCCAGCACCAGCCTCAGCTCGAAGGCGGGACGGCCGCCGTGCTGCAGGTACTCGTGGAGGATGTCCGGCGTGTTGGCGAAGAAGTTGGGCCGGTAGTAGGGCGACCACTCGAGCTGCTGGTGCAGGAATTCCTGCAGCTCCGACTTCGTGTTCTTCCAGGTGAAGTACGTGTACGACTGGCTGAAGCCGATCTTCGCGAGCGTCGTCATCATCGCCGGCCGCGTGAACGCCTCGGCGAAAAAGACCGTGTCCGGGAACTCGGCGCGCACCTCCGCGATCAGCCACTCCCAGAACGGCACCGACTTCGTGTGCGGGTTGTCGACCCGGAACGCGCGCACCCCGTGGCGGCACCAGTGCACGACGACGTCCTTGAGCGCCTCCCACAGCCCCTGCCAGTCCTCGGAGCCGAAGTTGACGTTGTAGATGTCCTGATAGCGCTTGGGTGGGTTCTCGGCGTACTTGAGCGTGCCGTCGGGCCGCCGGTTGAACCACTCCGGATGCTCCGTCAGCCAGGGGTGGTCGGGCGAGGTCTGGATCGCGAAGTCGAGCGCGATCTCGAGCCCGGCCTTGCCCGCCGCGGCGACGAGGTCGTCGAAGTCCTTCAGCGTCCCGAGCTCGGGGTGGATCGCGTCGTGGCCGCCTTCGGCGCCGCCGATCGCCCAGGGGCTGCCGGGATCGCCCTTCGCCGCCGTCAGTGCATTGTTGCGCCCCTTGCGGTTCGTCTCGCCGATCGGGTGGATCGGTGGCAGGTAGACGACGTCGAAGCCGAGCTCGGCCAGCTGCGGCAGCACCTTCTGGACGCCCTTGAAGCCGCCCCAGCTGCGCGGGAAGAGCTCGTACCACGCGCCGAACCGCGCGCGGACGCGCTCGACGTCGACCTCGAGCGGCTTGGCGAGCGAGGTCTTCCCGTGGCGGTCCTTCGCGCCCTGCTTCGCGGCGACCGTCCTCCAGGCATCCAGCTCGCCGGCGCCGAAGAGCGCCTCCGCCTCGGAGAGCTCGCCGGCGAGCTCGGTTTGGCCGGCGGCCAGTTTGCGGTCGAGCTCGTCGAGCAAGGTTGCGTAGCGGTCGACCCACGCCTCGATCGTGAACTGCCAGCGGCCGAGCCCGGTCGGCTCGAAGCGGCCCGCCCAGCGGTCGTTGCCGAGCGGGTCGAGCGGCGTCTCGAGCCACTTGCGCGTGCCGGCCGCCCGGTACCGAACGACCGCGCGGAGGATGTCGTGTCCGTCCTTGAAGATCGTCGCCGAGACGTCGACCGAGTCGCCCTCGACCGCCTTGACGGGATACCGTCCGCAGTCGACCTGGGGGCGCACGTCCTGGATCTGGATCCGGGGCGGCGGCTGCTTGGCGGAGGGTGTGGGCACGGTTCGGTGACTTTCAGCGAACGGCGAACTTCAAACAGGCGATGAAGCTTCAACGATCCAGCGGTGTCGTGCTGCACCCGACGTCGCTTCCGAGCGGCACGCTCGACGCCGACGCCTACGCGTTCGTCGACTGGCTCGCCGCGGCCGGGCAGCGCTGGTGGCAGGTGCTCCCGCTCGGACCGCCGGACGACGTCGGCTCGCCGTACGCGTCCGCGTCGGCCTTCGCGGCCTGGGAGGGATTCCTGGCCGACCCGGCCGCGCCGGTCACGACACGGGAGCGGGCTGCGTTCCGCCGTGCGAACGCGTTCTGGATCGAGGACTGGGCCGCCGCGGGCGGCAGCGTCGACGATCAGATCCGGTTCGACCGCGAGTGGTCGGCGCTCCGCGCCTACGCGGCCGAGCGGGGCGTGCGCCTGATCGGCGACGTGCCGATCTACGTCGCCAAGGGCAGCGTCGACCAGCGGTCGCACCCCGACCTCTTCCTGCCCGGCCTCGTCGCCGGGGCGCCGCCCGACAAGCTCGGCCCGCTCGGCCAGCACTGGGGCAATCCCCTCTTCGACTGGGACGCCGTCGCGCGCGACGGCTATCGCTGGTGGATCGAGCGCCTGCGCCGCACGCTTGCGCTCTTCGACCTGACCCGGATCGACCACTTCCGCGGCTTCGCCGAGTTCTGGGCGATCCCGGAGAGCGCCCGCGACGCGCGGTCGGGCACCTGGCTGCCGGGGCCGGGCGCCGCTGTCTTCGAGGCCGCCGAGCGGGAGCTCGGACCGCTGCCCGTGATCGCGGAGGACCTCGGCCTGATCACGCCCGACGTGTACGCGCTGCGCGACCAGCTCGGTTTCCCCGGCATGGTCGTGCTCCTCTGGGCCTTCCAGGGCCCGGCGAGCAACCCTCACCGATTCGAGAACCACCGCGAGCAGCAGGTGATCTACACGACGACGCACGACACCGACACCCTGCGCGGCCACTTCCGCCGGCGGAAGCCGTGGCGGCTGATCGAACAGGCGCTCGCGTCCCGCGCCGCGCTCGCGATGATCCCGCTCCAGGACGTGCTCGAGCTCGGCAGCGAGGCCCGCATGAACACCCCCGGGAAGGGGACGGGAAACTGGACGTGGAAGCTCGAGGCCTGGCCAGCTGACTGCGGACCACGCGGCGCGGCTGCGAGCCGCAACCGTCGCGGCGGGGCGCTAGGGCTCGACCGGGAGGTTGCTCGCGACCGCCCGGCCACCACCGGTGCTCTCGTAGATGACGTCGACGACGTCGTTCTGACGGTACGTGCCCGCCACTCCGAAGACGATCGACGTCCAGCGCCAGAAGCCGAGCTTGCCCTCCTGCCGGAGCTCGCGGGTGAAGACGATGCTGCCGTCCTCGACCCGGTAGTCGTCGCCCGCGCGCTGCGCGACACCGTTGACGTAGACCTCCGCGGGACGGGCCACGCCGGCCGGGAGCTCGACGCGGGTTCCGCTGCGCACCGCCTTGTTCACGTTCATAGAATGGCAGCCCGTGGGCCGGATCCTCGCAGTTGTCGTGCTCTGCGCGCTCGCGCTCTCCGGCGCGGCATTCGCGGGGGAACCGGGCTTCACACCGCCCGAGCCGGCCTCGCCGAACGCCGAGGCGATCAAGCAGAGCTACATGTGGGTCGCGATCTTCACTGGTGCGATCTTCGTGATCGTCGAGGGCGCCCTCGTCTGGTTCATCGTCCGCTACCGCGCCGACCGCCGCACGCGCGAGATGGACGGCGCGCAGGTGCACGGCAACACGAACCTCGAGCTGGCCTGGACGGTCGCGCCGGTCCTGATCCTGGTCGCGATCGGCTCGTTCGTCTTCTACAAGCTGCCCGTGATCGAGGACGTACCCGCCGCCGACCGCACCGAGGTCGCCGTCGAGGGCCACCGCTACTACTGGAACTTCATCTACCCGAACGGCGTCATCGCGGTCGACACGCTGCGCGCGCCGGTCGGGCAGACGACGCGCCTCGAGGTGTCGGCCCCCGACTACGACGTCATCCACTCGTGGTGGATCCCCGCGCTCGGGGGCAAGTTCGACGCCATCCCCGGAAGCATCAACGAGACGTGGTTCAACCCGGATGCCCCCGGGATCTACCGCGGCCAGTGCGCCGAGCTCTGCGGCGCACAACACGCGCTGATGACCGCCCAGGTCGAGGCAATGCCGCCCGAGGAGTTCAACCGCTGGCTCGCCGAAGAGGCGGACGCGCAGCTGGCGGGGACGTCCCAGCTCGGCGCCGAGACGTTCCTCGGCGCCTGCTCGAAGTGCCACGGGCAGGCCGGCGAGGGTGACGTCGGCCCGCGGCTGGCGGGCAACCAGCTCCTCGGCGACGCGGAGGCCGTCGAGCAGGTGGTCCGCAACGGGCGCGGCGAGATGCCGCCGGTCGGAAGGAACTGGAACGAGCGCCAGATGAAGGCGCTGACCGACTACCTGGAGGAGGAGCTGCTTGGCGGCCAACGCTGAGACGCCGATCCCCGCCTGGCAGCACGGCCGCGTCGCGAGCTGGCTCGTCACGGTCGACCACAAGCGGATCGGGATCCTCTACATCGTCACCTCCGGGGTCTTCTTCCTCGCCGGCGGACTGATGGCCGCGCTGATGCGGACGCAGCTGTCGCAGGCGGGCAACGACCTCCTGACGAAGGACTCCTACAACGAGGTCATGACCATGCACGGCACGACCATGGTCTTCCTCGTCGTCGTGCCGATCCTGGCCGGCTTCGGCAACTTCCTCGTGCCGCTGATGATCGGCGCCCGCGACATGGCGTTCCCGCGGCTGAACGCGTTCTCGTACTGGATCTTCCTCTTCGGCGGCATGATCCTGCTGCTCTCGTTCTTCGCCACGGGCGGTGCCGCCAAGTCGGGCTGGACCTCCTATCCGCCGCTCTCGGTGCAGAGCGCCGGCAACGGCCAGGACCTCTGGATCCTCGGCCTGCACGTGCTCACGATCTCGTCGCTCGCGGGGGCGATCAACTTCATCGTCACGATCGTGAACATGCGAACCCCAGGGATGAGCTGGACGCGAATGCCGCTCTTCATCTGGTCGATCGGCACGTACGCCGTCCTGCTGCTGGCCGTGCTGCCGGCGCTCTCGGCCGGGCTGACGCTGCTCCTGCTCGACCGGCAGGCTGGCACGAGCTTCTTCCTCCCGGACGACGGCGGGAACGCCGTGCTCTACCAGCACGTGTTCTGGTTCTTCGGCCACCCCGAGGTCTACATCATGGTGCTGCCCGCCTTCGGGATGATCTCCGAGATCATCCCCGTGTTCGCACGCAAGCCGATCTTCGGCTACAAGGCGGTCGCGTTCTCGACGGCCGGGATCGCGTTCTTCTCGATGCTCGTCTGGGCGCACCACATGTTCACGGTCGGGATGCCCGAATTCCTGAACGCCTTCTTCATGATCGCCTCGATGGTGATCGCGGTGCCGACGGGGGTGAAGATCTTCAACTGGCTCGCCACGCTCTGGCGCGGGAACATCCACTTCGACACGCCGATGCTCTACGCGCTCGGGTTCGTCAGCGTCTTCACGATCGGCGGCCTCTCCGGGATCTTCCTCGCCGCCTTCCCGATCGACTGGCAGCTGCACGACACCTACTACGTCGTCGCCCACTTCCACTACGTCCTCTTCGGCGGCTCGCTGCTCGCGATCCTCGGCGGGCTCACCTACTGGTGGCCGAAGTTCTTCGGGCGGCTGCTCGACGAGCGGCTGGGCAAGCTCAGCTTCTGGCTCATCTTCGCCGGCTTCAACATCACCTTCTTCCCGCAGCACATGCTCGGCTTGCTGGCGATGCCGCGACGCGTCTACACCTACGAGGACGTGGGTCTCCTGCAGGAGTACAACCTGGCCTCGACGATCGGCTCCTACATCATGGGGCTCGGGATCCTGATCTTCATCTGGAACGCGTTCGCCTCGCGCAAGGGCCGCCGCGCGGGCAACGACCCGTGGCTCGGGGACACGCTCGAGTGGTACACCACCTCGCCGCCGCCGCCCCACAACTTCGACGAGGTGCCGTACGTGACGAGCGCGCGCCCGCTCTACGACCTCCGCCGGGCGCTGAGGGAGCGCGGTGAGCTCTAGGGGCGGATTCTGGCTCCAGCTCGCGGCGCTCGCCGGCGTCGCCGGGACGCTGCTCGCCGTCGTCTCCGGGGCGGCCGGCGTCGAGCACAACGTGGTCTCGGCGCTCGCGGTGCCGCCGCTCGCCGCGGTCGCGGTCGCCGCCTGGTGGGCGCACCGTCGCCTGCTCGTGCCGTCGCTGCTCGCTCTCGGCCTCTTCGGCGCCGCCGCCGCTCTGACCGGGAGCAACGTGCTCCACGTCGCGCTCGCCTCGGCCGCGCTCGCCGCAGCCGCGGTCTCGGCCGCGCTCTGCTTCCGTGGTGAGCGGGTCGCCGCCGGCCCCTGGCGCGACTACGTGACGCTGACGAAACCTCGGATCATGTCGCTGCTGCTCGTCACCGGTGCGGCGGGGATGTTCGTCGGCGCCCAGGGCGTTCCGCCGCTCGGGCTCTTCGTGGCGACGATGACCGGCCTCGCGCTCGCCTGCGGCGGCGCCAGCGCGCTCAACCACGTCCTCGACGCCGACATCGACCGGCTGATGGGCAAGCGGACGGAGAAGCGGCCGGTGGCGGCGGGCCGAGTCCCGCCGGCGCACGCGCTCGAGTTCGGGCTGACGCTCTCGGCGCTCTCGTTCGTCCTGCTCGCGAGCACGGTCAACGTGCTCACCGCCACGCTCGCCCTCGTCGGCAACCTCTTCTACGTCGTCGTCTACACCCGCTGGCTGAAGCGCTCGACGCCGCAGAACATCGTCATCGGCGGCGCAGCCGGTGCGGTGCCGCCGCTGGTCGGCTACGCCGCCGCCAGCGGCAACCTCGGACTGCCCGCGCTCTGGCTCTTCCTGATCGTCTTCCTGTGGACGCCGCCTCACTTCTGGGCACTAGCGCTCCTGATCAAGGAGAACTACGCCGCGGCGAAGGTGCCGATGCTGCCGGTCGTGCGCGGCGACGACGAGACGACGAAGCAGATCGTCTGGTACTCCGTCGTGCTCGTCGCGTTCACGCTCGCGGTCGGCTTCTGGCTCGGCCCGGTCTACTCGGCGGCCGCGGTGGTGCTCGGCGGGATCTTCCTCGGGATGGCCTGGCAGCTGCGGCGCTCGCCGACGCGACGGAACGCCGGCGTCCTCTTCCACTACTCGCTCCTCTACCTGGCGCTGCTGTTCGTCGCGGCGGCGCTGAACCCGGTGCTGCTGTGAAAGAGATCACACCCGAGCTCGAGCACAAGAACCTCGTCCTCGGCTGGGCCCTGTTCGGGATCTTCGTGCTCCTGTTCGCCGGAACGGTCGGGATCGCGTTCCTGTACGTCGCCCTCGACTAGCCGGACGCCAGAGCTTGTGTTTCTGAAACACAAGCTCTTCGTCGAACCGCATGGTTCCGTGCAATCGCCGGGCGAAAGGTGGCTTGTGTTTCTGAAACACAAAGTCTGGATAGCGCACGTGACGATCTTCCTCGCCCGGCCGGACTCACCGGCGGCCGGGATCCGGCTCGCCGTCAAGGACCTCTTCGACACGGCCGGGCTCGAGACGACGTACGGCTCGGCGATCTTCGCCGGGCATGTGCCCCGCGAGACGGCGGCCGCGGTGCGGCTGCTCGAGCAGGCCGGCTACGCAAACGTCGGCAAGGCGAACCTGCACGAGTTCGCCTACGGCACGACCTCCGAGAACCGGCACTTCGGCGACGTGCCCAACCCACGCTTCCCCGGCCGCGTCGCGGGCGGCTCGAGCGGCGGCTCGGCGGCCGCGGTCGCCGCCGGCCTCGCGGACGCTGCGCTCGGCACCGACTCGGCCGGCTCGATCCGGATCCCCGCCGCCTGCTGCGGCGTCGTCGGGCACAAGCCGACGCACGGTCTCGTCCCGCTCGACGGCTGCTGGCCGCTGGCGGCGAGCTTCGACACGGCCGGCCCGATCGCCGCCGACGTGGCCGGCTGCAGGCGGTTGCTCGAGGCGCTGGCGCCCGAGTTCGAGCCGGTCGAGCTCGACTCGCTCGAGCAGCTCGAGGTCGGCGTCGCCTGGACCGAACTCGCCGAGGCGCCGGTCCGGGAACGGGTCGAGAGCGCCGCCGCACAGTTCCCGCGCCGCCGGCCGGTCGAGCTGCCCCTGGTTCCGAACGAGACCTACGCCGTCTTCATGCGCGAGGTCGCCGACGTCCACCGCGAGCTCTACGCCGAGAACGCCGACCTCTACGGCGAGGACGTGCGACTGAAGCTGGAGAAGTGCTTCGCAGTCCGCGACGCCGACGTCGAGCGCGCCGAGCGGCTTCGGCTCGAGTACCGCGAGCAGGTCGAGGAGGCGCTCGACGGCGTCGACCTCGTGCTGACGCCGACGCTGCCGATCGCGCCGCCGCCGCTCGGCCGCGGCGCCGCCCCGGGCGACCTCGACGTGCGCGAGGCGCTGATCCGCTTCACCTACCCCTTCTCGGCGCTCGGCTGGCCGGCGCTCGCGCTGCCGTGCGGCACGGCCGAGGACGGGCTGCCGGCCTCGCTCCAGCTCGCGGGTCGGGCCGGCGCCGACGGGCTCGTGCTCGCGGCCGGCGCCTTGCTCTCCCCCCTTTGAGGGAGAGCCGGGCCCGCTTCCCGGCCGATCACGGTAAGCGATGCGTCTGGCTCGCCTCGTCCTGCTCTGCCTTGCGGCACTCGTCCTCACCGGCTCGGTGCAGGCGCGCGTCGCCGCAGGCCCCGGCGCGCCGCAGGGCCTGCGGGCGTTCCTGCTCCGCCCGAGCGAGGCCGCGACCCACGAGTTCGCCCGCACGCCGTCCTTCTCCTGGCTGCCCGTGCGCGGGGCGATCCGCTACGAGTTCGAGCTCTCGAAGAACCCCGGCTTCACCGAGGCGGGCACCTTCTGGTCGGACGAGAAGCTGAAGTCGCCGGCAGTCTCGGTTCCCGTCGCCCTTCCCTGGATGACCGGCAGCCCCTACGCGGTCTATGCACGCGTGCGCGCGATCACCCGCGACGGCGTCAGCCCGTGGAGTGCGTCCTTCGGCTTCAACGTCCGCTGGAGCAGCGTCCCGCGGCCGCTCCAGACGTACCCCGGCATGTCCCGCTGGAGCGTCGTCGACGGCGCCACGAGCTATCAGGTCTGGTTCCCGGCGCTCCGGAAGATCGTCGGCATGCGCACGAACGCCGTCGACCACCGCGAGTTCTACGCCTTCCACCAGCAGGCGGCCTATCGGGCACGGTCAACTGGCGCGTGCGCGCGGTCCGCGGGCTCTACGGCCGGATCCCCAGCGGCCTGCCCACCGTGAGCTACGGCCCGTGGAGCCCGACCTACACGACGACGAACCCCGCGCTCGCCGCCGGCACGGTCGGCCCGTCCGTCGCTACGGCCGATGCCACGGTGAGCACCTCGACGACCGCGGCCCTGCACGAGCTGACGCCCGGCTTCGCCTTCGCCGGCACCCGCTCGAACGCCGGTACGTCCGCCGATCTGTATCGCGTCTACGTGTTCAGCGACGCGGACTGCGTCAACGTGATCCACCGCGGCTCGATCGTCGCCTCCCCTGCGTATGTCCCGCGGACGACCGGCTCGCTGAAGCTGCCGCTGACGACGGCGGATGTGCTGACGGCGTCCACCAGCTACCTCAAGGATCTGAAGAAGGGCGAGTCGGAGCCGTCGCAGTTCATGTTCGACTCGGCCAAGGTTGCGAGCACCGAGAGCGACCCCGAGCCGGCGAGAGCAGGCGGCGACGCCCGCGCCGAGCACGGGCACGAGCTCCGGCGCTCCCGCCGGGGACGACCCGTCCAACACGCCGCCCGAGAACGACCCGTCGCTGCCCGTGACGCCGAAGTCGACCGGCGCTCCGGTCGACCTCTGGGACAGCGGCTGGCCGAACGGCCGCTTCTACTGGACGGTGGTGCCGGTGCGGTTCGAGTCGGCCGACCCCAAGAAGACGACGACGTCCGCCGCAAGCGCGCCCGGCGCGAGCAGCTTCCGCCTCGCGGACATCACCGGCTTCGCCGCGGGCCAGCTCGTCCGCATCGGCGCCGGCGCGACGGAGGAGACGCTCACGATCGTGTCGGTCGACACCGCCAACACCCAGGTCTCGACGACCACGAGCGCGACCTACTCGCACGGCTCCGGCGAGCACGTCCAGAACCTCACCGCGACGATCGACTACTGGGACCTCGAGCTGCCGCAGGACGTCTGCTCGGCCGGTCGCGTCCAGGCGTTCGGCAAGGGCAGCACGCCGCTCGTCGCCGGCTCCACCTCCCCGTTCGTCTCCGGGCTCTCGCCGAAGGGCCGGCTGACGTCGGCGGCGACGGCGCGCCCCTCGTTCTACGGCTCGCCGCTGATCGCCTGGGAGCCCGCGCTCGGCGCCGACCAGTATCAGGTGCAGTGGTCGAAGACCCGCTATCCGTGGGTGAAGGCCGGCGAGAAGTTCACCTTCGCCACCTCGGCGCTGCTGACGCTGGAGCCCGGCGTCTGGTACTACCGCGTCCGCGGCGTCAACTTCTCGCTGCCCGGCACCGCCCGCGCGATGTCGTGGTCGACGCCGGTCGGGCTGAAAGTCGCGAAGCCGACCTTCGCGGTCGTCAAGAAGTCCGGACGTTAGCTCCGGCCGCGAAGCGGCCGCTTCAGGGGTCTTCGCGCGAGCGGTATCCGCTCCCGCGGATGCCGCTCTTGCGCCAGAGTAGTGCGCCGTGGGCCCCGACCTCGAGCTCGCCCTCTCACTTGCCGACGACGCCGACGCGATCACGCTGCCGCGTTTTCGGGCGGCCGACCTGCGCGTCGAGACGAAGCCCGACCTGACGCCCGTCTCCGAGGCCGACCGCGCAGCCGAGTCGGCGCTGCGCGCGCGGCTCGCCCGTGAACGGCCGGACGAGGCCGTGCTCGGCGAGGAGGAGGGGGGCGAGGACGCGAGCGGCTGGATCCTCGATCCGATCGACGGCACCCGCAACTACACGCGCGGGATCCCGGTCTGGGCGACGCTGATCGCCTACGCGGACCGGGTGGCGGTGGTCTCGGCGCCGGCGCTCGGCCGGCGCTGGTGGGCGGAGCGGGGCGCCGGTGCATTCCTGGACGGCAACCCGATCCACGTCTCCGCGATCGACCGGCTCGAGGACGCGACCGTGCTCTACGGGCTCGAGCGGCCGCCGCCCGCGCGGGCGTACGAGGCGTGGCACGTCCGCGGCTTCGGCGACTTCTGGGCGCACATGCTCGTCGCCGAGGGCGCCGCCGAGGCGGCGATCGACGCGTCGGGGCTCGCGATCTGGGACTGGGCGCCGATGAAGATCCTCGTCGAGGAGGCGGGCGGGCGCTACGAGGAGTCCGCGTCCTGGAACGGGCGAATCGACGTCAGCGAGCTGCGCTGACGGCTGCTTCGTAGATGCGGTCGCGGCCGAAGACGTCGAGCTCGGCCGAGAGCAGGTCGCTCGCGGTCAGCGCGGCACCACGCGGCGGCGGCACCGGCTCGCCGTCGACCGCGATCCGCTCGAGCTCCGTCGCCGAGCGATGCGAGAGCCTGACCGGTCGCTTCAGGCGCGAGCGCAGCCAGCCGGCCAGGAGGAGCGCGTCCGCCTTCGGGCCCGTCACCGAGAGGGTCTTGATCGACTTCACGTCCGGCCAGAGCGACGTCAGGCGGCCACGCCAGCCGACGCTGCGGCCCCAGGCGATGTCCGAGACCGCGATCCGGTCGAAGAGCGTCGCGAGCTTCGTGTAGGCGACCGGGCAGCCCACGCCATTCGGACGAGTCGACGACGAGCCGGTCGCAGACGTCGACGAGCTGCTCCAGCTCGGGCTTGCCCCACGGCGGCAGGCCGCGCCAGCGGCAGAACGTCGGCAGATCGGTGATCAGCAGCGGCTGGACGATCGAGCCGGGGACGCGCGTGCGCTTGCCGCCGAGCCGGAGCTGGATCACCTCCGAGCAGACCTCACGCTCGGATCCGGGGATCGTGAAGCACTTCAGCTCGACGTCGACGGCGATCCCGTCTGCCTTGCGCGCGTTCGGGAAGAGCAGGATCGTCCGCGACGGGTGCAGCTCCTCGAGGCCGGCGAGCGTCCGGCGGGCGGCCGCGGCCCACTGCGGCGGCGCCCAGGCGACGTGCGTCATCACGCTCGTCCGCGTCCCCTCCGCGTGGTGCACGCGCAGCTCGGCCAGCCGCTTCTCGACCTGGGCGACCACCCCCGGCATCAGTGCCGTCTCCACGAGCGGCCGTCCCGGCGGATCAACTCCTCGGCAGTGGACGGGCCCCAGCTTCCGGCCGGGTAGTTCGGGAAGTTCGGCCTGTCGCGCTTCCAGCCCGCGACGATCGCGTCGACCAGGCCCCACTGCTCGTCCACCTCGTCGGCGCGGGTGAACAGGGTCGCGTCGCCGAGCATCGCGTCGAGGATCAGGCGCTCGTAGGCCTCCGGCAGGCCCGTCCGGAAGGCGCCGCCGTAGAGGAAGTCCATGTGCACGGTGCGGATGCTCATCCCCGCGCCCGGCACCTTCGCGCCGATCGCGAGCGAGACGCCCTCGTCCGGCTGGACATGGATCAGGAGCACGTTCGGCCGCAACCCCTCCCCGGCAATCTCGGCGAACGGGCGGGTGCGGTGCACGCTGGAACTGGATCGCGATCGTCGTCTCGCGCCGCGGCAGCCGTTTTCCCGCCCGGACGTAGAAGGGCGTGTCCGCCCAGCGCCAGTTGTCGACGTAGAGCTTGGCGGCGATGTACGACTCCGTGATCGAGTCGCTCGCGACACCCGGCTCCTCGCGGTAGCCGGACACTTCCTCGCCCTCGATGTACCCGCGCGCGTACTGGCCACGCACGACCGACTTGGGCCCCGGCGTCTGCAGAGAGCGGAGCACCTTCACCTTCTCGTTCCGGACCGAGTCGGCCGTGAAGTCGATCGGCGGCTCCATCGCCGTCAGCGCGACGAGCTGGAGCAGGTGGTTCTGGAAGACGTCGCGGATGACGCCGGCCTGCTCGTAGAACGCCGCGCGGCCCTCGATCCCGATCGACTCGCCGACGGTGATCTGGACGTGGTCGATGAACTGGCGGTTCCAGATCGGCTCGAAGATGCCGTTCGCGAACCGCAGCGCGAGCATGTTCTGGACCGTCTCCTTGCCCAGGTAGTGGTCGATCCGGAAGATCTCGTCCTCGGAGAAGTGCTGCTGCAGGATCTCGTTCAGTCGGTGGGCCGAGGCGCGGTCGTGTCCGAACGGCTTCTCGACGATCAACCGGATCCAGCCATCCGTGCTCCGCCGCTCGCCGAGCTCGTTGACGATCGTCTCGAAGGCCGCCGGCGGAACGGCGAGGTAGTAGAGGCGGTTGCCCGAGCAGCCGCGCTGCCGGTCGAGGTCGTTCAATGCCTCGACGACGCGGTCCTCGCCTTCGTCCTCTGCGAAGTCGGTGGCGACGTATCGCATCCCGTCGGCCAGCTCCTTCCAGACCTGCGCGTCGAAGTCGTCGCGGGCGTACTCGCGGACTGCCTGCTTCATCTCCGCGGTCCACTGCTTCGCCGTCTGCTCGGTGCGGGCGACGCCGACGACCCCGAAGCGCTCCGGCAGCAGCCGGCGGAGCGCGAGTGCGTACAGCGCCGGGAAGATCTTCCGCCTGGTCAGGTCGCCGGTGGCGCCGAAGATGACGATCGCGCACGCGTCCGGGCTGCGGCGCAGGCGGAGGCCCTCGAGCAGCGGATTGCCGTCGTCGGCCGAGCTCACCGCTGGTCGCGCGCCTTCTTCGCCGCCTTCGCGGCCTTGACAGCGTGGCCGCCGAACTGGTTCCGGAGCGCGGCCTGCACCTTCGCAGAGAAGTCGATCTCGCGGCGCGAGGCGAAGCGCGAGAAGAGCGCCGCGGTGATCGCGGGCACCGGCACGTTCTCGTTGATCGCCTCGTTGATCGTCCAGCGGCCCTCGCCGGAGTCCTCGACGTACGGGGCGATCGCTGTCGAGCCCGTCGCCGTGCTGCTCGAGCGCCTCGTGCAGGAGCTCCAGCAGCCAGGAGCGGACGACCGACCCGTAGCGCCAGATCCCTGCGATCTCGCTCAGGTCGAGCTCGAACTCGGAGTGGTGCATCAGCTCGAAGCCCTCGGCGTATGCCTGCATCAGGCCGTACTCGATCCCGTTGTGGACCATCTTCGTGAAGTGGCCCGCGCCGGAGGCACCGACGTGCGCCCAGCCGTTCTCCGGCGCCAGCGCCTCGAAGACCGGCTGCAGCCGCTTCACCGGCGCCTTGTCGCCTCCGACCATCAGGCAGAAGCCGACCTCGAGCCCCCAGATCCCGCCGGAGACGCCGACGTCGACGAACGCGACCTTGCGCTTGCGCGCCTCGGCGTACCGCCGCATCGAGTCGCGGAAGTTCGAGTTGCCGCCGTCGATGATCGTGTCGCCGGGCTCGACGATGCCGAGCAGCTTCTGGAACGTGTCCTCGGTGATCTTCCCGGACGGCACCATCAGCCAGACGTGGCGCGGCGCGTCCAGCTGCTTCGCCAGAGCGCGCAGCGTCTTCGCGGTCGAGCCGACGTTCGGGTCGTACGTCTTCAGCTCATGCCCGTGCCGCTCGAGCCGCTTCGTCATCCCCGCGCCCATCCGGCCGAGGCCCACCATCCCGAGTTGCATCTAGACGTCCTCCAGTCTCAGTCGGATCACGCGGCGGCCGCGCTCCTCGAGCGCAGCGAAGTCGCCCGCTGCCTGCGAGCGGATCAGCCGGCCGAAGCCGAAGTCACGGCCGGGGATCGGCAGCTCCGCTCCGGTCTCGTCGACGACCTGGATGAACAGGCCGGTGTTCGGGCCGCCCTTGTGCAGCTGGCCGGTCGAGTGCAGGTAGCGCGGGCCGATGCCCTTGGTGACGACGCAGCCGGTCTCGTGGGCGCGAGCGACGAGCGGCGCCAGCTCGGGCTCGCGGGCCGGGTCGACGAAGGCCTGGATGCAGACGTAGTCGCGTCCCGCCTGCGCCTGCGCGAGCAGCTCGTCCAGCGACCCCTGCGGCTCGAGCTCGGGCTCGCCGCCCGCGAGCACCTCGTTCGTCTTGTCCTTCGCCGCCTGGACGTCCGGCTGGTCGAACGGGTTGATCGCGAGCACGTGCCCCGCGACCGCCGTCGCGAATTCCCAGCGGTAGAGCTCGCCCGCGAGGTCGTACGGGTCGACGAGATCGATCTCGCCGCGCTGCCGGTCCGACCCGTCCGGCGGCTCGCCCGGCGCGGGCACGAGCCCCTTGCCGAGCTTGCCCGTCGACTCCGCGAGCAGCTGCTCCGCCCAGAGCCCGAAGCCGGTGGCGGAATCGTCGACGCAGATCTTGTCCCGTCCCTGCTGCCAGCCCTCCCCCAGCCGGAGACCGAGCTCGAGGCCGGGGTTTCCGTCCTCGGCCTGGCAGGCGACAGTCATCGTCGCGGCGACCTCGAGGAAGTGGGCGAGGTCGACGCCCATCAGCGCCGCGGGCACGATCCCGAACATCGAGAGCGCCGAGTAGCGGCCGCCGATCTCGGGCTCGCCGGCGAAGACCGCCCGGAAGCCGCGCTCGTGGGCGAGGTCGTCGAGCTCGGAGCCGGGGTCGGTGATCGCCGCGAACTGCGCCCCGCGGCCGCCGGTCCGCTCCCAGAAGTACTCGAGGTGGGAGCGTGTCTCGATCGTCGACCCCGACTTCGAGGAGGCGAGAAAGAGCGTCTGCTCGAGGTCGACGGTGCGCTCGAGCCGCCGGATCGCCTCGGGGTGCGTCGTGTCGAGGACGTGGAACGACTCGACGTTGAACGTCCTCCTCAGCACCTCCGGCGCCAGCGATGAGCCGCCCATGCCGAGCAGGACGCAGTCGTGGAACTGCTCGGTCGCGGCCTCCGAGAAGGCGTTCAGCTCGTCGACGTGGGCACGGACGCGCGGGACGACGTCGAGCCAGCCGAGCCAGCGATCCTCGCCCGAGTCGGTCCAGAGCGATGCGTCGTACGCCCAGATGCGCTCGACGACGGACTGGTCGGTCACGCCGCAGCGAGCTCGCGGCGTTTCGCCTTGATCCCTTCGAGCAGCTCCTCGAACGAGTCGCTGAACTTCTGCACGCCCTCCCGCTCGAGCGTCTCGGTGACGTCGTCGTAGTCGACACCGGCTCGCTCCAGCGCGGCAAAGAGCTCCCGGGCCTCGTCGAGGCCGGCCTCGAGGGTGTCCGCGACCGTCCCGTGATCCTGGAAGGCGTCGATCGTCTCCAGCGGCATCGTGTTCACCGTCGCCGGCCCGATCAGCTCGTCGACGTAGAGCGTGTCCGGATAGTCCGGGTTCTTCGTCGAGGTCGAGGCCCAGAGACACCGCTGCGGCGTCGCGCCCGTCGCGGCGAGCGCCTCCCAGCGCGGGCCGGAGAAGAGCTCCTTGTAGCGCTGATAGGCGAGCTTCGCGTTCGCCACCGCCAGCTTCCCCTTCAGCTCAGGCGCCCCGACCGCATCGAGGCGCTTGTCCGCCTCGGTGTCGACGCGGGAGACGAAGAACGACGCGACGGAGGCGACGGGCGCCGGATCGCCGCCGGCCTCGACGAGCCGCTCCAGCCCTCGGATGTACGACTCGGCGACCGCGGCGTAGCGCTCGAGCCCGAAGATCAACGTCACGTTGATCGAGCGGCCACGTGCGATGCACTCCTCGATCGCGCCGAGACCGGGCTCGGTCGCCGGGATCTTGACGAAGAGGTTCGGCTTGTCGATCCACTCGTGGAAGCGCAGCGCCTCGGCAACCGTCGCCTCCTGGTCATAGGCAAGCGTCGGGTCGACCTCCATCGAGACATAGCCGTCCTTGCCGCGGCCCTCGTCCCAGACGGTGCGCAGCTCGTCGCAGGCGTCCTGGATGTCGTCGACCGCGAGCCGGTAGAAGATCTCCTTCGGCTCGTCCTCCTCGGCGAGCACCTGTTTGAGCTGCTCGTCGTACCAGTCGCCCTCGGCGAGGGATTTCTGGAAGATCGTCGGGTTCGAGGTGACGCCGACGACGGCGTCGTCGCGCATCAGCTTCGCGAGGAAGCCTTCGCGCAGCCATTCCCGCGAGATCGAGTCGATCCAGACCGACTGGCCCCGCTCCGACAGCTCATGCAGTCTCGATGTGGCCATGCAATGTCCTTTCCAGCTCGCGGACTTTCTCCAACCTCTGCACGTAGCGCTCGCCGCCGTCGAAGCGGGCGGCGAGAAATATCCGGACGAGGTCGACGGCCAACTCGGCGCCGATCACCTCCGAGCCTAGGCAAAGCACGTTCATGTCGTCGTGCTCGACGCCCTGGTGCGCGGAGTAGCCGTCGTGGCAGATCGCGGCGCGGATGCCGGCGAGCTTGCACGCGGCGATCGAAGCGCCGACGCCCGAGCCGCAGACGAGGATCCCGCGCTCGGCGTCGCCGCGCTGGATCGCCTCGCCGAGCTCGCGCGCCTTGTCCGGGTAGTCGATCCGCTCGGCGTCCGTGTCGGTGCCGAGGTCGACGACGGCATGGCCGAGCGCTTCGATCTCCTCGAGCACGCGCTCGCGCAGCTTCACGCCTCGATGGTCGAATGCGACCGCGACCTCCATCGCTCGCTAGGTTACGGCAATGGAAGAGCGCGAGCTCTGGGCTGAGCTGGGGCAGCAGCTGCGGGTCGATGCGGTCCGCGCGAGCGCGAAGGCCGGGTCTGGCCATCCGACCTCGTCGATGTCCGCCGCCGATCTCGCCGCCGTGCTCCTGGCGGCGCACTTCCGCTACGACTACGACCGGCCGAAGAGCCCGGCGAACGATCGGCTCGTCTTCTCGAAGGGCCACGCCTCGCCGCTCGTCTACGGCCTGTTCCGCGCCGCGGGCGTCCTCTCCGAGGACGAGTTCGGCACCTACCGCCAGTTCGGCTCGCGCCTGGAAGGGCACCCGACGCCGGTGCTGCCCTGGGTTGACGTCGCCACCGGCTCGCTCGGCCAAGGGCTCCCGATCGGGGTCGGGATGGCGCTCGCCGGCAAGCGGCTCGACCGGCTCCCGTTCCGAACGTGGGTCATCTGCGGCGACAGTGAGATGGCCGAGGGCTCGATGTGGGAGGCCGCCGAGCACGCCGCGTTCTACGAGCTCGACAACCTGACCGCGATCGTCGACGTCAACCGGCTCGGCCAGCGCGGCGAGACGATGCACGGCTGGGACCTCTCCTCCTACTCCGACCGCTTCCGCGCTTTCGGCTGGCACGCGATCGAGATCGACGGGCACGACGTCGACGCGATCGACTCCGCCTACGAGGAGGCCGAGCGGACGACGGGCAAGCCGACCGTCGTCGTCGCGAAGACGGTCAAGGGCAAGGGCTACTCCAAGCTCGAGGACAAGGGCGGCTGGCACGGCAAGGCGAGCTCGCCCGAAGACGCCGAGGAGGCGATCGCGGAGCTCGGCGGGATCCGCAACATCGTCGTCGACGTGCCGAAGCCGGAGCATGGCGAGCCGCACCGGTTCGAGCCCACGGGCGCCGAGTGGCCGCGCTACGAGGTCGGCTCGAAGGTGGCGACGCGCAAGGCCTACGGCGAGGCGCTCGCCGCGCTCGGCGGCGAGCGGGGCGACGTCGTCGCGCTCGACGGCGAGGTCTCGAACTCGACCTACGCTGAGATCTTCCGCGACGCGCACCCGGAGCGCTTCTTCGAGATGTACATCGCCGAGCAGCAGATGGTGGCGGCCGCGGTCGGGATGCAGGTGCTGGGCTGGAAGCCGTTCGTCTCCACCTTCGCGGCCTTCATGAGCCGCGCCTACGACTTCGTCCGCATGGCCGCGATCAGCCGCGCGACGCTGAAGCTCTGCGGCTCGCACGCCGGCGTCTCGATCGGCGAGGACGGCCCCTCGCAGATGGCGCTCGAGGACCTGGCCGAGTTCCGCGCGATCCAGGGGTCGACGGTGCTCTACCCCTGCGACGGCAACCAGACGGCGAAGCTCGTCGCCGCGATGGCCGACGTCGACGGGATCTCCTTCCTGCGCACGACGCGCGCCGACACCGACGGTTCTCTACAGCCCCGACGAGGAGTTCTCGGTCGGCGGCTCGAGGACCGTCCGCGAGGGCGACGACGTCGCGATCGTCGCGGCCGGGATCACGCTGCACGAGGCGCTCGCCGCGGCGGAGACGCTGGCGGCGGACGGGATCGAGGCCCGCGTGATCGACCTCTACTCGGTCAAGCCGGTCGACGCCGACACGCTCCGCTCGCTCGACGATGCCGATCGTGACTGTCGAGGACCACTGGCCGGAGGGCGGACTCGGTGACGCCGTCCTCGGCGCGATCGCCGACGCCGACGAACGGCCACGCGTCGTCAAGCTCGCCGTCCGCGACCTTCCCCACTCGGGCAAGCCCGCCGAGCTACTCGCGGCGGCCGGGATCGACGCGGCCGCGATCGAGCAGGCCGCGCGCAGGCTCGTCAAGGACACCGCGGCAGTCTCGTAAGCGCATCGACGCGTCATTACCCTGTGACGCGTGGCGGTCCTGATCGCATCCGCGCTCCGGAAGGAGCTCTCCGGCGAGCCGCTCTTCGACGGCGTCTCGTTCAAGGTCGAGCGGCGCGACCGGCTCGCGCTCGCCGGCCCGAACGGCGCCGGCAAGACGACGCTGCTGCGAGCGCTGATCGGCGAGACCGAGCTCGCCGGCGGCGAGCTCGCCTGGGAGAAGGGCGCGCGGGTGGCGCTGCACGACCAGCGGCCTCCACGGCTCGGCGGCTTCACGCTCCGCGAGTACGCCCTCTCGGGCGCGACCGACCTCGTCGACGCGGAGCGCGAGCTGCGCCGGCTCGAGGAGGCGATGGCGGGCGGCGACCACGCGGCCGAAACGCTCCGCCGCTACGGCGAGGCCCAGGCCCGGCTCGAGCACGCCGGCGGCTACGGCTGGCGCGACCACGCCACCTCGGTGCTGCGCGGGCTCGGCTTCGTCGACGCAGACCTCGACCGGGGGCTCGAGAGCTTCTCGGGCGGCGAGCTGACGCGCGCCTCGCTCGCGCGTGCGCTCTCCGGCGGCCCCGACCTGCTCCTGCTCGACGAGCCGACGAACCATCTCGACATGGAGTCGATGGAGTGGCTCGAACAGGAGCTCTCGACGATCGACGCCGCCGTGATCCTCGTCGCGCACGACCGCTGGTTCCTCGAGTCGGTCGGCACGGCCGTGCTCGAGCTCGAGAACGGCCGCTCCACGTACTTCCCGGGCAAGTGGCACGTCTGGCGCCAGGAGAAGGCCGCGCGGCTCGCGATGCAGGCGAAGTTCGCCGAGCGCCAGGCGGAGGACATCGCCCGCCTCGATCGCTTCGTCGCCCGCTTCCGCTACGGGACGAAGTCGCGGCAGGCACAGGCGAAGCTGAAGCAGATCGCGCGGATCGAGGCCGAGCGGGTCGAGGCGCCGACGACGGGCCGCCGCACGCTCGGCTTCGAGTTCCTGAAGCCGGCGCGCAGCGGGCGGATGGTCGTCGAGGCGGAGGGCTTCGACCTCGCCGCAGGCTCGAAGCCGCTGCTCGAGAATGCCGAGCTCGTGCTCGAGCGCGGCGAGCACGTCGCCCTGATCGGGCCGAACGGCTCGGGCAAGTCGACGCTGCTGGAAGCGATCGTCGGCGGCCGGCTCGGACGGATCGGGCACGGCGTCGAGATCGCGTACTTCTCCCAGCACGAGGTGGAGCTGGACGAGCGCGGCAGCGTGCTCGAGTGCGCGATGGGCGCGACCGGCCTCCAGCGCTCGCAGGCCCAGGCGCTGCTCGGCCGCTTCCTCTTCTCCGGCTGGGACGACCACGACAAGCCGGTGGTCGCCCTCTCGGGCGGCGAGCGGCGGCGCCTCGCGCTCGCGCTCGTCGTCGCCTCGGGCGCGAACTTCCTCGTCCTCGACGAGCCGACGAACCACCTCGACCTCGAGAGCCGGGAGGCGCTCGAGGCTGCGCTGGAGGCTTTCCCCGGCACCGTCCTGCTCGTCTCGCACGACCGCGCCGTCCTCGACGCGGTCGCGGAGCGGATCGTCGCCGTCGAAGGACGCAGCCTCCGCTCCTACGACGGCGGCTGGGCCGACTATGCCCGGATCAGGGGCGACGAGACCGCGCCGCCGCCGGCACCGCCGCGGGAGCGGAAGGAGAAACCGAAGCAGGTGAAGCCGCGCCCGAGCGAGCTCGAGCAGATCGAGGCTTCGATCCAGGCGCGCGAGCTCGAGCTCGCCGAGCTCGAGCGGCAGCTGGCGGAGGACTGGGGGAACACCGAGACGCTGGCCGCGCACACGGCGGCGCGCGAGGAGCTCCAGCAGCTGCTCGAGCAGTGGGAGCAGCTCTTCGAGGCCGCGCAACAGGCGTGACGAGTCGGCGTCCGGCGGCGTAGACACGGTGTGCAGGCGATGACGCTTCCGCGCAGACAGCCGGTCTGGTCGGCGTCCTTCGCCGCGACCGCAGAGGAGCACCTCGACGACGTGTACGCCTATCTCGTCTACCTGACCCGCGACCGCTCGCTTGCCGAGGACCTGGCCGCGGACACGTTCGAGAAGGCGCTCAAGCACTGGCGTCGCTTCGACGCGAGCAAGGGCAGCGCCCGCACCTGGCTCTGCCAGATCGCCCGCACGACCGCGCTCGACTGGTTCCGGGCCGAGGAGCGCCGGCGCCGGCGCGAGGAGCGGGCCGCAGTGCCGGACCGGCTCGACGCCGGATTCGCGGACGGCCTCTCTCCGGAGCTCGAGAGCGCGCTGCGCGAGCTCAGCGCCGGCGAGCGCGAGGTGATCGCGCTGCGCGTCCTGCTCGAGCTCGACGGCGACGAGGCGGCGCGCGTGCTCGGGATCAGCCCCACAGCGGTCTCGACCCGGCTGTCGAGAGCCCTGAAGAAGCTCGAGGAGAAGGTGAGCATCCATGTCTGAGACGCTGCTGAACGAGATCCGCGCGACGAAGCCCGAGGCGCCGTCGGCGCTCCGCGAGCGCGTCCGGGCGCTGAGCGTCCAGGAGCACGCGCGCGAGCCCTTTCTCGACCGGCTCCGGTTCACCTGGGGTTGGCGCCGGCTCGCGCTCGCCGTGCCTGCGACGGTCGTCGTCGCGGTCGTCGCGGCGGGTGTGATCGGGCTCTCGCGCGACGACACCCGCGACGAGGTGTCCGCGGTCGGCGGCGGCGACGCGGCCGTGACGAGTCTCCACGTTCGAGCAGGCTCAGGCCGAGGATTCGGCGGCACCGAAGGCCGCCTCCCCGACGCTGCCCAGCCGCGCGACGGGGATCGTCCCTCCAGCCTCGGGACAGCTCCAGCGCTACGAGGCCGAGCTCCGCCTCCAGGTCGACGATGTCGAGGCGCTCTCGACCGCGACCAAGCGCGCTCAGCAGATCGCGCGCACCCACGACGGCAGCGTCGCCTCGCTGCAGTACGACGCGCCGTCGGAGGGCGTCGGCACGGCGCAGATCACGCTCCGCGTCCCGACGGCCCGCGTCCAGAGCGCGATGGCCCAGCTCTCCCAGCTCGGCACGATCGTCGGGCAGCGCTACGGGATCGACGACCTGCAGGCGCAGGCAGACTCGCTGCAGTCGCAGATCGAGGCGACGCAGCGCCAGATCGCCCAGCTGGTCTCGCGGCTCGCAGAGCACGACGCTGTCCGACGCCGAGCGCGCCGTGCTCCAGTCACGGCTCTCGAACGCCCGCACGAAGCTGACGGGCCTTCGCGAGGCGCTGCGAGGCACGAACGCCGAGGCGCGCACGGCGACGATCTACCTGACGATGACGACCGAGGAGATCCAGGCGGTCCCGGTCGGCGGCGGCCGCCTCGACGGGATCAGGGACGTGCTCGCCTGGGAGGCGATCGCGCTCCTCTATGCACTCGTCGTCGTCGGGCCCTTCCTGATCGTCGGGGTCCTCGTCTGGCTCGTCCTGAGGCTCAGGCGGCGCCACGTCGAGACGCGGCTGCTCGAGCAGAACTAGCCGCGCGTCGGAAGCTCGGCGCGCACCGTCGTCCCGCGGCCCGGCTCGCTCGACACGCGAAGACGGCCTCCGAGCGCTTCCACCCGGTCGGACAGGCCGCGGAGGCCCGATCCCTTGTCGGCGTCCGCACCGCCGACGCCGTCGTCGGACACCTCGACGACGAGCACGCCGTCGTCGCGGGCGAGATCGACGCGGGCGCAGGCTCGCCGACGCGTACTTCGCGACGTTCGCGAGCGACTCCGAGACGACGAAGAACGCGGCGGCCTCGATCGGCTCGGACAGCCGCTCGGGGGCAGGCCGTTGACCTCGACCGGCACTGTCGCCCGGTTGGCGAGCGCCTCGACGGCTGGCGTGAGGCCGTGGTCGGTCAGGATCGCCGGGTGGATCCCGCGGGCGAGCTCGCGGAGCTCCTCCAGGCCGAGCGCGAGCTCCTCGCTCGCCTGCGCGAGCAGCTCCGCCGCGGCAACCGGATCGTCGGGAAGCTGCGACTGGGCGATGCGAAGGGCGAGCGCGAGCGAGACGAGGCGTTGCTGAGCGCCGTCGTGGAGGTTCCGCTCCAGCCGTCGCCGCTCGGCGTCTCCGGCCTGGACGATGCGGGCCCGCGACGCAGTCAGCTGCTCACGGGCCTCGGCATTCGCGAGCGCCACGGCGACGAGGCTCGTGAACTTCTCGAGGCGTTCCTCGACGCCTGGTGGAAACGCGCCGAGCTCGCCTCCGTTCGAGATCGAAGTGGCGCCCCAGAGCCGCCCCGACACCACGATCGGGGCGGCCACTCCCGAGTTCACCTTGGCGGCGAGCATGCGCTCGCGAAGGTCGGACGGCTCCGCCTCCAGGTCGATCCGCGCCGTTCGGCCGGTCTGCGCGACGCGCGCGATCGCGCCACCCTCGAACGGAAGCGGCACGCCGAGCGGAGCGTCGAAGTGTCCGACCCGTTGCCACGCGCCGACGATCACCGCGCCGTCCAGATCGTCGAGATAGCGCACGATTGCGCCGGCGTCGGCGGCAAACAGCCGACCGATCTCCTCCGAAACGACATTGAAGAGCCGCTCCGGCTGCTCTTCGGTCGCGACGGCCACGGCAACGCGGCTGAGGGCGGCCTGCTCCTCGGCCAGGGTCGCGAGCTCCTCGCGGGCCTGCGCGTTCGCGATCGCGACGGCGACGAGCCCGGCGAACTGCCCGAGACGCTCCTCGGTATTCGGCGCGAGCTGCAGATCGCGCGTGACGGAGACGACGAGAGCGCCCCAGATCTCGCCGGAGACGACGACCGGCGCCGCGACGAGCGACGTCACGCCAAGCGCGACCAGCCGCTCGTGGAGCTCCGGAGGGACGCCGGGATCGTCGGTCGCCAGCCGCGCGGGCGCGCCCGTCCGTGCGACTCGGTCGATGGCGCTGCCGCGAGCGATCACGATGACCGTGCCGTTGCCCGGGATCTGGACGCCCGGCTCACTCCACTTGCCGACGATGACACCCTCCTCCGGGCGGGGCCCGAAGCACACGAGGTTCGCGGCGTCCGCGCCGAGGAGACGTGCGACCTCTTCGGTCACGACGTCGAAGACGCGCTCGGCCGTCGACTCCGTGGCGACGGTCACCGCAACGCGCCGCAGGGCGGCCTGCTCCTCGATCAGCATGCTGAGGTCCGCTCCAGGCATCTAGTCGTTCCAAAAAGCGTCGAAGGCGGCCTGGTCGAGCGGCTGCGCGCGCACGACCTTCCACCGGCCGTCCTCGAGCTCGACGAGGAGGGCCTGCTCGATGTCGAGCTCGCGTCCGTCCGGCCGCCCGCCGACGGCGCGGTAGACGGCGACGAGATGGTCGTCGTCCGCGACCGTCCAGAGGAGCTCGACGCGGTAGGTGCCGCCGGTGAGCTCGGCGGTCCCGCGCAGGAAATCGATGATCGCACTCCGGCCTCGGTGCTCCCCGCTGAGCGTCATCGAGCCCGGGACGTGCCAGACGGCGTCGTCTGCAAAGAGGTCGAGCAGCGCCGGGAGGTCGCCCTGGACGAACCGCTCGAATCCCCTGCGAGCGCGGGTCGCGTTCGGATGCTCGCTCATACGTCGAGCGTCGCGACGACGGCCTCGGCGACGACCTTGAGCGGCTTCCCGGAGACCTGGCTCGCCTTCCGCAGCCGTGCGAACGCGTCCTGCTCGGACAGGCCTTCCTTCGCCATCAGCAACCCCTTCGCCCGCTCGATCGCCTTGCGCGCGGCGAGCGCGTCCGCGAGCGATTCCGCCTCCTCTCGCAGCGCCGCCAGCTCCTCGTGCCGTGCGCGGGCCGTCTCGATCGCCGGCAGCAGGTCGGTCTCGCGGAACGGCTTCACGAGGTAGCCGAAGACGCCTGCCTCGACGGCGCGCGCGACGAGGTCCTGCTCGCCGTACGCGGTCACCATCACGATCGGGATCGGCCGCTCCTCGAGGATCCGCTTCGCCGCCTCGATCCCGTCGAGGCGCGGCATCTTCACGTCGAGCACCGCGAGATCCGGCCGCTCCGTGCGGGCCAGCTCAACCGCCTCCTCGCCGTCGCGCGCCTCGGCGCAGATGGCGAACCCGGCCGCCTCGAGCAGCGCGCGCAGGTCCATGCGGATGATCGTCTCGTCCTCGGCGATCAGGATCCTCACGCCCCTGGTCGCCTTTCGCTCCCGCCCGGCGGAGCCGGGCTCCGCGAAAGGCTGGCGCCGCTCGCGCCGCTCCGGCCGGCGGCCCGTACCTCCGTACTGTGCCACCGGCCTACACGACGCGCGCGTCGCCCCAGGAACGTGAGCAAGTTCATGCCGGGAACAGGACCTCGGCGCGCAGCCCCGGCTCGCTCGTCAGCTCGATCGTGCCCTGGAGCTCCTCGCGCACGAGCGCGCGCACGATCGAGAGCCCGGTGCCGTCGCCGTTGCCGTTCAGGCCGGCGCCGTCGTCCGCGACGGCGAGAGCGACGTCGTCGCCGCGCCGCGTCAACTCGATCCGGACGGTGCCGCCGCCGTGCTCGAGCGCGTTCTGGAAGAGCTCGCTGAAGACGAGCGCGAGTGCGGTCGCGCGGTCGCCGGCGAGCGAGACGGGCTCGAGCGCAGCCTCGACGGTCTTGCCGGCGACGAGCCCCTGGACGAGCATCGCGCGCAGCCGCTCGATCAGCTCCGCGAGGTCGACGTCGTCCTCGCGATGCTCGGTCAGCACCTCGTGCACGGCTGCGATCGCGAGAATCCGGTTGACCGAGTCGGTCAGCGCCCGGCGCGGGTCGACCTCGGGCGCGCGAGCCTGCAGGCGCAGCAGCGACGCGACGGTCTGGAGGTTGTTCTTGACGCGATGGTGGATCTCCTGGGCGAGCACGCCGCGCATCACGGCCCGGCCGTGCTCGAGCGCAACAGCCGCATGGTGGGCGATCGCCTCGAGCAGGCCGCGATCCTCGTCCGAGAAGGGCGTGTCGCGGTCGCAGACGAGCTCGCCGATCTGACGCCGCTTCCAGCGCAGCGGCAGGCGGACGTTGTAAGCGCCCGCGCGGCCCTCCGGCCAGGCGATCTCCCCGTCCTCGAGCACGAGCGCGGCGCCCGTCGCGTCGACGGCCGCGATCGTCGTCTTCACGATCGCCTCGAGCGACTCCTCCAGGTAGAGCGACTCGGAGACGGCCTCCGAGATCTTCGCCAGCGACTCGAGCTCGTGCACGCGCCGCTGCGCGTCGGCGTAGAGGCGGGCGTGCTGGATCGTCTGGGCGACCTGCGACGCGATCGCGAGCAGCAGGTCGATCTCCGCGTCGCTGTGCTCGCGCGGCTCCCGCGTGCGGACGTTGAGCGCTCCCTCGAGCTTCTGCCGGGCGAGGATCGGCACGGCGAGGATCGACTCGTACTCGTCCTCGGGCAGGTTCGGGAAGAGCTTGAAGCGCGGATCGAGGTGCGCCCGCGCGGCGATCGCGATCGGCGCACGCTCCGCCGCGGCGGCGCCCGTGATCCCCTCGCCGGGCCGCATCCGCGGCCGCCGCGTCATCTCCTCGACGCGGGTGCCGTGGGTCGCCCGCAGCACGAGCTCGTCCGCCCGCTCGTCGTAGAGGTAGACGAAGCACGCGTCCGCGTCGAGTGCCTCGGCGACCTTGCTCGCCACGAGCTCGAGCACCTCCTCCAGGTCCAGCGTCGAGTTGACCGCGGCGATCGTCTCGGTCAGCAGCCGGAGGTGGCGGGCGGTCGCGTCCACACCGTCGATTCTAGAAGGCGTCGTCCGCCGCCCTTTACAAACTTCTAACCGCGGCAGGCGAAGAAACTTCAAACGACGGGAATAGGTTCTCACCGAGATGAGCTCAGTCGAACTCGATCTCCGCAGCGTCAAAGGCTTTCTCGTCGCCGACGTCCGCGGCCGTGTGATCGGTCGCGTCGAGTCGCCGATGTACGGCTCGCAGCCCGACGTGCCCGACGCCCTCGCCGTCCGCGGCGGCTTCCTGCGCGGCCGCAGGCTCGTGCCTGCCGACGCGATCGAGGAGATCGACGCGGGCTCCCGTGTGATCGGCCTGCGCGTCGTGCGCGAGTCGATCCGCAAGTTCCTCTAGCCATTCGCCCGCGAGCGAGCGATGCGCAAACGTCGGCGCGGCAAAGCCGCGGCGGAGCGGGATTCATTCCCGCGAAACCCCTAAAGGGTCGCTTCGCTCCCACTCGAGCGGGCGCGGGGAACGTGTCCCCTGAACGATCACGGGCCCCCCGAGGGGAGCCCGCGATCGGCCGTCAGTTGAGGTGCGACGCTCGCCTTGCGTCGCAACCCTGCGACGATTATGCGCTTTGGCGGGGTGCGTGTCTACAGAACCGCCAGATAGCGGTCGAGCTCCCACTGTGTCAGCTGGATCCGGTAGTCGTCCCACTCCCTCCGCTTCAGCTCCACGTAGCGCTCGTGGATGTGCTCGCCGAGCGCCCGCTTCATCAGCTCGGAGCCCGCGAGCTCCTCGACCGCCTCACCGAGAGTCCCAGGGAGGGCGACGATCCCACGCTCGTCCCGCTGGGCGGGCGAGAGGTGGTAGAGATTCGAGTCCATCGGCTCCTCGAGCTCGTAGCCCTTCTCGATCCCCTCCAGCCCCGCGTGCAGCAGCGCGGCGAAGGTGAGGTACGGGTTGCAGGCCGGGTCGGGGCAGCGGATCTCGGCGCGCGTTGCCTGCTCGGAGCCCGGCTTGTAGAGCGGGATCCGGATCAGCGCCGAGCGGTTCCGCTGCGACCAGGCGACGTAGACGGGCGCCTCGTAGCCCGGCACCAGCCGCTTGTACGAGTTCACCCACTGTGCGAACACGGCCGAGAGCTCGCGCGCGTGCCGGAGCAGGCCGGCGATGAACGCCTTCGCCGTCGGTGAGAGGTGGTTCGGGTCGCTCTCGTCGAAGAACTGGTTGCGCCCGTCCGTGAAGAGCGACATGTGCGTGTGCATCCCCGAGCCGTTCTCGCCGAAGAGCGGCTTCGGCATGAAGGTCGCGTAGACGCCGTTCTTCGCCGCGACCTCCTTCACGATCAGGCGGTAGGTGATCGTCGCATCGGCCATGTCGAGCGCGGGCGCGTAGCGCATGTCGATCTCGTGCTGCGAGGGCGCGACCTCGTGGTGGTGGTACTCGATCGGGATGCCGACGCTCTCGAGCGCCTGGATCGTCTCGTTGCGCAGCTCCGTCGCCGCGTCGAGCGCGGTCATCGCGAAGTAGCCGCCCTCGTCGAGCGTCTCGGTGCCCTTGTTGTCCTTGAAGAGGAAGTACTCGAGCTCCGGCCCGATGTTGAACGTGTCGAAGCCCATGCTCTGCATCCGGTCGAGCGCCTGCCGGAGCATGAAGCGCGGGTCGCCCTCGTAGGGCGTGCCGTCCGGCTTGACGACGTCGCAGATCATCCGGCCGACGATCGCCTCGCCCTCGCGCGAGGGCATGATCCGGAACGTCGCCGGGTCCGGGATCGCGACCATGTCCGACTCCTCGATCGCGTTGAAGCCGGTGATCGAGGAGCCGTCGAAGCCCATCCCGTCGTCGAGCGCGGATTCGATCTCCTGCGGGGTGATCGCGAAGCTCTTCAGGTGCCCCTCGAGGTCCGTGAACCAGAAGAGGACGTACTCGACCTTCTGCTTCTCGATTTCCTTCAGTACCTGCTTGCGCGCCTCGGGGTCGGACGTCGCCCGGTGCTTGCTCTCGATCATCGCCATCTGGGTCTCTCCTTCGCACGTGGAAATGCGAAGGGCCCCGGGTGCACGCCGTCACCGGTCGCGCGCCCGAGGCCCCGTCGCCTCAAAGACCCGAGGAGTCTATACGACTAGCCGTACAGAGCCACCCACGGTGCGAGGAACGCCCGCGCGGCCGCGGTGTCCGCCCGGTAGGAGTACGTCACCCCGGTGCAGTTCCCGTTCGTGACGAACGAGTTGATCCCGAGGATGATGTTCGTGCCCGACTGGAAGTTCGGGCCGCCCGAGTCGCCGAAGCAGGTACCGCCGTTGTCACCGGACGGCTTCGCGGAGAGCTTCAGGAACTCCGCTGCGAGCCTGTCCTCGTCGCTGACGATGACGCTCTGGGCGCGCATGCGGAAGCCGTCGCGGAAGCGGACCTTGCCGCCCGGCGACGGGATCAGCTCCTGGACGCCGTAGCCGACGGAGGTGATCTCCGCCCCCTTCCCGAGCCGGTCGGCGAGGCCGAGACTCGGCAGGGCGCCGTACGACGGCAGCGACAGCGGCTCGTCGAGCACGATCACCGCGATGTCGTGGGTGTCGAAGCCGACGAGACCACCCTTGCACGCGATGCAGAACTGCGGATCCGCGTGCCACGTGCCCTTCTTGAACGACGAGCTCGGGAACGGATTCGTCCGGAAGTTCTCGTCGAAGTTCACCCAGGCGGTGTCCGTCGGGAACGTGAAGCAGTGCGCGGCCGTGATCACGAGCCGCGGCGAGACGGCTGTGGCGGAGCACGAGAACTGCAGGTTGCGCGCGTAGCCGACGTACGGGTGCGCCCCGTTGTCGAGCTCGCCGCTGGTGATCGCCTGCGACGGTCCCGCCACGACGAGCAGCGCCAGCGCCGTCGCAGCCAGGATCAGGAAGCGTGACTTCAAAATGACCTCCCCGGAGGGTGTGCTCGAGCGCAGGTATTGCGCCCGGTCGGTGCAGTATGAATATCCGAAGACATTTTGCAACTGACTGGTGTTGACTGCCGCTCCAACGCCCTGTTATCGGTGCCCTAGCCCGAGCGCTTGAGCTTTCCGTGCTTCTTCGCGTAGATCTCACCGCGGCGGAAGACCCAGAGCCCAACCGGAGCCGAGACCGCGCCGATCAGGAGCAGTGGCCAGAGCTCGTCCCCCATCGTCGAGAGCCCGGCGCCGTTCAGGATCGCGTCTCGGATCCCGTTCAGGACATAGGTCGCCGGCGAGATCACCGAGAGCCACTGCATCCACTGCGGCAGCACCTCGACCGGGTAGTAGACCCCCGAGACGACGAGCAGCATCCCCTGGGCGACGAAGCCGAGCTGCGCGCCCTTCTCGGGCGAGATCAGCGGCAGCACCGCCGTCATGATCCCGATCCCGATGAACGCGAGCGACCCGACCACGAGCACGACGAAGGCGGCGAGGAAGTCCGCGTTCGGCATGTCGAGGTCGAAGAAGAACGCGACGACGATGAAGAGGATGATCGCCCGGATCAGGCCGTAGAGCACGGCGAAGAAGCCCGCGCCCGCGAGGTGCATCGCCCGCGAGAGCGGCGCCATGAACGTGTACTCGATCGTCCCCTCCCAGCGCTCCCAGGCGACCGTCTCGGTCATGAACTCGAACAGGATCCCGAGATACGCCCAGACGACGGCGCCGATGAGGAGCTGTGTGGTCGTGCGGTTGACGTCGATCTCGCCGCCCGTCGCCTCGATTCCCTTCGCGATGAAGACGATCGTGAGCGTGTTCGCGATCGTCCAGACCATGAAGGCGACGTCCCACCAGATGTAGCGGCGGGTCAGGTAGACGTTGCGCTCGACGACGCCGCCGAGCCCGATCAGCTCGGCGCGCAGGGTTGAAGCTGCGCGCTCTCATGATCCCGCTCCACGGCCGGCAAAGCCGGCCCCTCCGCTCCTGGCCGGCTCCGTCAAGCCTACGCCGGTCATGCGAACACCCCTCTCTCCTCGTCCTCCTCCTCGTCGGTCTCCGACTCGAACTCGCGGCCGGTTGCGGCGAAGAACGCCTCCTCGAGCGTCTCGACGCCGAAGCGCTTCAGGATTTCGGGCACCGTCTCGAGGAACAGCAGCTCGCCGCGGTCGAGGATGCCGACGCGGTCCGCCAGCGCCTCGGCCTCGGCGAGGTCGTGCGTGCAGAGCAGGATCGTCGCGTCGTGCGACTGCCGCACCTCACGCACGAAGTCCTGCACCTCGAGCTTGGAGCGCGGGTCGAGCCCGGTCGTCGGCTCGTCGAGCAGGAGCAGCACCGGCGAGGTGAGCAGCGCCCGCGCGAGCGCGACCTTCTGCTGCATCCCGCGCGAGAGGTTCTCCATCGGCTCGGTGCGGCGGTCGATCGGGAAGCCGACCTTCGTCAGGATCGCCGGGATCTTGACCCGCGTCTCACGCGGCCCCATCCCGTAGTAGCGGGCCGCGTAGTGCAGGTTCTCGCCGGCCGACATCTTCTTGAAGAAGCTGGCCTCGACGGAGACTCGGTTGACGAGCTTGCGCACGGGGCGCGGGTCGGTGAAGACGTCGTGCCCGAACACCTCGGCGCTGCCGCCGTCGTGGAAGAGCAGCGTCGAGAGCAGCCGGACGAGCGTCGACTTGCCCGAGCCGTTCTGGCCCAGGATCGCGACGCACTCGCCCCGCTCCATCGTGAACGTGACGCCCTGCAGCGCCGCCCGCTTCTTACGCGCGAACCGGCCCGCCTTCTTGTCGCGGCGCGAGAACTCCTTGCGGAGGTCGTGGACCTCCACAGCGGGTGACGGACGATGGAACTCGAGTACCTCTGACATTCGGGGAAACTCCTTCGCTCACAGAAACTCCAGAACACAGCACGCGACGCCCGCTACTACGGCGGGCCGCGGCAACGGGTGTCCTAGATGTGGCCGAGGAATCTCATCGGCGCCGACGATACCAGCCGTCCCGCCGGGGCGCCAGAGAAATTCCGGCCTTGACCTTCGTCCGGACGCTGGGCTACGGTGAAGCCAGGTTCCGCCGCCGAAGGCGGGTCCGAGGCTATGGCGCCTCGCAGCTCATCCGAGCTGCGGGCGCTTTTTTTGTGGTCCAACGGAAGGGAGCGGCGGATGTCGGAGCTCGAGGACAGGCACTACCTGAGGAACGGCGGCGAGACGCTGCCCGACGCCCGCGAGGCGCTCGAGTGGGCGACCGAGACGCGGGTCTCGATGGTCGACCTCAAGTTCTGCGACCTGCTCGGCACCTGGCAGCACATGACGTTGCCGCTGCGGGCGTTCGGCGCGGACGCGTTCGAGGACGGGCTCGGCTTCGACGGCTCCTCGATCCGCGGCTGGCAGGGGATCTCCGAGTCGGACATGCTGCTGATGCCCGATCCGAGCTCGGCGATCCTCGACCCGGCCACCGAGGCGCCGACGCTCTCGCTGATCTGCGAGATCGCCGACCCGATCACCCGCGAGGGCTACTCACGCGATCCGCGCCAGGTGGCAAGACGCGCCGAGGAGTACCTGCGCGCGACCGGGATCGCGGACACCTGCTTCGTCGGCCCCGAGTGCGAGTTCTTCGTCTTCGACGAGGTCAGCTACGACCTCGGCCCGAATGCGGCGCACTACTCCGTCGACTCCGGCGAGGGCTACTGGAACTCCGGCAGGCCGGGGCTCGGCTACACCTCGCGGCCGAAGGAGGGCTACTTCCCGACCGCGCCGCACGATTCGCTCCACGACCTGCGCACCGCGATGGTGCTGACGCTCGAGCGCCTCGGGATCCCGTGCGAGTTCCACCACCACGAAGTCGCCTCGGGCGGCCAGTGCGAGATCGACCTCCGCTTCCAGAGCCTGACTCGCATGGCCGACCAGGTCATGACCTACAAGTACGTGGTCAAGAACGTCGCCCACGCGCACGGCAAGTCGGTCACGTTCATGCCGAAGCCGATCTTCGGCGACAACGGTTCCGGGATGCACTGCCATCAGTCCCTCTGGAAGGAGGGCACGCCGCTGATGGCGGACAAGTCGGGCTACGCCGGGCTCTCGCAGCTCGCCCGCGCCTACGTGGGCGGGCTGCTCGAGCACGCACCGGCGCTGCTCGCGTTCTGCGCTCCGACGACGAACTCGTACCGGCGCCTCGTGCCCGGCTACGAGGCGCCCGTGAACCTCGTCTACTCGCAGCGCAACCGCTCGGCCTGCATCCGGATCCCGATGTACTCCGACTCGCCGAAGGCGAAGCGAATCGAGTTCCGCTGCCCCGACGCGGCGGCGAACCCGTACCTCGCGTTCTCGGCGATGCTGATGGCCGGCCTCGACGGAATCGAGCGCGGACTCGACCCGGGCGCGCCCGCCGACTACGACCTCTTCGAGGAGGCCGGACATGACGTGCCGCAGGTGCCGGGCTCGCTCGCGGAGGCGCTCGACGCGCTCGAGGCGGACCATGCGTTCCTGCTCCGCGGCGGCGTCTTCACCGAGGACCTGATCCGGACGTGGATCGACTGGAAGCGCGAGCACGAGGTGGACGCCGTCCGGCTCCGCCCCCATCCGGCCGAGTTCGGCCTCTACTACGACTGCTAGGAGGCGCACGATGATGAAAGTGGAAGCGGTCGTGGTCCGCGATCGGATCGAGACCGTGATGGACGCCGTCGAGGAGCAGACCGGCCACGTCGGCGTCACGGTGATCGAGGCGGTCGGGCACGGCCGCCAGCGCGGAATCACGCACGAGTACCGCGGCCGGGTGTTCGAGTCGAGGTTCCTGCCGAAGGCGCTGCTCACGTTCGTCGTCGCGGACGCGCTCGTCGAGCCGGTGATCGACGCGATCGTCGACGCGGCGCGGACGGGCCACGAGTCGGGCGACGGGATCTGCTGGGCGACGCCCGTCTCCAACGTCACGCACAACCGGACGGGCAGGAGCCTGGAGGAGGTGGAGGTCGCATGACCAACAAGGAGCTCGCAATCGCCGCGTCGACGATCTGGGTCGTCGTCGCCGCGATCCTCGTCATGTTCATGCAGGCCGGGTTCTCCTTTCTCGAGGCCGGTCTGACGCGAATGAAGAACGTCGGGCACGTGGCCGCGAAGAACGTGCTCGTGCTCGGGATCGCGTCGATCGTCTACTACCTCGTCGGCTTCGGGATCGCGTTCGGGGACGGCGGCAACGGGCTCTTCGGCGGGAGCGGTTTCGCGCCCGACGCGGACGCGCTGCTGTCGATCGGAGCGGCACCGTTCAGCTGGTTCGGCACCGTGCCGGCTGCCGGGGCGTACCTGTTCCAGGTCGTCTTCGCGGCGGTGGCGCTCGCGATCGTCTGGGGCGCGATGGCCGAACGGACGCGGCTCTGGGTCTACTTCGCGTTCGGAATCGTCTTCACGCTGATCTACTCGGTCGTCTCGCACTGGATCTGGAGCCCGGACGGCTGGCTCTTCTCGAAGGGGATGCAGGACTTCGCCGGCTCGACCGTCGTCCACTATCAGGGCGCGCTCGCGGCACTCGCCGGCGCCCTGCTGCTCGGCCCCCGGATTGGCAAGTTCGGGAGCGACGGCAGGCCGAACGCGATCCCGGGCCACAACATGGCGTTCACGACGCTCGGTGTGATCATCCTCTGGTTCGGCTGGTTCGGCTTCAACGCCGGCTCGACCCTCGGGGTCGTCAGCGGGGACAAGCTCGGCTACTTCGCCTACGTGGCCCTGACGACGAACGTCGCGGCCGCTGCAGGTGGCCTCGGCGGCGTGATCGTCTCGTGGCTCGTGATCAAGAAGCCGGATCTGTCGATGACCCTCAACGGCGTCGTCGCCGCGCTGGTCGCCGTCACCGCTGCCTGCGGCTTCGTCGCTCCCTGGGCGGCGATCGTGATCGGCTTCGTCGCCGGCGCGATCGCGGTCGTCGGCGTGCTCGCGGTCGAGCGGGCCCGCATCGACGATCCGATCGGCGCAGTCGCCGTCCACGGCATGGCCGGCGTCTGGGGCACGCTCGCGACCGGGATCTTCGCCGTGCCCGCACTGGCGGAGAACCTCGCCACGGGCACGGGCGGCCTCTGGTACACGGGCTCCTTCGACCAGCTCGGCACCCAGGCTCTCGGCCTGCTGGCCGTCGGCGCCTTCACGTTCACCGCCTCCTTCGGGGCGCTCTGGCTGATGAAGGTGACCGTCGGGATCCGCGTCGAGCCGGACGTGGAGACGGCGGGGCTCGACGTCTCCGAGCACGGCATGTGGGGCTATCCCGAGTTCTACATCCCGGTGCCCGGCGGCTACGGCACCGAGACGCACGGCCACATGGGCCTTGCGCATGCGCAGCGCTCGGCGCCCGCAGCAGCGGCCACGAGCGCAGCCGCGCTCGAGCCCACGGGCTAGACGCGCGTCAGCCTGCCGCCGACGAGAGCTTCGGCTCCTCGTCGGCGGCGGCTCGCGCGGATGGCACGATCCACCTGAACTCTGATGCTGACTCGGGCCAGCGTGTGAGCAACTCCGCAGCGCGAGCCGAGTCGGTGTAACGGAGGTGGCGCTCCAGCAGCCCGTGCAGAAGCTCGGTCGACGCGGCATCGAGCTCGACGGCCTCGACGAGCTCGTGGTTCAGCCTCGCCCTCACCGCCCCTTCGGGATCGTGCACGAACAGATCGCCGCCGCTCATCCCTGCCGCCAGGTTGCGGCCGGTCTCGCCGAGGATGACGACGGTGCCCGCGGTCATGTACTCGCAGCCGTGCGCGCCGACGCCCTCGACGACAGCAACGGCGCCCGAGTTGCGCACGGCGAAGCGCTCGCCGGCGCGGCCGGCGCAGTAGAGCTGGCCGCCCGTCGCGCCGTACAAGGCCGCGTTGCCGAGGAGCACCGGATCGCCCGCATCGGTGACCGGGGGTCGGATCGCGATCCTGCCGCCGCTCATGCTCTTGCCCGCGCCGTCGTTCGCCTCCCCGGTCAGCTCGAGGCGAACGCCCGCGGCGAGGAACGCACCGAAGCTCTGTCCGGCAGAGCCCGTGAGCCGCGCCCGAACGCGGCCCGGCGGCGGCGTGGTGCCGTAGCGTCTGCCGATCATGCCGCCGAGCCGGGCGCCGACGGCGCGATCGCGGTTGGTCACCATGAGGTCGAGCTCGACGAGGCTCGCAGTCTCGAGCACCGGCGCGGCGGCCGCGGCAAGCCGAGCGCCGAGCTCACCCCCCGGCTGCTCGTGCTGCTGCGCGGCGCCGTGTGCGGCGGGTCCCGAGCCGGCACGCTGCAGGAGCGTCGACGGGTCGACGGCAGCTTCGCGGGCGTCGCGAGGCTCCCGCCGGCGTAGGCACTCGACTCGGCCGACCGCCTCGCCGAAGGTGCGAAGGCCGAGCGCGGCGAGGTGGCGGCGGACGTCTTCGGCGAGATGCAGCAGGTACGCCTCGACGTGCGCCGGTGTCGCCGCGAACTTGGAGCGCAGCTCGGGCCGCTGCGTCGCGATCCCGACCGGGCAGGTGTCGAGGTGGCACGAGCGCACCATCAGGCAGCCCTCGGCGAGCAGCAGTGCCGTTCCGAACGAGACCTCGTCGGCACCGAGCAGCGCCGCGGCGACGACATCCCTGCCGGTCTTCAGTCCCCCGTCGACGCGCAGGCGGACGCGGCTCCGTAACCCTTCGGAGACGAGTGTCCGCTGCGTCTCGGCGAGGCCGAGCTCCCACGGAGCGCCGGCGTTCTTGATCGAGGAGAGCGGGCTGGCGCCGGTACCGCCGTCGCAGCCGGCGACGTGAACGACGTCGGCCAGCGCCTTGACCACGCCCGCAGCGACGAGCCCGACGCCGGCCTCGGCGACGAGCTTCACCGAGACGGCGGCGGCCGGATTGACTTGCTTGAGGTCGAAGACGAGCTGCGCCAGATCCTCGATCGAGTAGATGTCGTGATGCGGCGGCGGCGAGATCAGCCCGATACCGGGCTCGGTGTGCCGCAATCGCGCAATCTCGGCGGTGACCTTGTGGCCGGGCAGCTGGCCGCCCTCACCGGGCTTGGAGCCCTGGGCGATCTTGATCTGGAGCTCGTCGGCGTGCGCTGCGTACTCGGGCGTGACGCCGAATCGTCCCGATGCGACCTGCTTGATCCTGGAGTTGCGCTCGTCGCGGAAGCGCGCGGGATCCTCGCCGCCCTCGCCGCAGTTCGAGCGCCCGCCGAGCCGGTTGAACGCGATCGCGACGGTCTCGTGGGCCTCGGCAGAGAGGGACCCGTGCGACATGCCGCCGCTCGAGAAACGGCGCAGGATCGCCTCGACAGGCTCGACCTCGTCGAGCGGCACGGGCGGGCCTGCGGGGACGAGCTCGAGCAGGTCGCGCGGCTCGAGCGGCACGCGACCGTCGACGAGCGCGGCGAAGCGGCGGTACTCCTCGGTGCCGCCGCGGCCGTCGACCGCCCGGCGGAGCGCGTGCGCGGCCGACACCGCCTGCAGCGCCTCGGCCACCTCGGGCGTCGTTGCGTGCGGCTCGCCACCGGGCCGGTACTTGACGTAGCCGGGGCTCTCGAGCTTGCCGGCGGCCGAGCCGCGTGCACGCAGCTCGCGCTCGAGCTCGGCGAAGCCGATCCCGCCGAGCGAGGACGGCGTGCCTGTCAGGCAGAGCTCGATGACCTCGGGCGCGAGACCGAGCGCCTCGAAGAGCTGCGCGCCCCGGTACGAGGCCACGTCCGCGATGCCCATCTTCGCCATCACCTTGAGGACGCCGTCCTCCAGCGCGGCGCGGAAGCGGCGCTGCGCCTCGCCGGGCGACGGGTGGTCGCCGCCGAGGCGGTCCGCGGCGGCGAGTGCCGCCACCGTCTCGAGCGCGAGCCGGGGACAGACGGCGTCGGCGCCGTAGCCGAGCAGGCAGGCGAGGTGATGGCTGTCGCGCGGCTCGTCGCTGACGACGACGAGCGAGACGAGCGAGCGCCTGCCCGAGGCCACCAGCCGCTGGTGGACGGCGCCGAGGGCGAGCAGGGCCGGGATCGCGGTCGTGGTGTCCTCGTCCGTGAGCACCAGGATGTCCGCTCCCCGGTCGACGAGCGCCGAGGCCTGCGCGGCGAGTCGCTCGCACGCGCGGTCGAGGCGCTCGCCGGCCTGGAGCACCGTCGAGAGCCGAATCCCGTGCAGCTCGGCGACGCCGGAGGGATAGAGGAGGAAGCTCTCGAGCTCGATCAGGTGCGCCGCCTCCGGCCCCTTGCTCAGCAGCGGCTCGCGCCGGCCGATCAGCGTTCGCAGCGACATCAGCGAGCGTTCGCGCAGATGGTCGATCGGCGGGTTCGTCACCTGGGCGAATCGTTGCCTCAGGTACGAGAAGAGGGGACGGGCGCGGCCCGCCAGCGGCGGCAGCGCAGTGTCGTCGCCCATCGACGACGTGGGCTCGTGGCCGTCGGCCGCGCTCGGTCGCAGCAGCAGCGTGATGTCCTCGCGCGTGTAGCCGGCGGCGAGCTGGCGCGGCGTCAGCTCTTCGTCCGGCGGATCGAGGGGTTGACCCGGCGCGACCGTCCGGCGGCCGTCGCCGAGCCAGCGGCGGTACGGGCGTGAGCGCGCGAGCCGGCGGGAGATCGTCGCGTCTTCCTCGAAACCGAGGCCGGGATCGACGGCGAGCAGCTCGCCGGGGCCGAGACGGCTGCGACGCACACGAGCAGAGGGATCGAGCGGCACCGCACCCGCCTCGGAGGCACAGGCGACGAACGAGCCGGCGGTCGCGACCCGGAGCGGCCGTAGTCCGTTGCGATCGAGCGCCGCGCCGACGACACGCCCGTCAGTGAAGACGATCGCGGCCGGCCCGTCCCACGGCTCCACGAGCCCCGCGTGGTAGCTGTGGAAGGCGGCCACGTCCGGATCGAGTTCCTCGTCCTCCTGCCAGGCACGCGGCAGGAGCATCGAGGCAGCGTGACGGACGTCGCGGCCGCCGCGGACGAGCAGCTCGAGCGCGTTGTCGAGCAGCGCGGAGTCGGAGCCGGATTCCTCGAGCACTCCTGCTACCCCGGGCTCGACCCCGCGGCCCCTCATTGCCCGCACGTTGCCGTCGATGGTGTTGATCTCGCCGTTGTGGCAGAGGAGCCGGAAGGGCTGCGCCCGCTCCCACGACGGGCTCGTGTTGGTCGAGAAACGCTGGTGGAAGATTGCGAACGGCACCTCGAGCGACCCCTGACGAAGCTCGGGGTAGAACGCGCCGAGCTGGTCGGCCGCGCAGAGCGCCTTGTAGGTGACCGTCCGGAACGAGAGCGAGGCCACGTACGCGCCCGGGACCCGCGTCGCGCGGCGGCGGGCTCGATAGGCACGGATCTCGGCCTCGTCGGCGGAGAGCCCGAACGGCCGCAGCAGGACGAGCTGCTCGATCGACGGCAGGCTCGCGCGCGCGGTGTCGCCGAGCGCACCGGGGTCGACCGGGACCGTCCGCCAGCCGGCGAGCTCGATTCCCTCCTGCTCGCAGGCGCTCTCGATCCGCCCACGAGCGCTGTCGTCCCGGAGGAACACCTGCGCCAGACCGCACCACGGCCCCGGCACGAGCGCCGGCGGGATCGGCAGCAGCAGGCCCGCCCCGTCGCCGGTGCGGCGATCCGCCGCGACGGCGCCGCGGTGACGCACGTTCGCGAGGCCCTCGAGCGCAGCGTCCAGGATCTGCCGCGAGGCGCGGCCCTGCGCGTCGGCCACGAAGCCGATGCCACATGCGTCGCGCTCGCTGCGCTGCTCGTCGCTGGCGTGGTGCACAGATGCCCCCTGGAGGGATCGGACGTACGAAAAGGGAGAACCGCCTGGAAGCTCGACCTAGCCGGCGTGGCGGAGAACGGAGCGCCGGCTAGCGCGTAAGCACGCGCGCTACGAAGAAGCGGGAAATGAGCCGGTTCTTCGTGGGCGGGCGCATCCGAGTCCAGACTAGAGCACCGCCCGGACGCCCGCAAACCGGCTTCGCCGACGCCTATCGCGACGCAACCTGACCCTGCCGGACATGTCCCAGGGACAGACCCTGGGACATGTCCGCTTCGGGCTAGGAGACGGAGAAGGTGACCGAGACGACCGCGGTCACCTGCTGCGTGCCGGGCTCGATCGGGGTCGACCCGGCCTCCATCGCCTTGTCGGCGGCGGCGAAGGGCTGCGGCGCCGAGCCGCCGCCCTCGACGATCGCCGTGATGCGCCCGAGCGAGAGGTTCGAAGCCGATGCGAGCGCCTGCGCGCTGGCGCGGGCGTCGGCCACGGCAGCCTCGAGAGCGTCGCGGTAGAGCTCGTCCTGGTCACCGCTGGAGAGCGACGGCCCGTAGACCTGGTTCGCGCCCGCGTTCACGGCCGCATCGATCAGAGCGCCGGCCTTCGTGATCTCCTCGATCGCAGCCGAGACCGTGTTGGTGGCGACGAACGCCTGCACGGCGTTCCGCTCGTCGTAGCGCGGCGAGAGCGAGACCGACTGCGTCTTGACCTCGGTGCCGCCGGCCGCCTTGACGGCCGCGATCACGCGGCGCATCTCGGCCGCATTCGCCGCCAGCGCCGCCCTGGCGGTCTGGCCCTGGCTCTCGACGCCGAACGACAGCTCGGCCCGGTCGGGGACGGCGGCGACGGCTGCCGTGCCCTGGACGGTGATGCCGCCGGCCTCGGCCGCGGCGCTCGACGCCGGCCCGGGCAGTGAGATGGCCGCGAACACGGCGACGAACGTCAGCAGCCCTGCGATGGGGAGGATTCGAGTTTTCATGCCGTGTCTACGCCGCCGAGGGCGGCCGGCGTCACACGGATTCGAGACGCGTGCGGGCCGCGGCGACCGCAGCTGCGACTCCGCCGGGCCCAGGTGCGGGCCGGTCGGCGGGCGCCGGCGGCTCGTAGCTGCCGTCCCGCACCGACTCTGCGACCTGCTCGTGCGCGTCGCGGAACGGCACTCCCTCCCGAACGAGCTCCTCGGCCGCGTCGGTGGCGAGCAGCAGCGGATCGCCCGCAGCAGCCGCGAGCCGTTCCCGGTCGAGCTCGAGCCCGCGCACGAGCGCGCTCAGCGCCGCCAGCGCACCCGCGAGATCGGCGCGGGCCGCGAAGACGGGGGCCTTGTCCTCCTGGAGATCGCGGTTGTAGGCGAGCGGCAGCCCCTTCACCGTCGCCAGGAGCCCGGTCAGACGCCCGATCGCGGTACCCGACTTGCCCCGCGCCAGCTCGGCGACGTCGGGGTTGAGCTTCTGCGGCATCATCGAGGAGCCGGTGGCGGTGTCCTCGCCGAGGCGGGCGAAGCCGAACTCGCTCGTCGTCCAGAGCACGAGCTCCTCGCCGATCCTGGAGAGATGGACGAAGCAGACCGTGACCGCGTAGAGGTAGTCGAGCGCGAAGTCGCGGTCGGCAACCGCGTCGAGCGAGTTCCGGAGCTGGTTTGCAGGCGCGGGCAGCGGCAGAGTCGAGCCGGCGAGCGCGCCGGCCCCGAGCGGGCTCGCCGCCGCGGCGGCCGCGGCGGCACCGAAGCGGACGAGGTCGCGCTCGAGCATCTCGACCCAGGCGAGCAGGTGGTGGCCGACCGTGACCGGCTGCGCCCGCTGGAGATGCGTGTAGCCCGGCATCGGTGTCTCGGCATCCGCCTCCGCGCGATCGAGGAGCGCGGTCGCGAGCGCTGCGATCGCCGCCCGCGCCTCACCGGCCGCGTCGACGACGTAGAGCCGGAACGCCGCCGCGACCTGGTCGTTTCGCGACCGGCCCGCATGGATCTTCCTGCCGACGTCGCCGAGCAGACGCTCGATCGCGGTGTGCACGTCCTCGTCCTCGGGCTCGATCCCTCCACCGACGGCGATCTCGGCGAGTCGCGACTCCGCCTCGGCCAGCTCGTCGGCGTCGAGCAGGCCGGCGGCGTGCAGGCGCCGCGCGTGGACGGCGGTCGCCTCGCAGTCGTACGGCAAGAGCTCGGCGTCGTCGGCCCGCAGGAACGCGGCCACGGCCGGATCGAGCGCTCGCCCGACCCGGCCCGCCCAGAGCGTCATGCGTTCGTCGTCGCCCGCTTGCGGGCGGCCGCGAGCTCGACCTCGAGCGAGGCGATCTTGACGAAGCCCTCGGCGGCCGCGTGGGGGAACGTCTCGCCCGCGCCGTACGACGCCAGCTGCTCCGCGTAGAGCATGTGCGGCGAGCGACGGCCGGTGACGACGGCGGCGTTCGGCCGCAGGGAGACGCGAACGTCGCCCTCGACGAGCGCCTGCGTCGCGTCGACGAAGGCGTCGATCGCCTCGCGCGCCGGGCTGAACCAGAGGCCCTCGTAGACGAGCTCGGTCCAGCGCTGCTCGAGCCCGCGCTTGATCCGGGCCTCGTCCTTGGTCAGGACGACGTCCTCGAGCGCCGAATGCGCCTCGATCAGGACGATCGCGGCGGGGGCCTCGTAGACCTCGCGGCTCTTGATCCCGACGGCGCGGTTCTCGATCATGTCGAGCCGCCCGATCCCGTAGGCCGCCGGCGAGTGCGTTCAGCCGCGCGATCAGCTCCGCGAGCGGCAGCTCCTCGCCGTCGAGCGAGACGGGGACGCCTGCGGTGAAGCCGATCGTCACCTCGACCGGCTCGGGTGCGGAGGAGGGATCGCTCGTCAGCGCATACGGCTCGTCCGGCGGCGCCGCCCAGGGGTCCTCGAGCACGCCCGCCTCGATCGCGCGGCCGAAGAGGTTCTCGTCGATCGAGAACGGCGCCGCCTGCGTCGCCTGGACGGGGATCCCCTTGTCGAGCGCGTATTCGATCTCCTCGTCGCGCGTCCAGATCCGGTCGCGCAGCGGGAGCGATCACGTGCAGGCCGGGGTCGGTGGCCTTGAACGAGAGCTCGAAGCGGAGCTGGTCGTTCCCCTTGCCGGTGCAGCCGTGCACGACGGCCTCGGCCCCGAGCTCGACCGCGAGCTCGGCGACCGCCTGCGCGATCACCGGGCGCGAGAGCGCCGAGACGAGCGGGTACTTGCCCTCGTAGAGCGCATTCGTCTTGATCGCGCGCGCGCACTGCTCCTCGGCGAACGCGGCCTTCCGGTCGACGAGGATGACGTCGTCGGCGCCGGCGGCACGGCCGCGCTCGATCGACGCCTCGAGGTCGAACTCCTGGCCGACGTCGACGAGGACGGCGACGACCTCGTCGAAGCCGTACCAGTCCTCCTTCAGCCAGCTGACGATGCAACTGGTGTCGAGGCCGCCGGAGAAGGCGACCACCGCGATCCTGCTCATCTCGCTCCTTCGCTGGAATGAATAGTATTCACTATAGCTGGATTTCATGCATCTGTACGCTGACGCCGTGCAGACCCGCTTCGTCGACTGCCGCCCGCGTGACGCCTATCTGTCGGGCCACCTCCCGGGCGCCGCGCACGCCGATCCCGAGCGTGACCTGACCGGCGACGTCGGCGGCGGCCGCCATCCACTTCCCAGCGCCGACGCCTTCGCAGCCTGGGCCTCCGCGGCCGGGATCGGGCCGGACACGCTCGCCGTCGGCTACGACGACGGCACCGGCTGGGCCGCACGGCTCTGGTGGCTGCTGCGCCACTTCGGGCACGACGCGGCGGCGGTGATCCCGCTCGGCGCCTGGCACGGCCCGCTCGCCGCAGGTGAGGAGGAGATCGCGCCGGCGACGTTCGTCCCGCAGGCTCGAACCGACGACACGGCCGACGCGGCGGAGCTCCTCGAGCGGCTCGGCGACGCGTCGCTGACCCTCGTCGACGCGCGGGCGCCGGAGCGCTGGCGAGGCGAGACGGAGCCGATCGATCCCGTCGCCGGCCGGATCCCGGGCGCGAGGAACCGCTTCTTCCTGGACGAGTCACCGCTTCCGGCCGAGCTGCGTGGCCGCGCCCGACCTCGTCGTCTACTGCGGCTCCGGCGTCACCGCCTGCGCCGTGCTGCACGAGCTCCACCTCGCCGGCCGCGACGACGCGCGCCTCTATCCGGGCTCGTTCAGCGAGTGGTACGCGCTCGGCCCGGTCGAGCGCGACTGACGGTCAGGCGACAGTCGCCGCGAGCTCGTGCGCGCGGTGGGACGAGATCCCGTTCCGCTGCGCCCGCACGAGCTCGTGCTCGCCGTCTTCGAGCTCGACGAGCGGGAGCAGCGAGACGTCGCGGAGGCGGAGCCGCACCGAGAGCCCTTCGGTCGCGAAGTACGGGCTCAGCTCGTTCGCGAGCGTGCCGCTGAACGGTCCGTTCCGCCAGCCCTCCTCGTCGTCCCACAGCTCTCCGAGCGCAGTCACGTCCTGCTTGCTCACCTCGATCCAGCTGCCGTAGCCGAAGCGGCCGTCCTCCTCGGGGATCGGCAGCTCCAGCAGCCCGCGCACGAAGTGACGGTCGCCGTTCGCTCCGTGCAGGACGGCGAAGTCGTCCTCGACGTAGGCCCGCTGCCGCCGCTCGTCGTCGTCGAGGCGGAAGATCGGCTGGGGCAGGCCGAGCCGGATGTCGCGCGTCTCGCCCGCATGGGTCTCGCCACAGACCGTGCAGGTGAACGCCACGCGCTAGGCGGCCGCCGGGGCCGAGCCGGGGAGGTACTGCTGCCAGACCTGCGGGATCGTCGGCGTTGCCAGGTGGATGAAGAGCACCGGTGCCGGCGGCCGCGGCGGCCGCTTCAGGTGCAGCCCCGAGTCCTCGAGCAGCCGGTCGCCCTTGCGCAGGTTGCAGGGCGCGCAGGCGGTGACGACGTTCTCCCAGATCGACTCGCCGCCCTTCGACCGCGGGATCACGTGGTCGAGCGTCAGCCGGCCCGAGGAGGTGCCGCAGTAGACGCAGCGCCAGCCGTCGCGGGCGAACAGCGCCCGCCGCGAGATCTTGCGCTGGATCGCGCGCGGGACGCGCACGTACTGGACGAGCCGGATCACGTGCGGCCAGACGTACGTGTCCGTCGCCGAGCGCAGGCCCTTGGGCAGGCTCTCGAGCACCTCCGCCTTCCCTTTCCAGACGAGCACGTGCGCTCGCCGAACCGAGCAGACGTTCAGCGGTTCGTAGCTTGCATTCAGCACGAGGACCTGTTGCAACTCGAGCAGAGAGTACCAGCGAGTACCGCTGTTTCCGGCGGTTTTAGCGGGCCATCGCCCGTTCGACCGCTTCGAGCTCCTCGGGGGAGAGCGCGATCGGCGCGCGTCCCTGGTCGAGCTCCTTGACGTACAGGCGCGCGTAGTCGCGGCCCTGGATCGCGGTCACGACCGTGCCGGTGCGGTTGTCGTCGAGAAACGCGAACGAGGCTGACTGGTGGCCGCCGGTGCCGGCGTACGCGTCGTAGCGGACGACCGCGGTGTTCGTCAGCGAGCCGTCGACGCGGCGGTCGACCCGTGAGAGGCCCGCGGCGATCTCGTCGACGGCGCGATGGAGGTCGTCGATCCGGCCCTGCAACGACACGGCGAAGTCGACGAGATCGGCACGGCCGCCGCCGAGCAGGACGCGCTGCGCGTTCCGCAGCCGCCGGACCCGCACCCACAGCCAGAAGCAGATGCCGAGCGCGACGGCGGCCGCAGCCGCCGCGGCGATCGCGAGGATCAGCTCGGCGCTCAAACCGCTACGCCCCCAGCGAGAAGATGATCGGGTACTCGGCGGAGTTGTTGTCCGTCTTCGCCTCGCCCGGCACCGGCTCGACGTCGATCCGCATGATCCGCCGCTCGCCGAAGTCGACCGACGGGAAGTCCCGGAAGACCACGGTCTTCGACTCGTCGGGGTTGATGATGTCGATCGTCAGCTTCTTCACGATCGGCGTCGGGCTCTGCTGGATCGTCAGCGTCACCGGGATCTTGACCTCCTGGCTGTCGCCGCCGTTCGCGACCGTGACCGCGAAGCCGAGGTCGGTCGATGCCTCGACCGTGTTCTCCGTCGTCTGAGACAGCGTCTGCCCGCCGGGGATGACCTTCACAGACTCGATGTTCGTGCCGTGCAGACCGCTCGGCGTGCCGCCGGTCGAGCCCGAGGCGGCAGAGCCGTTGATCCGTTCCCAGATCGGCACCATCGAGCGAGTGCTGGCGAGGTCGGGCGTCTGGATGAAGTTCGAGTCGGGAACCTCGACGCCGCTGATCTCCTCATTCCGCAGCACGATCACCGATGGCTCCTTGAAGAGGTCGTCCCAGACGACATCGCTGGCGACAAGCCGCTCGGCCTGCGTGGCAAGCAGAGCGCCTGCCGCAGCGGCGTCCTTCGAGCCCTGCGTCCGCCTGAACGCCTCGGCGAGACCGGCCAGGCCGTCGGCACGGAACACCAGCGCATCGATCGACCGCTCGTGCGGGTCGTGCACCGGCCCGGGCGGATCGAGCTCGCGCGCGCGTTCGACGCCGATCTCCTGCTGCTGGGCGAGGCCCGTGAGCTGCTTCTGCAGCTCGGCCGGCTTGATTCCCTGGGTCGTGAGCGCATCGCTGAGCTCGCGGCCGACGCGCTCCGAGTCGCGCGCGATGGCGGACATGCTCGTCATGTAGTCGCTGTAGGCGTCGTGCTTCTTGTCCTCCTGGCAGCTCTGCACCCAGAGCAGGAGCAGGACGACGATCAGGATCGCGAACGCGATCAGACCGATCAGGCGCAGGAGCGGCATGAAGCCGGCCCGCGGCCGGATCGGGCCGCGCGGCATCCGGGGGCCGCGGCCCCGCAGCGGCCGCCGGAGCGAGCGGTCGCTCCGCCCCGGAGCCTCCTGCGTCTCGGGCTCCTCGAAGAAGTCGAACTCGAAATCAGTGTCGCGACTGCTCATGGCAAGCGTGGAACGAGGCCACTGTAACGGCTGCTTCGGTCGTAACAGCGCGGTGGCAGCGGCAGGAAACGCTGTTGCGGCGGCCAACCCGGGAGACGACGTGTCCGCCGCCGCTCATGCGCTCCCTCGCGGGGAGCTCGTCCTCGACCGCTACCGCCCGCTGCGTCCGCTCGGCAGCGGCGGCTCCGGCTCGGTCTGGCTCGCCCGCGACGAGCGAAACGGCCTCGACGTCGCCCTCAAGATCGTCCCCCGGGAGGGGAAGGCCGCAGACCGCGCCGAGCGCGAGGCCGAGGCCGCCTCGCGGCTCCGGCACGAGCGCTGCCTGCGCGCATACGGCTTCGGCTCCGACTCCGGTCACGTCTACATCGCCTACGAGTACGTCGGCGGCATCACCCTGCGCGACGCGATGCGCGGCGGCGAGCTGCGGGACGGCCAGGCCGTCGAGGCCGCGGCCCAGATCCTCGACGGGCTCGCGCACGCGCACAGCCGCGGGATCATCCATCGCGACGTCAAGCCGTCGAACGTGCTCCTCGCCGAGGACGACGGCATCTCGGTGCGGCTGCTCGACTTCGGACTCGCCCAGTTCGACGAGGCCGAGACGCTGACCGCCGTCGGCGACGTCCCCGGCACGCTCGCCTACATCTCCCCGGAGCGCCTCCGCGGCGAGGAGGCCTGCGCGGCGAGCGACATCTGGGCGGTCGGGATCCTGCTCTGGGAAGCGCTCGCGGCCAAGCATCCGTTCTGGGGCGTGTCGCTGCCGCAGATGGCGGGGACGATCGAGGCCGGCTGCCCACCGCTGCAGCCCGAGCGTCCCGACCTGCCGAAGCGGCTGCTCGGCGCGATCTCGCACGCACTCGCGCACGACCCGGCCAAGCGGCCGCCCGCGGCCGCGCTGGCGAAGGAGCTGCGGGCCGCGCTCGCCGGCGACAAGCGTGCGTCGACCGTCGAGCGGGTCTCGCCGCATGTGCTGGCCGAACGGGCGGCGCCGGCGGCGCTCGCCGGTGTCACCGCCCTCGTCGGCGCGACCGCGCTTCCCTTCTATCCGACCGGCTGGGCGCCCGCGCTCGCGGCCGTGACCGCGGTCGCCGCGTTCAAGGTGCCGCGGGCCGGGCTGGCGCTCGCGCTCGCCGCGCCGGTCCTGCCGCTCGGCAACTACGCACTCGGGCTCGCGGTCCTCTACGGCATGCTCGCGCTCGGCTGGCTGGCGCTGTCGTGGCGCGACGCGCGCTGGGGCCTCGCGTTCCTCGCCGGGCCTGCGCTCGCCGCCGTCGGCCTGCTCGCGCTCGTCCCGCTCGTGCTGGCGGGGATGACGAGCGCAGTACGCCGGGCGGCCCAGACCCTCGCCGCGGTCGCCGTCGCGGGAGTCGTCGCCGGCCTGCGCGGCGTCGAGCTCCCCTTCGGCCAGGGGATCGCGCCACCGCTCGACCTCGAGGGCGTCGAGAGCGCCGTCACGGCCGCCCGCATCCTCGTCGACGCCGTGCCGGCGGGTCTCGCGCTCGAGGCGCTCGCGCTCGCGGCGGTCGCGGTGGCACTCCCGTACGCGCGGACGCCCTGGCGGATCGCCGGTCTCGGCGCCGCGATGCTGGCGGCCACGCTCCTCGCCACACCGGCCGGGCCTGCGCTCCCCGTCGTGGTCGCCGTGTGGCTCACGGTGGCCGGGCTGGCGCTGAAGTCCGGGCATTAGACTCGTGTTCCGGGGGCATGACTCCCCGACCGCATGAGCGTCCTCCGGAGCATCGAGCAGAAGATCGAAGGCCTCTTCGAGGGGATGTTCGGCCGCGCCTTCCGCACACACGTCCAGCCGGTCGAGCTCGCGCGCAAGCTCGCGAAGGAGATGGACGAGCACCGGACGATCTCCGTCTCACGCGTCTACGTCCCGAACGAGTACTCCGTCTATCTCTCCGAGACCGATCGCGAGCAGTTCGCCGGCTACGAGGGCTCCCTGATCGGCGAGCTGCAGGACCACCTGATCGAGCACGCGCGGCGGGAGAGCTACGCGATGCTGACACCGCCGAACGTGCTGATGCTGACCGACGCCGATCTCTCGATCGGCGAGTTCGGGATCGCGACGCGGATGGTGCAGCCCGAGGGCAAGCGCGGCCCGCAGCTGGACGAGCCCGACGCCCAGGTCGAGCCGGGCGCGACGATGATCTACAAGGCGAAGCCGCCGCAGCCGACCGAGGCGGTGTCGGCGGCCGAGCTCGGCGTCGAGGACGAGGTCTTCTCGCTGACGATGAACGGGCGCACGCATGCGCTCGAGGGTGCCAAGGTCGTGCTCGGCCGCTCGAAGGACAGCGACATCCAGGTCGAGGACGCGAACGTCTCGCGCCGGCACGCCGAGTTGCGGCGCGAGGGCGGCAGCTGGTGGCTCGTCGACCTCGGCTCGACGAACGGGACCGAGCTGAACGGGAAGCGCGTCCAGCGCTCGAAGCTCGACGACGGCGACACGATCACCCTCGGCGCGACCGAGCTCGTCTTCGGCAAGCGGACGGTCAAGGCTTGAAACGCGCGTTCCTCGGGCGTCGCTCGCAGTGCCCGGCCGGAGGGGACAGTACGCGGGGTACGGCCCCGGAGAGCCGGGTGCTGCGAGCGGCGTCAGGCGGCGGCGGAGCCCGGCTCTGCCGGGCGGGAGCCGCCGCCGGCGAGGGGCGCGCGTGAACGTCGACGTCGACGAGGCGCTGCTCGTCCTCAAGATCGGCTTCATCGTCCTGCTCTACCTCTTCATCTGGCGGATCGTCCGCAGCGCGAGCCGGGACTTCCGCGCCGGGCCGGCGCAGGAGAGCGTGATCATCGGCCCCGGCGAGGCGGCGAGCCTCGGGCTGACGCCTGCGAAGCGGGCGAAGCTGGTCGTGCTCAAGAGCCCGGCGCTCGACGCCGGCGAGGAGGTGCCCGTCGAAGCGATGCCCGTCGCGGTCGGCCGCGGCGGGCAGAACGAGGTCCCGCTCGAGGGCGACGAGTTCGCCTCCGCGCAGCACGCGCGCTTCGAGTCCAAGCGCGACGGGCTCTGGGTGGAGGACATCGGCTCGACGAACGGCACCTTCGTCAACGGTGCCCGGGTGACGACGCCGAGGCGGCTTGCCAAGGGCGACGTCGTCCGCGTCGGCCAGACCGACTTCAGGGTGGAGGTCTGATGCTGGCGGCGTTCGCCGGCGTCACCGACCCCGGACGCCGGCGCCGCCGGAACGAGGACGCCTACGTCTGCGAGCCGCCGCTCTTCGCGATCGCGGACGGGATGGGCGGCGCCCAGGCCGGCGAGGTCGCGTCCGGCCTCGCGGCGGCGGTGCTGGAGGAGGCGACCGGCGACGAACGCGGCGAGGAGAGGGTCGCCTCGCTGATCCAGGAGGCGAACCGGCGCGTCTTCCAGCGCTCGAACGAGGACGCGGCCACATCGGGGATGGGGACGACGATGACGGTCGCGCTCCTCGACAACGCCGACGGCACGATCGCCTTCGGCCACGTCGGCGACTCGCGCGCCTACCGCGTTCGCGGCGGCGAGCTGGAGCAGCTGACCGACGACCACTCGCTCGTAGGCGAGCTGGTCCGCAGCGGCCGGCTCTCGCCGGAGGAGGCCGAGTCGCACCCGCAGCGCTCGGTGATCACCCGGGCGCTCGGAACCGAGCCCGACGTCGACGTCGACACGTTCACCGTCGAGGCGGAGTACGGCGACATCTACCTCCTCTGCTCCGACGGGCTCACGGACATGACGTCGACGCGCGACATCCTCGCCGCCGTCGAGGACAGCCGCGACCTCGACGACGCCGCCCATGCGCTCGTGAGCGCCGCCAACGCGGGCGGCGGCGAGGACAACATCACCGTCGTCCTCTTCCAGATCGCCGGCCGCACCGATGCCCCCGACCTGGGCCAGACGCAGCCGCAGGCAACGATCCCCGACGACGACGAGGACACGCTCTCGCCGCTCGACGCCGTGCCCGCCGTCGACACGGCGGTGATCCCCGCCGCGGTCGTCGAGGAGCACTTCGAGCGGGTCGAGGCGGAAGCGGCGAGCCGGCCCGAGCCGCGCCGCCGGATCTTCCCGCTCGTGCTCCTGATCCTCCTGCTGGTGGCGTTGATCGCGCTGGCACTCTGGGGATTGACCCGCTGATCGCCGGACGACGATGTCGCTGAGAAACCGCGAGCTGCTGAACCTGACCGCCGTCGGCCTGCTCACGGCGATCGGCTTTGCCAGCGTCTACATCGCGGGGTCGGAGCCGTCGGAGCTCGATGCGACCTCGCTCACGTACGCCGGCATCTTCATGGCCCTCTACCTCGCGGCGCACCTCGTCGTCCGCTACGCCGCGCCCTACGCCGATCCGGTGCTGCTGCCGCTGGGGGCGCTGCTCTCCGCGATCGGCGTGACGCTGATCTACCGGCTCGAGCCCGACGACGCCTTCCGCCAGAGCCTCTGGATCGTGATCGGCGTCGTCCTCTTCTCGCTGACGCTGATTGCGCTTCGGCGCGACTACCGGATCCTCGAGCAGTACAAGTACCTGTTCGGGATCACGGCGATCCTGCTGATGGTGCTGCCGGCGCTGCCGGGGATCGGCCAGACGATCAACGGCGCGCGGCTGTGGGTGAAGGTGGGCTCGTTCCAGTTCCAGCCCGGCGAGCTGGCCAAGATCTTCCTGATCATCTTTCTCGCCGGCTACCTGCGCGACAAGCGGGAGGCGCTCGCGCAGGGACGGCTGAAGGACTTCGGGCCGCTGTTCCTGATCTGGGGCGCAGCGATGCTCGTGCTCGTCCAGACGAACGATCTCGGCAGCGCGCTGCTCCAGTTCGGGATCTTCCTCGCGATGCTCTACGTCGCCACCGGACGCGCGGCGTACGTGCTCGCCGGGCTGGCGCTGTTCGTCGGCGGCGCAGCCTTCATCTACCGCTACGTCTCGCACGTGCAGGAGCGGGTGACGATCTGGCTCAACCCCTGGACGGACGACCCCGTCTTCTGCGCGCAGACGGGCGAGCTCGCGCTCCGCCAGGACTGCGGCTCCTTCCAGCTCGTGAAGAGCCTCTACTCGATCGGCAACGGCGGCTTCGCGGGCACCGGCCTCGGCAAGGGCACGTTCACGACGACCGGCGGCGACCCGATCATCCCCTACCTCAACACCGACTTCATCTACTCGGCGATCGCCCAGGAGCTCGGGCTCGTCGGGGCTGCCGGCCTCCTGCTCGTCTTCATGCTCTTCGTCGCGCGCGGCTTCCGGGTGGCGCTGCTCGCCGACGACGGCTTCTCGAAGCTGCTCGCGGCCGGGCTCACCTTCGGCTTCGCGCTGCAGACGTTCATCATCGTCGGCGGCGTCCTGCGCGTGATCCCGCTGACGGGGATCACGCTGCCGTTCGTCTCCTACGGCGGCTCCAGCGTCGTCGCCAACTTCATCCTGCTCGCGCTCCTGTTGCTGGTCTCCAACCGCGCGAACATGCAGGCGGCACGGGGTCGGCCATGAGGGGTCGCACGTGAACAAGCAGATCACGCGGCTCGCGCTCACCGGCGTCGGCATGATCGTCGCGCTCGTCGTCGCGACGACGTACTGGCAGGCCTGGGCGGCCGGCGACCTCGCCGACCGGCAGGACAACCAGATCGAGCGGGTCGCGCAGTTCACGATCGACCGCGGCGAGATCCGCGGCAACGGGATCGTCTGGGCGACGAACCGGCCCGAGAAGAAGGGCGGGCGCACGTTCTACTTCCGCGTCTATCCGCAGCGCGGGCTCGCCGCCCACGTCGTCGGCTACTCGACGCAGGAGCGCTTCCGCACGGGTCTCGAGCGCTCGATGAACGACTATCTGACCGGCCAGAACGCGAACCTCTCGACCGTGCTCGAGACCTTCGTCGACAAGGCGAAGGGCGCCACGATCAAGGGCAACGCGCTCCGGCTGACGCTCATCCCCCGCGCGCAGCGCGCCGCCCAGAACGCGCTCGGCCGCCGCTGCGGCGCGGTCGTGGCGCTCGAGCCCGACACGGGCAAGGTGCTCGCGATGTACTCCTCGCCCACGTACAACCCGAACCTCGTCGAGGAGAACTTCGACCAGGTCACGAGCGTCACCGCCGAGTGCCGTCGGCCGGACGCGCTCCTCAACCGCGCCACCGCGGGCCTGTACGCGCCGGGCTCGATCTTCAAGGTCGTGACCGCGTCGGCCGCGATCGACGCGGGCCGCTTCCAGCCCGACTCCGAGTTCGTCGACCCCGGCTACTGCGAGGTCTACGGGAAGCGGGTGAACAACTACGACACCACGCGGCCGTTCGGTCGGCTCGACCTGCACACGGCGCTCGTCAACTCGGTCAACTCCGTCTTCTGCAACATCGGCAAGGAGCTGGGCGCACGGTTCCTCGTCGAGTACATGAAGCGCTTCGGCTTCTACGCGCTGCCGCCGCTGGAGACGCCGGCGGACGAGCGCGCGCCCAGCGGCATCTACAAGGGCACGAAGCTCTTCGACCCGGCCGCGGACACCGACGTCGATCCCGGCCGCCTCGCCTTCGGGCAGGAGCGCCTGCTCGTGACGCCGCTGCAGATGGCGATGGTCGCGGCCACGATCGCGAACGACGGCCTCGTGATGAAGCCGCAGGTGATCGACCGGATCGTCGCGCCCGACGGACGGGTGCTCGTCCGCTCGAAACCGGAAGTGCTCGACCGCGCGATCAAGCCCGCGACCGCGCGGGCCGTCGGGGCGATGATGAAGGACGCGGTCGAGGAGGGCACCGGCACCGCGGCCCAGATCTCCGGCTTCACGGTCGCCGGCAAGACCGGCACTGCCGAGACCGGGATCGCCGGCCTGAACACGACCTGGTTCATCGCCTACGCGGGCAAGAACCGCCCCCAGGTCGCGATCGCAGCCGTCGTCGAGCAGCAGAACTCGACCGGCGGCCAGACCGCCGCGCCGGTCGCCCGGGACGTCTTGCAGGCCATTCTCGGGTCAGCGGCGAACTCCTAACCTGTCCTTTTATGGCCTCCGGCGACCACCTCATCGACAGCCTCTTCGACGGGCGCTACCTGATCATCAGGAAGCTCGGCTCGGGCGGGATGGCGAATGTCTACCTCGCCTCGGACCAGGAGCTCGGGCGCCGTGTCGCGATCAAGATCCTCGACGACCGGCACGCCCGCGACGAGCAGTTCGTCGAAAGATTCCGCCGCGAGGCGCAGAACGCCGCCGGGCTCTCGCATCCGAGCATCGTCTCGATCTACGACCGCGGCGAGGCCGAGGGGACGTACTACATCGCGATGGAGTACGTCGAGGGGCGGACGCTGAAGGAGCTGCTCGTCGCGCGTGGGCCGTCGCCGCTCGGGATCGCGATCGACTACACGCGCCAGATCCTCTCGGCGCTCCGCTTCGCGCACCGGAACGGGATCGTCCACCGCGACATCAAGCCCCACAACGTGATCGTCGACGGCGAGGGCCGCGTCAAGGTGATGGACTTCGGGATCGCGCGCGCGGGCGCGGCCAGCCAGATGACCGAGGCCGGCTCGATCATCGGCACGGCGCAGTACCTGTCGCCCGAGCAGGCGCGCGGAGCGCCGGTCGACCAGACCTCCGACCTCTACTCGACCGGGATCGTCCTCTACGAGCTGCTCACCGGCGGCGTCCCGTTCAACGGCGAGACGCCGGTCGAGATCGCGATGAAGCACCTCTCGCAGGTGCCGGCGCCGCCCTCGTCGCACCGACCCGAGATCCCGCGCGACCTCGACTACGTCGCCCTGCGCGCGCTCGCAAAGGACCCGGCCGACCGCTACCACTCGGCCGAGGAGATGGACTCCGACCTCGAGCGGATCGCCCGCGGGATCGGCGTCTCCGCCGAAACCGCCGAGGCGGCGACGACGGTGCTCGCAGGCGCCGACGAGGCGGCAACCACGATCCGGCCCGCCGTCCCCGCGGCCACGACCTACACGCCCGGCCGCTACTACGAGTACGACGAGCCGGCCCGGCGCCGCGCGATCTGGCCCTGGCTCCTCGGCGCGCTCGTCGTCGCGCTCGCGCTCGTCGGCGGCTGGTTCGCCTGGCAGGAGGTGCAGTCGCAGCTGAGCGCCGCGAAGCCCGTCGCCGTCCCGGACGTCGTCGGCAGCGTCGAGCGGCTCGCCGTCCAGCAGATCCAGGAGGCGGGGCTGAAGGAGCTCGTCGAGCGCACCGACAACGCCGAGGTGCCCGTCGGACAGGTCTTCGCGCAGGATCCGCAGCCGGGCGACCGGATCGAGCGCGGCAACTTCGTCACGATCACGGTCTCGACCGGGCCGAAGAAGGTGGTCGTGCCCAATGTCGTCGGCCGCGACCGCGACGAGGCCGTCTCCGAGCTGACCGCAGCGGGCCTGGAGGCGAACCCGGTCGGCGTCAACTCGCTCGAGCCCGTCGACACCGTCCTCGCGACGGGCCCGAAGGCGGGGACCGAGGTGCTGGAGGGAACGGCCGTGCGCGTCAACTACTCGATGGGGCCGAAGCCGGTCTCCGTCCCGAACGTGATCGGGATGCCCTTCGAGAGCGCGGAGTCGACGCTCCAGGGCGCCGGCTTCGCCGTCTCGCGCACGGACGTCGACGACGCCGAGCAGCCGGAGGGCGTCGTCGTCGGCCAGAACCCCGCCTCCGGCACACAGCAGGCGAAGGGCTCCGTGATCACCCTCCAGGTCTCGAAGGGCCCGCAGACCTCGCAGGTCCCGGACGTGACGAGCTTGAGCGAGGAGGACGCGGCGGCCCAGTTGACGCAGTCAGGCTTCGAAGTGCAGACGGTGGAGGAGATCGTCGACTCCCAGGACCTCGACGGCCGCGTGCTCTCGCAGGACCCGGAGGGCGGCACGAGCGCCGAGCAGGGCACCACGGTCGTGATCGTGGTCGGCCGCTTCGAGGAGCAGACCGGGACGACGACAACGCCGTGAGCCGGCGGATCCGCGTCGCCGTCGTCGCAGGCGGCCGCTCCAGCGAGCACGAGATCTCGCTCGCGTCCGCCCGTTCCGTGCTCGAGGCGCTCGACCCGGAGCGCTACGAGACGACGACGATCGCGATCGACCGGGACGGCCGCTGGGCGCTCGAGAGTCCAAGCAACAACTTGTTGCAAAGTCCCGTGGCGGAGACGCTGCCGGTGCTCGCCGACTCGAAGCCGGCCGAGGCGCTCGGCGCCGTCGACGTCGTCCTGCCCGTGCTGCACGGGCCGTTCGGCGAGGACGGCACCGTGCAGGGCCTGCTCGAGCTGGCGGGCGTCCCCTACGTCGGCGCGGGCGTCGCGGCCTCGGCGCTCTGCATGGACAAGGATCTGTTCAAGGCGGTGCTGCGCGACCGCGGCATCCCGGTCGCCCGCAACGAGACGCTGCGGCTCGGCGACGAGATCCGGAACCCGTTCGGCTATCCCGTCTTCGTCAAGCCGGCGCGGCTCGGCTCCTCGGTCGGGATCTCGAAGGCGCACGACGAGGCCGAGCTCGAGGCGGCCGTCGCGCTCGCGCGCCGCCACGACGAGAAGGTGCTGGTGGAGGAGTTCGTCGCCGGCACGGAGGTCGAGTGCGGCGTGCTCGGCAACGTCCGACCGGCGCCGCTCGCGTCGGTGGTCGGGGAGATCGTCCCCCATGCCGAGTGGTACGACTACGCGGCCAAGTACGACGCGGGCGGATCGGACATCATCGTCCCGGCCCGGATCCCGGAGGAGACGGCGGCCCGCGTCCAGGCGCTCGCAGTCGACTCGTTCATCGCGACCGAGTGCGAGGGGATGGCCAGGGTCGACTTCTTCGTCCGCGAGGACGGCGAGGTCGTGGTCAACGAGATCAACACGATCCCGGGCTTCACCTCGACGAGCGTCTATGCGCGGCTCTTCGAGGCGTCGGGGATCCCGTACGGCGAGCTTCTCGACCGCCTGATCGAGCTCGCGCTCGAACGCCATGAGCGGCGCTCGAGCCTCGAGTACTAGGACTAGGACGAGGCCGTGACCTCGTTCACGTGCGCGACGCCGTCGAGGTCGGTGATCCAGACGACGAAGTAGGGCGCATCGGTGTCGCCGAGCTCCCACGTCGTCGTCGCAGCGGTCCTCGCGTCGCCGGCGACGACCGTGTCGAACGGGCCGTCGGGTGAGTTCCCCGCCCGGATCTCCGCGTTGAAGCCGGGCGTGTCGGTCGTCAGCGTCAGCCTCTGCGGGGCGCCGTCGACCTTCAGGACGAGGCCGACGCCGGGCTTCGAGAACGCCCCCCGGTAGCTCTCCGTCGTCCAATAGGTCGCCGGGTCGCTGTCGGTCGCGTCGGCGACGCGCTCGCTGTGCTCCTCGTTGTCACCGGGAGGTGGGTCGTAGGAGGCGACGCCCTGCAGCGTCACCGGAGCTCCGTCCGCAGCGCTGCCGGGCGAGTCGTCGCCGAGGGTCGCGAGCAGGATTCCCCCGACCGCGGCTGCGAGCAGCAGCAGTCCGAGGAGGAGCAGCCAGAGCGGCGTGCGGCGGTCGCGAGGCGAGCGCCGCTTCTGCTCGGGCGGTCGCGCAGGGACCACCGGCGGCTTGCGCATGATCATCGTCCCCTCGCCGTCCTCCCTGGCGTCGAGGTCGGCCTGCACGGCCTCGAGCTCGGCGACGACCTCGTCCATCGAAGCCGGGCGGTCGGCGGGCTGCTTCGCGAGACAGCGCTCGATCAGCGTCGCGAGCCGGATCGGCACATCAGGGCGGGTGTCGAGCACGCTCGGCACCGGGTCGTTGACGTGCTTCATCGCGACCGAGAGGAAGTTGTCGCCGGGATAGGGCACCGCGCCGGTGAGCAGCTCGTGCAGGACGACGCCGAACGAGTAGACGTCGGTCTGGGCGTCCACGCGCTCGCCGCGCGCCTGCTCCGGGGCGATGTAGTGGCTCGTCCCCAGCACCGTCCCCGTCTCGGTCTGGCCGACCGCGTCGATCGAGCGGGCGATCCCGAAGTCGGTCACCTTCGCGAGGCCGTCGCCGTTCAGGAGCACGTTCTGCGGCTTCACGTCGCGATGGATCAGGCCCTGCGCGTGCGCGAACGCGAGCGCACGCCCGACCTCGAGGCCGAGCTCGAGCACCCGCCGGACGGGCAGCGGCCCGCCGCGCGCGACGAGCTCCTTCAGATTCTCGCCGTCGACGAGCTCGAAGACGATGAACTGCTTGCCGTCCTCCTCGCCGCGGTCGATCACGGTGACGATGTTCGGATGTGAGAGCTGCGCGACCGCGCGAGCCTCGCGGCGGAAGCGCTCGACGTACTCCTCGTCGCCGCCGTACTGATCGTGCAGCACCTTGAGCGCGACGTTCCGCTCGAGCAGCGTGTCGAAGGCGCAGTAGACGGTCGACATGCCGCCCGCCCCGACCGTCTCTTTCAGCTCGTATCGGCCCGCAATCACCTGGCTCACAGCCACCAACCCAGCCTTCCCGCTGCCCGAAAACCTACGCCAGCACGTGTGCGAGCGCGTCTTCCCAGGCGCCGAGCGCCTCGTCCAGCTCGGCGTCCGTGAGCACGAGCGGGCACAGCACCCGGATCGCGTTCCCGTGCACGCCGGCCTTCAGCAGGAGGAGGCCGCGCTGCATCGACGCCTCGATCACGGCCTGTGCCAGCTGCGGCGCCGGCTGCTTCGTCGCCCGGTCCTCGACGAGCTCGAGCGCGAGCATCGCGCCGACCCCGCGGACGTCGCCGATCGCGGCGAAGCGCTCCTGCCAGGCCAGCATCCGTGCCCGCAGCGCCTCGCCGATCTGGACGGCGCGGTCGTTCAGGTTCTCCTCCTCGATCACGTCGAGGACGGCGAGCGCGGCGGCCTGAGCGACCGGGTTGCCGACGTAGGTGCCGCCGACGGCGCCGTCGTGAGCGGCGTCCATGATCTCCGCCTTCCCGAGCACGCCGGAGAGCGGCAGACCGGCGGCGATCGACTTCGCGACGGTGATCAGGTCGGGCTCGACGCCGGAGTGCTCGATCGCAAACAGCTTCCCGGTGCGAGCGAAACCCGTCTGCACCTCATCCGCGATCAGGCAGATGCCGTGCTCGTCGCAGATCGAGCGGAGACCCTCGAGGAACGCCTGCGGCGCGGGCAGGAAGCCGCCCTCGCCCTGGATGGGCTCGACGATGATCGCCGCGACCTGCTCGGCGGCGACCTGGGTCAGGAACATCTGGCGGAGCTCGGCCAGCGCGGTCTCGGTGTCGGGGCCGCGGTAGTCGGACGGGAACGGCGCACGGTAGACCTCCGGCGCCAGCGGGCCCATCCCCGCCTTGTAGGGGTGCGGCCGCGAGGTCAAGGTCATCGAGAGCAGCGTGCGGCCGTGGAACGCACCGTCGAAGGCGATCACGGCGGGTCGCTTCGTGTAGAGGCGCGCGAACTTGACGGCGTTCTCGACGGCCTCGGTGCCGGCGTTGAAGAACACGGCCTTCCCGGGGGCGCCAAGAGGTGCCTTCGCGAGCAAGCGCTCGGCGAGCTCGACGTACGGCTCATAGGGCACGACGGTGAAGTCGGTGTGCGCGAACCGCGCCAGCTGCTCGGTGGCGGCCTCGACGACGCGGGGATGCGAGTGGCCGGTGTTGAGGCAGCCGACGCCGCCGGTGAAGTCGATGAACGTGTTGCCGTCGACGTCGGTCAGCGTGGCGCCGCGGCCCTCGTGCGCGACGATCGGGAGCACGATCGACTTCGCGTTCGCGATCACGCGCTGCTTCCGCTCCAGGATCGCCTGCGAGCGCGGGCCGGGAACGGCCGTGCGAATCTCGATCGTCTTCGTCGTCGCCATCGGTTGAGCAGCGTAGCTCAGCGGCGAATACTCTCGGAGCGATGGAGGAGCGCGACCTCGATCCCGACCCGCTGCGGCAGTTCGAGCGCTGGTTCGAGGCCGCACGCGCCGGCGCCGTCGCCGTTCCCGAGGCGATGGCGCTCGCGACCGCGACACCCGAGGGCCGGCCGTCGGTGCGAATGGTGCTGCTGAAGGGCGCCGACGAGCGAGGCTTCGCCTTCCACACGAACTACGAGAGCCGGAAGGGCGTCGAGCTAGCGGCAAACCCGCACGCGGCGCTCCTCTTCCACTGGCAGCCGCTCGGGCGGCAGGTGCGGATCGAGGGCCGCGTCGAGCGGGTCACGACCGAGGAGTCCGAGGCGTACTTCCGCACCCGGCCGCTGGGGAGCCGCCTGGCGGCGTGGGCCTCGCCGCAGAGCCGGCCGCTCGCCGACCGTGCGGAGCTGGAGCGGCTCTACGCCGAGGCGCAGGCGCGGTTCGGCGAGGACGTGCCGTTGCCGCAGGCGTGGGGTGGGCTCCGACTCGTCGCCGGCGCGTACGAGTTCTGGGAGCACGGGGACGACCGCCTCCACGACCGCGTCCGCTACGAGCGCGGCGGCGACGGCTGGTCAAGAACCAGGCTGGCGCCCTAGGCGGAGCGAAGCGACTCTTTAGGGGTCTTCGATCGCGCGGAAGCGAGTCAGTCGCGCCGGAAGAGCGAGCGCGCCGTGTCGTGCGCGTTGCTGTCCCGGGCCTGCCAGGCCCGCTCGACGAGGCTGCCGAGCACGTCGCGGATGCCGACCATCCCGAGCAGGTGCTCGCCCTTGACGACGGGGACGTGGCGGATCTTCCGCTCGCCCATCAGCCGCGCGGCGTCCAGGATCTGCACGTCGGCGTCGACCGTGATCGGATCGCGCGTCATCACGTCGCCGACGTTGACCGCGTCGAGATCGGTGCCGTCGCCCGCGAGCGCGAGCACGTCGCGCTCGGTGAAGATGCCGACGAGCCGGCCAGCGTCGCAGACCGCCACCGAGCCGACGCCTTCCTCGAGCATTCGCAGCACCGCCAGGCGAGCGGAGTCGCCCGGCTCGACGGTCACGACACGCGTCCTCATCACGTCGCCGATGGCCATTGGGTCGCGAGTGTAACGCGTGTTACGAGGCCGGTGCGAGAGCGCCCGGCGTGTAGATCCCGAGCGGGTTCCAGAGCAGGTAGCCGCGTGCGCCCATCAGGCGGGCCGCCTCGATCTGCGCCTTCACGTCTGCGGGCCGGTACGTGCGTCCGTAGGAGAAGTCCTGCAGCCACGGAATCAGCTCGGCCTTCCCCTGCTTCAGCTCACGCCGGAAGTCGGCCAGCGACCACTCGACGGTGGCGCCCGGCGACGCGTTCGGGTTCTCGAGGCCGTACTCGCCGGAGCCGTAGTGGGACGGGTAGACCATCGGGTAGATCGCGTCGACGTACTTCGAGAGCCGCCGCGGGATCTGACCGATACCGAGGTCGCGCGTGGCGGAGAGGCCGAAGACGTCGGCCGAGACGCGCACGCCGAGCGGCTTCAGACGCTGAGTCGCGTAGTGGACGAACTGCGCGATCACCCAGCCGGGCGGGGTCGCCGTCTTCTTCGGATAGACGATCGAGTCGACCTCGCCGTCGGTCGGGAAGCGGACGTAGTCGAACTGGATCTCGTCGAATCCGGCCCGCGCGGCGACCTCGGCGATCGAGACGTTGTAATCCCAGACGCGCTTGTCGTACGGGTTCGTCCAGCCCAGACCCGCGTGGTTGTGCCAGACGGAGCCGTCCGGGTTCTTGATCGCGAGCGCGGGCTTGCCCTCGGCGAGGCGCGGGTCCTCGAATGTGACGACGCGGCCGATCAGGTAGACGCCCTTGCGGTGGACCAGCTTCGCCGCCTCGCGGGGACGGTAGTACGGCTTCGCCGCGCCGACAGCACTCGCGAGCGGCACGGCGGACGGGATGAAGCCGATCTCGCCGTTCTCGTCCTTGACGTCGAGCTGGATCGTGTTCATCCCCTCGTCGACGAGCTTCAGATACTCGGCGAGCTTGCCGTCGAGCGACGCGAGCGCCATCGTCACGTGGATCCCGCGGACCTCGTCCGGGAGCGCCCGCGGCTGCTTGACCGGGACGGACTTGGCCGCCGGCTTCTCGGCGGGCGTCTCCCTCACGTCTGCGTTTGCGGCCGGCTCGTCGTCGATCACGAAGCGCGCTCCGAGCGTCGCAGTCGCCGTCACCCCGAGCAGGAGCCCGAAGGCGACGCCGCGACGGCGCCTGCGTCGACGGCGTGCCGCCTCACGGCGTGCGCGGAACCGCTCGTTCGGCTCCATCTGCTGGAACAGCATCGACACGGGGCGGGAACGTTATGTGGAAAACGTTGGTTTTGCAACGGACCTTAGAATCCGCGCGTGGTTCTCAGCGACGTCACGATCCGCCGCCTGCTCGACGAGAGACGGATCGAGGTCGAGCCGTACGACGACTCCCTGATGCAGCCGTCGAGTCTGGACGTGCGCGTCGACCGTTACTTCCGGGTGTTCCGCAACTCCCGCTACCCGTTCATCGACGTCAAGCAGGAGCAGGAGGAGCTGACCGAGCTCGTCGAGATCGACGACGAGACGCCGTTCATCCTGCATCCGGGCGAATTCGTGCTCGGCTCGACGCTCGAGCGGGTGCGGCTGCCCGACGACCTCGTCGCGCGCCTGGAGGGGAAGAGCTCGCTCGGGCGGCTCGGCCTCCTGATCCACTCGACCGCCGGCTTCATCGACCCGGGCTGGGACGGCCACGTCACGCTCGAGCTCTCGAACGTCGCCAACCTCCCGATCACGATCTACCACGGGATGAAGATCGGCCAGCTCTCGTTCGTCCAGCTCACCGAGCCGGCCGAGCACCCCTACGGCTCCGGCGGGCTCGGCTCGAAGTATCAGGGCCAAAAAGGCCCGACGCCGAGCCGCTACTGGAAGAACTTCGAGTCATGAGGATTCTCGTCACCGGCGCGACCGGCTTCGTCGGCCCCTGGGTCGTCCAGCGCCTGATCGACGCCGGCCACACCGTGCGTGTGCTCGAGCACACCGCGGGCTCGAGCGCCGCCCTGACGAGCCAGGAGGCGGTCGAGGGCTCGATGACCGACGCGGCCAGCCTCCGCGCAGCCGCCGAGGGCCAGGAGGCGGTCGTCCACCTCGTCGCGATCCTGACCGGCAAGCCGGAGGAGTTCAGGAGCGTGATGGAGCAGGGGACGCGCGACCTGCTCGAGGCCGCGCGCGGCGCCGGCGTGCGCCGCTTCGTCCTGATGTCGGCGCTCGGGACGACCGAGGAGACGAAGGACCTCGTCCCCTACTACGGCGCGAAGTGGCAGATGGAGCAGGACGTGAAGGCCTCCGGGCTCGAGCACGTGATCCTCCGGCCGAGCTTCATCTTCGGGCCCGAGGGCGGGGCGCTCGGCCAGTTCAAGAAGATCGCCAAGCTCGCGCCCGTGACGCCGATCGTCGGCCCGGGGACGCAGCGGATCCAGCCGATCTGGGTCGAGGACGTGGCGGCGTACTTCGCCGCGTCGGTCGAGAAGCCGGAGGCGGCGAACCGGACGTTCGAGCTGGGCGGCCCCGACGTGGTCACGTGGAACGAGTTCTGGTCGCGGCTGAAGCAGGCCTTGGGCACGAACAGGCCGAGCCTGCACGTTCCCTTCGGGCTGATGCGGATCCAGGCGGCGGTGATGGAGAAGCTGCCGAAGCCGCCGGTGACGCGCGACCAGTTGAAGATGCTCGCGGCCGACGACAACGTCGTTTCGAACTCGGACGCCGTCGACACGTTCGGGCTCCCACTCGTCCCCCTGGACGAGCAGCTGCGCCGCGCGACCGCGAAGGACTGAGCGTCCCGGACCAGACCGAGGGCCGCTTTCGCGGCCCTCAGATCCTCGGTACCAGCCTGTATTGGCAGAGACGCTTCCTGCCGAAGCGGCGCGTCAGGTGCCGTGTCGGCACCGTCATCCGCGAGCCCCCTACGCTGGCTAGACGATTCCCCTTGCAGGTTCTAGGGGCACGTCCCTACCGGCTGACACCTCCACTGCCCGTACTGGAAATCTCCACTGCCGGACCACCTCCTTTCCGCGGATATCCGGAATGTAGCAGGCGGCCGCGACGTACCATGACAGCGTGAGCCGCGGCGGCTCGACCAGGGCTAGACCTCGACCTTCACCCAGCCGTCCTCGACGCGAACCGGGAACGTGTCGACGGGCTCGTAGGCCGGCAGAGTCAGCGGCCGCCCCGTCTTGATGTCGAAACGGGAGCCGTGGCGCGGGCAGACGGCGACGCACTCGTCCTCCTCCCACACACCCTCGCAGAGCGGCCCGTCGTCGTGCGAGCAGCGGTCCTCGATCGCGTAGTAGCTGCCATCGCAGTTGTAGACCCCGATCGCGAGCGGCCCCGACCAGACGATCTTCACGTGCCCCGGCGGCAGCTCGGCGACCGGGCAGACGTCGACCGTCACGAGATTGTCAGGTCGTCGCCCTGCGTCCACTCGTCCGGCAGCGGCGTCCCCTTCGACTTGTGCAGGGCCACCTTGAGGACGCCGAGGCCGAGCAGCGCGCACTTGAGCCGCACCGGCGTCAGCGGGATCCCGATCTCCTCGAGCAGCTCCTCCTTCGGCATCCGCGCCACGTCCTCGGCGTTCCGCCCGACCACGATCTCCGTCAACATCGACGTCGCCGCCTGCGAGATCGCACAGCCGCGGCCTTCGAAGCCGACCTCGGAGATCGTCTCGCCGTCGAAGCGGAGCGAGACCGTCACCTCGTCGCCGCAGAGCGGGTTCTGGCCCTCTGCCTGCGCGTCGGCAGCGTCGAGCAGCCCGTGTCCGCGCGGGTTCTTGTAGTGGTCGAGGATGACCTCTCTGTAGAGCTGGTCGAATTCCGACACGGCTATCCCAGGTGCTGCTTGACCTTGTGCAACCCGTCGACCAGGCGGTCGATCTCCTCGGGAATCGTGTAGAGGTAGAAGCTCGCTCGCGTGGTCGCGGCGACGCCGAGGCGAGCCATCAGCGGCTGCGTGCAGTGGTGGCCGGCGCGGACGGCAACGCCCTCCCAGTCGAGGATCTGGGCGACGTCGTGCGGGTGGATCCCGGTCACGTCGAAGGAGACGATCCCCGCGCGGCGCTCGAGCGGAGGCCCGAAGACCCGCACGAAATCGAGCTCCGAGAGCTTCCCGAGCGCGTACTCGGTCAGCTCGTGCTCGTGCCGCTCGATCGCGTCGAGCCCGATCTCGGAGAGGTAGTCGATCGCGACGCCGAAGCCGTACGCCTCCGCGATCGCGGGCGTGCCGGCCTCGAACTTGTACGGGAGCTCGTTCCAGCTCGTCCGGTCGAGCGCCACCGAGCGGATCATCTCGCCGCCGAGGTTGAACGGCGACATCTGCTCGAGCAGCTCGGCCTTGCCCCAGAGCGCGCCGACGCCGGAAGGCCCGCACAGCTTGTGCGAGGAGATGGCGAGGAAGTCGCAGCCGAGCGCCTGGACGTCGATCGCCCGGTGCGGCGCCGCCTGCGCGGCGTCGACGACCATGATCGCGCCCTGCTCGTGCGCCCAGGCGGCCAGCTTCTCGACCGGGTTGATCGTCCCGAGCGAGTTCGAGACGAGGTTGTTGGCGACGACCTTGACCTTCCCCGACGCGGCGATCTCGTCGAGCGCGTCGAGCTGCAGCTCGCCTGCGTCATCGATCGGGATGTGCCGGAAGCTGGCGCCGGTGCGGTTGGCGACGAACTGCCAGGGGACGAAGTTCGAGTGGTGCTCGAGCTCGGTGATCACGACCACGTCGCCGGGGCCGAGGTTCTCGAGACCCCAGGCGTAGGCGACCAGGTTGATGCCCTCGGTGGCGCTGCGCGTGAAGACGACCTCACGCGTGGAGGGGGCGTTGACGAACGCGCGCACCTTCTCGCGCGCGCCCTCGTAGCCCTCGGTCGCACGCTCGGCGAGCCGGTAGACGCCGCGGTGCACGTTCGCGTACCGGTGCTCGTAGAAGTCCCGGAGCGCGTCCAGCACCTGGCGCGGCTTCTGGGTCGACGCGGCCGAGTCGAGGAACGCGACGGGCTTCCCGTTCGAGAGCTCCTCGAGGTAGGCGAAATCGGCGCGGATGCGCTGGACGTCGAGCTTCGCGTGGGTCGTTACCGCCATGGTCTCCATCGTACGTGTCACCCGCGGGGATCGACCTTGCCGTTGCCGTGAGCGCGCTCGGCGATCTCGCGCTCGCGCTCGACGGCCGTCGCCGCGCCGGCGAGCAGCTCGGCGAGCAGCTTCATCCGGCGGCGCTCGGAGGTCAGCTGCAGCAGCCGCTGCTTCAGCTCGGGAGCGAACTCGAAGCGGCCGGCGAGCTCGAACGAGAGCTGCGGGACGTCGAGCCGCGGCTCCTCGACCTCGGCGCCCGTCAGCTCGACGAGGCGCTGATAGAGCTCGAGCGCGTGCTCGGTGTCGTCCGGGTCCGCGTCGTCCGGCTCGTCCGCGATCTCCTCGACGATCCCGGTCTGGAACGAGCGCCCCTCGGTGAGCTCGACGAGACGGAACCGCTCGCGCCCCTCGGCGACGATGTTCAGACGCCCGTCGTCGAACTTGTCGAGCACCTCGGTCACTGCCGCAAAAGTCCCGATCTCACGCAGTCCGTCCTCGTCGGCGTAGACGAGCCCGAACTCGCGCTCCTCCGCCAGGCATTCGCCGATCAGCTCCTGGTAGCGCTCCTCGAAGATGTGCAGCGGGATCTGCTCGGTCGGGAGCAGCACGATCCCGAGCGGGAAGAGGCCGAGCTCGCTCATGGCGAAAGCCTAGACGCGCTCGAACGCGGCAATCCTGAAGAGCGGCCCGTTCCGCTCCGAGACGCGGGCGAGGCCGTGCGCCTCGACGGCGCCCTCGAGCGCCGCCTGCGGGTGGACGAAGACGCGGAAGCGGCGGCGGCGCAGCCGCAGGTAGCCGTTCACGGTCGCGAGACCGGCTCGCGCCCACCAGACCTGGCGCGGGAAGCTGAGCACGAGCGCGCGACGGGCGAGCGAGGCGGCGATCCCGGCGAGCGCGACCCCGTCGGGCGTGCAGCAGACGACCTTGTTCATGACGACGAGGTCGACGGGAGCCGCGGCCGCGGGATCGGCGACGAGGTCGGCCGTCCGGAACGCCATCCGCTCGGCCACGCCCGCCTCGTGCGCGAGCTCGCGCACGAACGGCTCGTACGCGGGCAGGAGCTCGACCACCTCGGCCGACGCCGCGCCCGCCTTCAGCAGCTCCAGGGCGACCTGGCCGACGCCGCCGCCGATCTCGAGCACGCTGGCGCCCTCGACGCCGTGCGCAGCGGCCCGGCGCGCAAGCGAGCGGGCCATCGGATCCGGCCCCTTGCGCCGGTACTTGTCGGCGTCGTGGGCCGCGGTCTTCTCGCCGAAGAACTCCTCCTGCCCGTCGCGGGCGCAGCAGCCGGTCACGTCCGCCGACCGAAGTGGCCGCGTGACGTCATCGCCATCACCATGACGCCGTCCTGGTTGACCATCTCGCCGCGGATCCGGATCGTGCCGCGGTCCGGCCGGGTCGCGGACGGCGTCGCCTCCAGCACCGTCAGCCGCCCGGTGAGCGTGTCGCCGGGACGCACCGGAGCGAGCCAGCGCAGCTCCTCGATCCCCGGCGAGCCGCGAGCGGCCGATCCGAGCATCGTGTCGACGTACATGCGCATCCAGATCGCGCCGGTCTGCCAGCCGCTCGCGATCAGCCCGCCGAAGACGGATTCCTTGGCCGCCTCCGGGTCGACGTGGAACGGCTGCGGATCCCACTCGCGCGCGAAGGCGATCAGCTCTTCCTCGGTGACCGTGCGCGTGCCGAGCTCGTAGACCTCGCCTGGCCGGATGTCCTCGAAGTAGAGGTCGGGCATCCGGCTATCGTGGCGGATTGTGAGCGACTACGTCTTCACGATGTATCGCGCCGACAAGTTCTACGGCCCCGACCGGCAGGTGCTGGCGAACATCTCGCTCAGCTTCCTGCCCGGCGCGAAGATCGGCGTGCTCGGCCCGAACGGAGCCGGCAAGTCGACGCTGCTGCGGATCATGGCCGGGCTGGAGGAGCCTTCGAGCGGCATCGCCGAGCTGGCGCCGGGCGCGACCGTCGGCATGCTCGCCCAGGAGCCGGAGCTCGACCCCGCCAGGACGGTGCGCGAGAACGTCGAGGACGGCGTCCGCGAGCTGCGCGACCTGCTCGACCGCTTCAACACGATCTCGGCGCAGTTCACGGAGCCGGACGCGGACTTCGACGCGCTGCTCGAGGAGCAGGCGAAGGTGCAGGAGCAGATAGACCGCACCGACGCGTGGAGCCTCGAAGCCACGCTCGACCGGGCGATGGACGCGCTGCGGCTGCCCGACGCCGACCGCGACGTGACCACGTTGTCGGGCGGCGAGCGGCGCCGCGTCGCGCTCGCGCGACTGCTGCTCTCGTCCCCGGACCTGCTCCTGCTCGACGAGCCGACGAACCACCTCGATGCCGAATCGGTCGCGTGGCTCGAGCGCTTCCTCGAGGCCTACAAGGGCACCGTGGTCGCCGTCACGCACGATCGGTACTTCCTCGACAACGTCGCCGGCTGGATCCTCGAGCTCGACCGCGGCAAGGGGATCCCGTTCCAGGGCAACTACTCGTCGTGGCTCGAGCAGAAGCAGGCGCGGCTGGCGGTCGAGGAGAAGCAGGAGTCGGCGCGCCGCCGCACGCTCGCCCGCGAGCTGGAGTGGGTGCGTGCGAGCCCGAAGGCGCGCCACGCGAAGGCGAAGGCGCGGCTGACGCAGTACGAGAAGCTGCTCGCCGACGACCAGAACGTCAAGCTCGACAAGGTCGAGATCCACATCCCGGCAGGCCCGCGGCTCGGCGACGTCGTCGTCGACGCCGAGGGCGTGAGCAAGGGCTTCGGCGACCGCCTGCTCGTCGAGGACATGACCTTCTCGCTGCCGCCGGGCGGGATCGTCGGCGTGATCGGCCCGAACGGCGCCGGCAAGACGACGCTCTTCCGGATGATCTCCGGCGAGGAGACACCGGATGCGGGAGCCCTGAAGGTCGGCGACACGGTCGAGCTGGCCTATGTCGACCAGGCGCGCGCCGACCTGACTCCGGAGAACACGGTCTGGAAGGAGATCTCCGGCAATCAGGACGTGATCGAGCTCGGCAAGAAGGAAGTGAACTCGCGCCAGTACGTCTCCTGGTTCAACTTCCGCGGCTCCGACCAGCAGAAGCGGGTCGGCGACCTCTCCGGCGGCGAGCGCAACCGCGTGCACCTGGCGAAGCTGCTCCGCAGCGGCGGCAACGTGCTCCTGCTCGACGAGCCGACGAACGACCTCGACGTCGACACCCTGCGCGCGCTCGAGGAGGCGCTGCTCGACTTCGCGGGCTGCGCGGTGGTGATCTCGCACGATCGGTGGTTCCTCGACCGGATCGCGACGCACATCCTCGCCTTCGAGGGGGACAGCCAGGTGACGTGGTTCGAGGGCAGCTACGAGGAGTACGCCGAGTGGGTGAAGGAGACCCGCGGCGCCGACGCGCTCGAGCCGCACCGGATCAAGTACAAGCCGCTCGTCCGGGCGTGACCGTCGAGATCGCGCGACGCGACGACGCGCACATCCCCGCCCGCGCGGCCTACGAGGCCGTCGGCTTCGACCGCAGCGTCCCGACGGTCGACCTCTGGCGGGCGCTCTAGCCGCTGAGGATCAGCTCGACGGGCTCGTCCCGAGCGAGCAGCGCCGCGTCGAACTCGAGCGGGACCGCACCGGGAAGCAGGACGCGGTAACGCGCCCGCTCGGGCAGGCCGACGTCGACGTCGAAGACGCACACGGTCGGGAATCGGTCGGACTCCCAGTCGATGCCGGGATCGGCGTTGGTGGCTCGGCCCGTGGGCAGCTCGCCCTCGGCGACGACCGCGCCGCTTCCGTCCTCGACCGTGAACTCCGTGCCGCGGTGGATCGCGCGGAACGGCCGCGCGCCCGCACACTCGTCGCCCTCAGCACGGATGTTGTTGTCGGGGGCCACGATCGCGAGCCGTGCGTCGACGTCGTCGCCGCCACCGCAGCCGGCGGCGAGCACGGCCGGCAGCGCCAGCCCGACCCACACCCGGCGGCTCACGATTCGATCAGCTCGTCGAGCGCAGCGCCGATCGCGGCGCCGCCGGCGCCGGTCGGCCACCCGCGGACGACCTCACCGCCCGGCGCGACGAGCACGACGAGCCCCGGCTCGCGCGCCGCGTAATTCAGCCAGACGCGTTCATCTGCAACCGCGACGGGGTGGCCGAGATCGAGCTCCTCGGCGTACTCGGGACCCGCCGCCGCGTCGTCCTCGCCGAGCATCCCGAGGAGGCCGACGGCGCCTTCGCGCTCGTCGACTGCCGCCGCCGCCGCCTTGTGGATCTCGCGGCAGCGGTCGCAGTAGCTCGCCGTGAAGACGAGCAGCAGCGGCCGGTCCCGCCACAGCTCGCTGCCGCGAATCCCCGTGCCGTCGACGAGCTCGGCCGTGAAGTCGGGCGCGGGCAGTGCCGAGGCCGGCGGGTCGGCGAACTCGACGCCGGTCGGAACCGGGCCGGGTAGATCGTCCGCTCCCCCCGCGACCACGTCGTCACCGCCGCCACACGCGGCCGCCACGAGCACGGCGAGCAGAACGAGGCAGCGGTGCACGGCGACAGCGTAGACACGGGGGCGGAGCCGCCAGGCCCCGCCCCCGTCGCCCATTCCTAGCCGGCGGGCGTCGTGTCCCGGACGTGCACGTTGCACGTGCCCGTCGCCGTCTTCGATGCGTCGCCCTCGGACTTCGCCGTCAGCGTCACCGTCGTGCGGGCATCGCCGTCGTCCGTGAGCGGGTCACGGAGCACCTGCACCGGCACCTGCACCGTCTGCCCCGCCTTCGCCGCGGCGAGCGCGTTCGGCAGCGTCACCTTCCAGTCGGCGCTGCTCGACGTCGCCGCCACGCGGTAGACGTCGTGGTCGAACGGGGCCGCACCCGCCTGACCCGTGTTCCTCAGCGGGAAGGTGCACGTGGCGAGGAAGCCCTGCCGCTGCGGCGTCTTCGTCGCGGCGCCGAGCGCCACCCCGCGCGTGAACGGATCGCCGTTGTCGAACCGGCGCACGGCGAGCCGGTAGCTGAGCACGCCGTCGGCATCCCGGGCGGAGTCGAGCACGTAGAAGTGGAGCTTGTTGAAGGTGTCCACGTACTCGTACGCGCTCCCGGAGCGCGTGCCGGCGTGGAACGTGCCGTCGTTCAGCTGCCGCGGATCGCCGCGGACGACGGCCACCGGCGTCCCGTCGGGCCGGTAGAAGTCGATCATCCCGATGTCCTGCGGGTTCGGGTCGATCAGCCAGACGTTCGGCGTCCCGCTCGTCCGGCTCTTCGACAGGAGCACGCCGTGACCGGGAATGAACGAGTCGTTGCCGACGCGTTCCACGACCTCGAGCCGATACGCCGTGTAGCTGCCGGAGCGGTTCGGGCAATAGAAGAGCAGCTCGCCCGTGTAGCCCTGGTTGGCGCAGTTGCCGGCCAGGTCGCCGCCGGTGCCGAAGTTGACGGTGAGGCCAACGAGCTCGCCGTCGTCCGGCACGGACTCGCGGGCCTGGATCCTCGTCACGGCGATCCCCTGCGTGGCGAGCGTGTTCCGCTCCAGGAACACCTGCTCGTCGGCGCCGAGAATCGTGCTGGTCCGCCGTGTTCAGGCGGTTCTTGAAGTGGAGCATGTGATGCGGGCCGAGCGCGGAGCCGCCGGCGTTCGGGATCTGCCAGCGGTTGTGGGTGCCGCCGGGGCCGTTGAACGTCCCGCGGCTCATCATCTCCCAGTAGCCGGTGTAGTTCCGGTCCGTGTCGCCGAATGGGTTGTTGTAGTTGTCCGGCAGTCCGCGCAGGTGGCTGAACTCGTGGGCGAAGACACTCTGCCCGGAGCTCTCGGCCTGCGTCGAGCTGCCGCCGCCTGCGTTCGGCCAGTGGTTCGCGGCCGCAAGCCAGGACGACCACGGCACGTACCGCGTCGGCGCCCAGTTCGGGATCGGGTTGCCGGCGGCGTTCAGCACCACGCCGTCCTCGGCCCCGGGAGGCCCGAATGCGGCAGGCACGTCCTCACGCGCCTCCCAGAGCATCTCGCCGAACTCCTGCCACGTCGACGACTCGTCGTGGCCCGCGGTGACGTAGAAGATGTTGTCGTAGCCGCACAGCGTCGTCGTGCAGCCGATGTCGGCGCGCCAGAGCGCGCCCGCGGCGGCACGGATATCGCGGCCGCAGTATCGCCGGCCGGGCAGCTGGAGTCGGCCTGCGAGCCGACGTTGCCGTTGAACTGGCCGAGGCCGAACTCGTGCAGGTCACCGGGCATCGTGTACGGCCCGAACGTCGTCGGCTCGACGCCGATCCGGCCGTGCGTGTCCTCCAGCCAGTAGCTGTTCAGCGTCATGCCGCCGTTGAACTCGTTCGGCGTCGAGTAGTAGTCGTGCATCCACTGGCGCACGCCCTCGGGCGCAACCGGCGTCCAGCCCGGCTGCGGGTTCCCGAACGGATGGGAGCCCGGCGGCTGGCTGATCAGGAACGGCTGGTCCTCGAAATCGACGAGGACGATCGCCGTCCGGTACTGGGACTCCGTACCGGCCGTGGCCGGGTTGTAGAAAGCGGCCTTGCGATCCGGCACGGGCTTGTAGGCCGCCCACGTCAGCTCTCCCTGATCGACCCAGTTCTGTGCGTCGATCGGCTGGAGCAGCGGATGGTTCGCGGCGTCCGGCGGAATCTCCGCGCTCGCCGACGAGGCGATCGAGGCGGTCACGGCGAGGACCACGAGCACGGCGAAGCGGCGGGCTCCCCGGTGCCGAGGCTTCTCTCTCATCTGTCTCCCCTTTCCCCCGACGCGCGGCGCCGCCGGAGTCGATTGTCCCCTGCCAACACCGGGCGGGCAGGAGCCGGCGCGACCGTAACACACCTCAGGAGTGGAAATTCGTCCACCCACGCGGAGGCCGGGGCCGAGCGGCTAGCGTGCGGCGATGGAGCTCGAGCGCCAGCACCACAACGTCACGCTCGCGATCCTGACCCTCGCCGGAGCCGCCTTCTCGCTGCAGCAGACGATGGTCTTCCCGGCCCTCCGCACCTTCCAGGAGGAGTTCGGCTCGACGACTGCGTGGACGACCTGGGTGCTGACGGGGTTTCTCGTCTCGGGGGCCGTGCTGACGCCGATCCTCGGCCGCCTCGGCGACCAGTTCGGCAAGGAACGGCTGCTGCTGATCAGCCTCGGGCTCTTCCTCGCCGGCTGCCTCGGCGCGGCGTTCGCCTGGAACCTCTGGTCGCTGATCGCGTTCCGGGTCGTGTCCGGTGCAGGCGGCGCGCTCTTCCCGCTCAGCTTCGCGATCATCCGCGACGAGTTCCCGCCGGAGAAGGTGAAGGTCGGGATCGGGCTCCTCTCGGCCGTCTGGGGCGTCGGCAGCGGCTTCGGAATCGTCCTCTCCGGCCTGATCGTGGACAACTTCACCTGGCGGTACCTCTTCCTGCTCGGCTCGATCCCGGTCGCGCTCTCGCTCGTGCTCGTGGCGCGCTACGTGCCGGAATCGCCGATTCGCTCACCATCCAAGGTCGACGTGCCCGGCGCGCTGCTGCTCTCGGGCGGGCTGATCTCGCTGATGCTCGCGCTGACCGAGGGCGAGCACTGGGGCTGGACCTCACCGCTCCTGCTCGGCGTCCTCGTCCTCGCTGCGGTCTTCTTCGTCCTCTGGGGCGTCGTCGAGTCGCGCTCGAGCTCGCCGATGGTCGACCTGCGCATGCTCGCGCACCGGCCGATCCTGCTCACGAACATCGCCACGCTGATCTCGGGCTTCGCGCTCTTCAGCTGCTTCGTCCTCCTCCCGACGTTCGTCGAAACCGACTCGGCCAACGGCTACGGCTTCAGCGCCAGCGCGACGCAGGCTGGGCTCTACCTCCTCCCGAGCTCCCTCGCGATGCTCTTCGCCGGCCCGCTCGCAGGCGCGCTCGGCCGCCGCTACGGCTCGAAGTGGCCGCTCGCGATCGGGATGCTGGTGGTCAGCATCGCCGCGCTCCTCTTCGCCACGATGCACGACGACCCCGGCACCATCCTGCTCGCGAGCGCGCTGCTCGGACTCGGCGTCGGCGCCGCCTTCGCCGCCATGGCGGGGCTGATCGCGGACAACGTCGACCCGCGCGAGATGGGCGTCGCGGCCGGGATGAACACCGTCGTGCGGATGATCGGCGGCGTCATCGGCGGCCAGGTCGGGGCGGCGCTCCTCACCGCCCGTACGATCGGCGACTCCTCGGTCCCGGCCGAGTCGGCGTTCACGATCACGTTCGCGCTCAGCGCAGTGACGGCGCTCGTCGCCGCCGCGATCGCGGTCTCGATCGGCTCCCGTCCCGCGCGGCGCCAACTGGCCGCCGCGCCGGCGTCGTCCGGGCGGACGAGCGCTGTTCGTCCTCAGGGCTGACACCGGTTCAGCCCGCGGGCCGATGCGCCCGACCCCTCCCGCACCGCAGGATTAGGTCACTGCTACGGAGGTGACCACGTATGACCGAAATCCTGACAAGGCGTGAGACCGGGCTCGACGTCGGCCCGCTGCGGAACATGCTGGACGGCGATGCGGTCGCTCCCGGCGACGTCGGCTGGGACGAGGCCCGCCTCGCCTGGAACCTGAGCGTCGACCAGCGCCCGGCTGCGGTCGTGCTCCCCGAGTCGGCCGCCGATGTTGCCGCCACGGTCGCATTCGCGAAGGCCCACGGCCTGCGCGTCGCGCCGCAGGGCACGGGACACGGCGCCGCTGCGATGGGCGACATGTCCGACACGATCCTGCTGAAAACGGAGCGGATGCGGGGCGTCACGATCGACCGTGAGAGCCGGATCGCCCGCGCCGAGGCCGGCACGATCTGGATCGAGGTCGTCGAGGCTGCGGCCGAGCACGGTCTCGCGGCGCTCGCGGGCTCCTCGCCGGACGTCGGCGTCGTCGGCTACACGCTCGGCGGCGGCCTCTCCTGGCTCGCGCGCAAGCACGGCATCGGCGCCAACCAGGTGACCGCAATCGAGGTCGTCACGGCTTCGGGCGACATCGTCCGCACCGACTGGGCCAACGAGCCGGACCTGTTCTGGGCACTGCGCGGGGGCGGCGGTTCCTTCGGGATCGTCACCGCGATCGAGTTCAACCTCTTCCCGATCTCGAGCGTCTACGCGGGCCTCCTCTGGTTCCCTGTCGACCGTGCGGCCGAGGTCCTGAAGTCGTGGCGCGCCTGGACGGACGACCTGCCGGACGAGATGACGTCCGTCGGCCGGATCCTCCAGTTCCCGCCGATCCCGGAGATCCCGGAGCCCGTGCGCGGCCAGTCGTTCGTGGTCGTCGAGGCGATCTGGTCGGGCGGCGCCGCGGAAGGCGCACGCCAACTGGAGCCGCTCCGCGCGCTCGGGCCGATCATGGACACCGTGATGACGATCCCGATCCAGGAGCTGAGCCGGCTGCACATGGATCCGGAGGGCCCGGCCCCCGGCAGCGGCGACGGCGGCATGCTCGACGACGTCGACGGCCACCTGATCGACCTCTTCGTCGAGCAGGTCGTCGGCTCGCCGATCCTCTCCGCGGAGCTGCGGCACCTCGGCGGCGCGGTCGCCCGGCGCGATTCGCGTCACGGCGCGATCGACGCCTGGGAGGCGCCCTACGCGATGTTCGCGATCGGCGTCGCCCCGACGCCCGAGGCCCGCCAGGCTGTCGACGGCGCCATTGGACGGCTGCGGGAGACGCTCACACCGTGGCAGGCGGAGCACACGTACCTCAACTTCGCCGAGTCGAGGCGGAAGGCGTCCTCGCTCTTCTCGAGCGCGAGCTACCACCGCCTCCGCCGGATCAAGGCGATCGTCGATCCGACCGACCTGATCCGCTCGAATCACCCGATCCCGCCGGCGCACGCCTGAGGCGCAAGATGGGCATCCGCGAAAGCGGATGCCCATCGCGGGTTTTCACGGATGCGGCCCAAGGGCGGCGGTGCGACAATTGAGGCGAAGGGAGGTCCGATGCGCGACTGGATCGTCATCCTCGTCCTCTACGTCGTCGTACTCTTCGCCTTCGCCTGGTGCGGTGGCATGCGCGCCGCGGGCAGGGCGATCGAGGATTGGAGCCGGCGCAGCACGACGCCGCGCGGGCCGCAGCGCAACCCGCTCAGCTGACACCCGCTCGGCGCTACCGTTCGCGCCGTGGACGCCGACGCCGTTGAGATCCGCATCCTCGGCTGCCTGGTCGAGAAGCAGCGCACGACCCCCGACCAGTACCCGCTCTCGCTGAACGCGCTCCGGCTCGCCTGCAACCAGGCGACGAATCGCGATCCGGTCGTCGACTACGACGACGCAGAGATCCGGACGGCGCTCGACCGGCTCTCGCGCCGCGGCTGGATCCGGCTCGCGAGCGGGCCCGGCAGCCGCGTCGCCAAGTACCGCCACCTGCTCGACGACGCCCTCGGCCGCGTTCCCTCGCAGATCGCGCTGCTCGCGGTGCTGATGCTGCGGGGCGAGCAGACGCCGGGCGAGCTGAAGCAGCGCGTCGAGCGGCTCTATCCGTACTCGTCGATCGAGGACGTCGAGCATGCCTTGGACGCGCTTGCCGCGGCCGAGCTGGCCGAGAAGCTGCCGCGCCGCCCGGGGCAGAGCCAGGACCGCTGGCGCCAGCTGCTCGGCGGTGCCGACGAGGCCGAGCCGCAGCGTTCGACGAACGTCGAAAGTGTGACAGTCACACAAAGTCCAATCGCGGAACCGGACCCGCTCGAGGAACGCGTTGCCCGGCTCGAGGAGCAGGTGGCCGCGCTCCAGCGCGCGCTCGAGGATCGCTGAACACGGGTAGAGGGAGACTCGTGCCTCCGAATCCGATCGAGAACCTCCGCGGAGCCGCCCGGCAGCTCGGCGACCAGCTGCGCCGGAGCGCAGGCCCCGAGCTCGAGGACCTGCTCGGCCTCGGCCCGCGCGCGACCCCGCCGCGGCCGCTGTCGGAGCTGCAGGCCGAGCTCGACGGGCTCGTCGGCCTCGAGACGGTGAAGGAGCAGGTGCACGCCCTCCTCGCCTTCCTGCAGGTGCAGGCGCGCCGCAAGGAGCACGAGCTGCCCGAGGTGGCGACGAGCCAGCACCTCGTCTTCCTCGGCAACCCCGGCACCGGCAAGACGACGGTGGCTCGTCTGCTGGCCGAGATGTACGGCGCGATGGGGCTGCTCGAGAAAGGCCACCTCGTCGAGGTCGACCGCGCGTCGCTCGTCGGCCAGTACGTCGGGCAGACGGCGATCAAGACCGACCGCGCGATCCGGCGCGCGCTCGACGGCGTCCTCTTCATCGACGAGGCGTACGCACTGACGCCGGGCGGCGGCGACGGCCGGCTCGACTTCGGCGCCGAGGCGGTCGAGACGCTGCTGAAGCGGATGGAGGACCACCGCCACCGCCTCGTCGTCATCGTCGCCGGCTACCCGCGGCTGATGCGGGCCTTCCTCGCTTCGAACCCCGGTCTGCGCTCCCGCTTCGCCCGCGAGATCTCGTTCCCCGACTACTCGACGCACGACCTGCTCGAGATCACGCGCCGGCTGGCGGTCGAGCACGAGTACGAGCTCGGGCCGGGCGCGGACGAGGTGCTCGGACGGATCTTCGCCGGAGCCGCGCGCGGCGAGGGCTTCGGCAACGCCCGCTACGCGCGCACGATCTTCGAGCAGGCGCTGAACCGTCAGGCGCTGCGCCTGGCTCAGGTCGAGGGCCGCGCACTCGAGGAGCTCCGGCTCGACGAGGTGATGACGCTCGAGGCAGACGACCTGCTCGAGGCGGCGCGCCTGCTCGGCGAGAGCACGGACGCACCGAAGCGGCGCCGCTGGTTCGGTTGACGCCGCCGACGCCCGATGTTTTCATCGGTCGGGCCTTTTCCCACCCGGGACGCCTGCGGCGGGGCTGACGCGAAGGAGGACCGCTTTGGCCCTCGGGCTCTCGAAGCTGCTGATCGCGACCGCGAGCAGGCTCGACCGTCGCTTCGGCTGGGACCGGCTGCCGCGACCGCTCGGCGTGCTGACGCTGGTCGGCCTGCGGAACCAGCTGCGCGAGCAGAACCTCTACGAGACCGGCCTCGGCGGCGCCAAGGCGGCTCCGGACGGCGGCCCGCACGACTACCGGACGACGGACGGGAGCTACAACGACCTCGGCAGCCCGGCGATGGGGATGATCGGCGCCCGCTTCGGACGCAACATCCCGCTCGGGAACACCTATCCGGAGACGCTGCCGGACCTGCTCGAGCCCAACCCGCGCCTCGTCAGCCGCCGGCTGCTCACGCGCGACGAGTTCAAGCCCGCCACGATCGTCAACGTCCTCGCCGGCGCGTGGCTCCAGTTCGAGGTGCACGACTGGTTCAGCCACGGCAAGAACCTGCCCGAGGAGCCGTTCGAGCTCGAACTCGCCGACGACGACCCCTGGGCGGAGCGGCCGATGCGGATCGAGCGGACGCGCACGGATCCGTTCCCGGACGACAACGGGGGTCCCACGACCTGGGTGACGACCGACTCGCACTGGTGGGACGGCTCGCAGATCTACGGCAGCGAGCCGGCGATGACGAGCGCGCTGCGCGAGCACACGGGCGGGCGGCTCCGGCTCGACCCGGACGGCCAGCTGCCGCGCGACCTCGACGCGAAACTCGACCTGACCGGCGTCGCCGGCAACTTCTGGCTCGGGCTCGCGCTCCTGCACACGCTCTTCACCCGCGAGCACAACGCGATCGCCGACCGGCTCGCCGCCGAGCATCCGGAGTGGACGGACGACCTGCTCTTCGCGAAGGCGCGCCTGATCACGGCGGCGCTGATGGCGAAGATCCACACGGTCGAGTGGACGCCCGCGATCATCGCGCACCCGACGACGAAGTACGGGATGCGGGCCAACTGGTACGGCATCCTCGGCAAGCGGCTCGGCAAGCGGAGCTCGAACGAGGTGCTCGGCGGCATCCCCGGCTCGGCGACCGACCACCACGGCGTCCCCTATTCCCTGACCGAGGAGTTCGTGGCCGTCTACCGGATGCATCCGCTCCTGCCGGACGACTTCACGTTCCGCTCGATCGAGACCGACGAGGTGTTGCAGGAGCGGAGCTTCCGCGAGCTCGGAGTCAAGGACGTGCGCGCCCGGCTCGACGAGGTCGGCTACGTCGACTCGTTCTACTCCTTCGGGATCGCCCATCCAGGTGCGATCACGCTGCACAACTACCCGCGCTTCCTCCAGGAGCTGCACAAGCCAGACGGCACCGTCGTCGATCTCGCGGCGATCGACGTGCTCCGGATCCGCGAGCGCGGCGTGCCCCGCTACAACGAGTTCCGGCGCCTCTTCCACCTGAAGCCGGCGGCGACGTTCGAGGAGCTGACGGACAACCCCCAGTGGGCGGCGGAGTTGCGCGAGGTCTACGGCGACGTCGAGAAGGTCGACCTGATGGTCGGGCTCTATGCCGAGCCGCTGCCGAAGGGCTTCGGCTTCAGCGACACGGCGTTCCGCGTCTTCATCCTGATGGCGTCGCGACGGCTGAAGAGCGACCGCTTCTTCACCCGGGACTACAACGCGGAGACCTACACCCAGACCGGGCTCGACTGGATCGAGGAGACGAGCATGAGCGACGTGCTGCTCCGCCACTATCCGGAGCTGGCACCGGCGCTGCGCGGCGTCGAGAACGCATTCGCGCCCTGGACGCGGGTGTCCGCGTGAGAGAGCTGGTACCCGGTGTGCACATGCTCGGCGGCAAGAAGGGCGGCCACGTCCGCTCGTTCCTGCTCGACACGAACGGTGAGCTGACGCTCGTCGACACCCTGTTCGAGGACGACGCCCGCGGCGTGCTCGACGCGATCCGCAGGCTCGGTCGCAAGCCGGGCGACCTGAAACAGATCGTGCTCACGCACGCGCATCGCTCTCACCTCGGCGGGCTTGCGAAGCTGAAGCGGGAGACGGGAGCAACGGTGCTCGCGCACGCGTCGGAGGCGGACATCGTCTCGGGCGACCGGCCCGCCCAATCCGTCGGCCTGAAGCCGACCGCGCCGCTGCGCACGTACCCGTTCCAGGTCGGGATCTTCCTCAACCGGCCGAAGCATCGGCCCTGCCCGATCGACGAGAGCGTCGGCGACGGCGCCGCAGTCGGCCCACTGCAAGTCCTCCACGTCCCCGGGCACTCACCAGGTCATCTCGCCTTCTCGTGGCCGGAGCGCGGCCTGCTGCTCGCAGGCGACGCGATCGCGACCTGGCCGCGGTTCGAGGCCGGCTGGCCGGCCTTCACGCTCAACCCCGAGCAGCAGGCCGCGTCGATCCGGCGGATGGCGCAGCTGGAGGCGTCGATCGTCGGCGTCGGCCACGGCGACCCGATCATCGACGGTGCCGCGGAGAAGGTGCACGGCCTCACATGACGCAGACCGTGTTCCCCTATCTCCTCTACGAGGATGCCGGCGCGATGCTCGACTGGCTCTCGCGGACGTTCGGATTCGAGGAGAAGCTGCGCTTCGTCGGCGAGGACGGCGCGGTCAACCACGCCGAGATGGAGATCGGCGGCGGCTCGATCATGCTCGGCGCGCCGGGCGGCGACTACCGGAGCCCGAGGAACGGCGGCGGCGCCCCGGCGCAGGTGCAGGTGTACGTGGACGACGTCGACGCGCACTACGCGCAGGCGAAGGCCGCGGGCGCGGAGATCCGCCAGGAGCTGACGGACATGCCCTACGGCGACCGGCGCTACGACGCCTACGACGCCGAGGGCCATCTCTGGATGTTCTCGACGCACGTTCGCGACGTGCCCCCGGAGGAGTGGGGCGCGACCGAAGCCGGCTAGCCCCGCGGCGTCACGAACTCGATCAGGTTCCCAAAGGGGTCACGCACGAAGAACCGCTCCCGGCCGCCGACAGGGCGGGCCTCCTCGATCTCGTAGCCGGAGTCGGCGAGCCGCCCGCGGGCGGCGTCGAGCCGATCGACCTCGAGTGCGAAGTGGTGCTGCGCGCTCGCGTCCGGGCCGGGACCTGCGATCACGTGCAGCTCGAGGTCGCCCGCCCGCCCGAGGCCGTAGACGAGTGCTCGTTCGGTCGCGTAGAGCTCCGGCAGCGCGAGCACGTCGCGGTAGAACGCCCGTGCGTCGTCGATCTCCTCCGGCGCAACGGTGATCCCGACGTGCTGGAGCCTCATCGCTCGCCTTTCGTGCACGCGCCTTCGGCCGGCGTGCGGACGTGGCGGATGTTCTCCCAGGCCTTCGCCTGCGGGAGCAGGTCGAAGCGGGAGAGCGCCAGCGGGAGCCCGGTCCGCGCGCGCATCTCGGACGAGTGGATCCAGAAGCCGACGAACGCCTCCACGTTCGCCCTCGGGTTGAGCCGGCGCAGCTGCCAGAAGAACTTGCCCGTCTGGGACTGCTGGTCGACGACGATCTGATCGGAGACGCTCCACCACAGCTGCAGCGGCACGCAGGACGCGGCGATCCGGCGGGCGTACGTGACCGGGCTGCGGGCAGCGAAGGCGGCGGCGCGCGTGCCCGGCCCGCCGCCGATCTCGCGGCGCGCGAGCTTGCGCAGGTTGGAGCCGAACTGCGTGCCGAGCAGCGTCCGGCAGGCGTTCTTGCAGCGGACGCGCTCGAAGTTCCGGTACTGGAGCGACAGGTCGGTCACAGACGAGAACGCAGCCGCGCCGGCCAGCAGGCTCGGATGCCGAGCCAGCAGCAGGAGCGTCTCCTGGCCGCCCATGCTGCCGCCGAAGGCGTAGATCCTGCGGTGATCGATCCGCAGCCACGGCAGCGTCGTGCGCAGGATCTCGGGCATGCGCGCGAGATCGGCGATCTGGCCGCCGTAGCCCCACGAGTGGCCCGGCACGCGGCGGCCGCGTGCGTTCGGGTTGATCACCGCGAAGGAGCCGCGGCCGGGCAGGTTGCCCCACAGGATCGAGTTCGAGCGGCCGTTGAGACCGCGGCCGTGCGGCGAGATCACGAGCGGCAGCGGCGGGTTGGCGGCCGGCCCGTACCAGGACGGCAGGACCACCTGCGCGGTGCTGGCGTGGCCGTCGTGGGCGATGTAGCGCACCTGCAGCCGGCGGACCGAGGTCACACCGGCGGAGGAGGCCGGCCGGCGGCTGCCGTAGCGAACGACGACCTCGAGGCGGCCGGTGCGGCCGCTGAGGTCGATCGTCTCGCCGACCTGGAGCTCGAGCGGCTCACCGTTGACCGTCACCGCCTCGATGCTCTGCCCGCGCGGCAGCCGCACCCGGAGCTTGAGCGTCTTCGGAGCCGGACGGGCCGGCGGCTCCACGGTCGCGCTGATCGTGTCGCTGCGCGCGACGAGCGAGTACGAGACGGGCCCGAAGCTCGTCGGCGCGCCTCGAACGGTGATCCGGCGTCCCGCCCGGAGCCACGGCCGCGGCGTCGCGAATCCGAGCTCGAGGCCCGTCGGCGCTCCCTCGGCGTCGCGGCTCTCGTGCACGAGGAGCGACCGCAGCGTCTGCAGGAAGGCGGCGTTGCTCGCTCCGTTCGGCGGCAGGTACATCGCCCGGAAGTGGCTGCCGCGGAGCGGGGCGACGCTCGCCGCCTCGCCGGAGACGAACGTGTTCGGCGTCATCCCCACGGCGAGCGAGCCGTAGAGGCTGAGCACGAGCTGGTCGGCGGCGTCGGTGTCCGCCAGGAACCGGGCGACGTTGATCCCGTAGACCTGGTCGGTGCCGGAGACCGGATAGACGGGCCGCTCGTAGAGCGCGTAGGCGCCGGCCCGGACGAGGCCGAGCAGGCGCGACCCGTGGCGGAGCATGTACTTCAGGGCGCCGGCCGCCTGCGGGCTGTCCGGTGCGAAGAGCCCCGACGCGAACGCATACGGCATCACCAGGTTCCAGTAGCTCCCGAGCCGCGCCTGCGTCAGGGAGGCGTAGGCGGGCTCGCGGTCGAGCAGCTGCGCCGGGATGAAGAGCGACCCGTCACCCAGCCGCCGCTGTGAGGAGGAGACCGCGCGCCGGAGGCCGGACTCGAGCCGCCTGGCGAGCGCCTCGCAGCGGCGCCCGAGCTCCGCGTTCCCCGTCTCGGCCCAGACGCGGCCCATCGCCCGCAGGCCCTGCCAGACGGTCGCCTGGGAGTGCAGCCCGAGCACCTCCTCCGGGATGTCGGAGGAGTAACGCTCTCGGCCAAGCAGCCCGCTGCTGCTCGCGCCGATCTGGCGTCCGAGCTCGTCGACGTAGCGGCGGAGTGTCGGCGTCGCGCCGTCGATGTAGGCGCGGTCGCGCGTGAGCCGGTAGTGGAGCGCCGACCCGACGAGCCGCTTTCCCATCTTCCAGTTGGGATAGGGCTCGTCCTTCCGTGTCAGCGAGGTACGCATGATCGACCGCGCGACAGCGGGATAGCCGAGCTCGCCCATCACCTCGGCGACGTCGACGCCCTCCGGGAAGGAGAACTGCTCGTACGGGTTCCCGACGCTGTAGCGCCAGGTGAGGAGCAGGTTCTGGATCACCAGGTTGCGATAGGCGTCGTTGACCCGCCGCTCTGGGACGACGATCTGCGTGCCCTCGTTCAGGCGCCCGTTCCAGTACGCGACGACGGCGCGTCGCGCGCGCTCGTAGCGGGCGGAGTCGACGGCGACCGTTCGTCGCCCCGGGTAGTTGATCCAGGCGAGATAGATCGTCCGCGTCGTGCCGCGCTTGATCCGATACGTCAGCACCGACCGCTTGACCGTGCCACCGCCGCTGAAGGCGAGCACGTTGCGGAGCTTCCGCACCGACGGCTTCAGCCTGACCTGGACCGCCTTCGCCGACGCGCGGCGGGCGTCGATGTCGAGCCGGATGAAGCTGACCAGCGAGCCGGTCTCGGACGTCTGCGCCGCGAACGACTCCTGCCGGTAGCGCACGCGGGCGGCGTCGACGTAGGTCGTGGACATGATCGGCTGGTAGCCCGCGGCGAGACGCGCCTCGCCCAGGCGCGCGAGGCAGGAGCCGTAGCGCTCGCTGCCTTTCGCGCCGACGAACAGCGTCAGCCGCCGGCCGCCGACGCGCTCGGCGATCACCTGGCTGCCGTCGGCCACGTGCAGTGCGACCGAGCCGGCCCCGCGCGCGCCGAGCGGCTGCCCGAAGGGGAGGTAGTAGACGCCGGACTCGGTCAGAGCCTTCTTGCCGGGTGCGCGGGCGTAGAGCAGCGGCGGCAGCAGGCGCCGCGCGGCCTCGTAGCTCGGGCCGTCGGGAGCGCCGAGCAGCGCGTTTCCCCAGAGGTCGTGGCGCGTGCGAAGGGCGCGTTCGACGCTCCTCGTGTGCCCGGCGGTCGCGCGTGGCGGCGCGCAGCCGGCAGTCTTCGTGGACGGCCTGTTCGCGCACGTCCACCGACGACCGCCAAGGCCGCGACGAGCGCTGCAGTCGTGAGGGCCGTACGCACAGCCCGATTGATACCGGGCCGCGAGTTCCGGTGCTAGGCCTGCGGGATCCGCGCTTCGAGCGCGGCTCCGAGCGCCTCGCGCACCGGCTCGAGCTCGATCCGGTCGAGCACGTCCTGGAAGAAGCCGCGCACGATCAGGCGCTCGGCCTCGGCGCGCGAGAGACCACGCGCCATCAGGTAGAAGAGCTGCTCGCGGTCGACCTGGCCGAGCGTCGCGCCGTGCGTGCAGCGAACGTCGTTCGCCATGATCTCGAGCCCCGGGATCGAGTCCGCGTGCGCCGACTTCGAGAGCAGCAGATTGCGGTTCTCCTGGTACGCGTTCGTCTTCTGTGCCTTCTCCTCGACGCGGATCATCCCGCGCCAGACGGCGCTGGACTCGTCGTTGAGCACGCCCTTGAAGGCGAAGTCGGAGGTCGTGTTCGGCGCGATGTGCTCCTGGAAGGTGTCGTAGTCGAGGTGCTGGACACCGTCGGCGAAGTAGGCGCCGGTGACGCGAGAGGTCGCTCCCGGCCCGGCGAGGTCGTTCTGGATCCGGATCTTGCCCTTCTTCGAGCCGAAGCCGCCCGCGACCCAGTCGAGCTCGGCGTCGCGGTCGATCCGCGCGTGGTGGCTGCCGAAGTGCCACGTCTCGCGGCTGACGTTCTGCACCGAGACGTACTCGACCTTGGCGCCGTCCTCGACGAAGATCTCGACCGCCGCGTTCAGGTAGCCGGACAGCTCGGGACCAGTCGACGCGTACTCCTCGATCACGGAGACGCGGCTACCCGGCTCGGCGACGATCAGCAGCCGCCAGAAGAGCGAGCCGCCCTCGATCGAGTTCGTGATCCGGACGAGCAGCGGCTGCTCCAGCACGACGCCCTTCGGGACGTGCACGAGCAGGCCGTGCTCCCACTCGGCCGCGTTGTGGGCGGCGAACTTCTCCTCCGAGCCGACGAGCTCGCCCAGGCGCGGATGCTCGGCGAGGCGCTCGAAGCGGATCCCCTCGGGCGCGCGGTCGATCTCGAGGCCCGCCTCGGAGACCCGGACGACGCCCGCCGCCTCGAGCTCGAGCATCGCCGGCGCGGCGACGACCTCGGTGGCGCCGTTCGCCGAGAACGCCTCCGGGTCGAAGTCCTTCAGGTCGGTGAAGCGCCACGACTCGTCCTTCGTCGTCGGCAGCGGCAGCGCGCGGTAGCGCTCGAGCTCTGCGGACCTCGTCATACGTCGAACCGCCGGTGGAGCATCAGCGCGTTCCCGTCCGGATCCTTGAACCAGGCCTGCTTGCAGACGCCGGTCGTGATCGTGTCGCCGTCGAAGACGACCCCCTTCGCCTCGAGCTCCGCCCGGGCGGCGTCGACGTCGGCGACGCGCAGGGCCACCCCGGCGGGCGAGGGCGCGAACGGCTGGCCGATGCTGGACGGGTCGAAGACGTCGAGTGTGACCTGGCCGCAGCGAAGCTCCATGTCGCTCTCGCCCTCGGTCTCGACCTCGAGCCCGAGCGTCTCGACGTAGAACTGCTTCGCCCGCTGGAGATCCTGCGTCAGGACCGACACGAAGTCGACGTGCTCGACCTGCATCGCTAGGGCGTCGTGCCGTCCGAGTACGGGGCGTAGCGGTGATGCAGCATCAGCCCGTTCCCGTCCGGGTCCCGGAAGAACGCCATGTGGCAGACGCCGGTGTCGAAGGTCTCGCCCTCGAACTCGACCCCTGCCGACTCGAGCGTCGCCCGCGCCTGCTCGACGTCGGGGACGCGGATCGCGATCGCGCCGAAGGGCGTGGTCTCCATCGGCCGGCCGATCCGCTCCGGGAAGACGAGCGAGACCGTCACGTTGCCGAGCGCGAACTCGGGCCAGTCGGAGTGCGACTTCGGGTCGCGCTCGAGTCCGAGCGTCTCGCCGTAGAACCCCAGCGCCCGCTCCTTGTCGGTCACCGGGATGGCGACGAAGTCGACGCGCTCGGCGCCGATCACGTCGGCGTACCGTCGGTGTAGGGGGCGTAACGCCTGTGCAGCGTCAGCTCGTTGCCGTCCGGATCGGCGAAGAACGCCATGTGGCAGACGCCGCTGTCGAGCGTCTCACCGGCAAACTCGACGCCCTTGGCCTCGAGCTCCGCGCGTGCAGCCGCGCACGTCGTCCACCTGGAGGAGCGCGATGCTGTTCTTCGCCGGATGGAACTCCATTCCGACCCGCTCCGGCTCCCAGATCGCGAAGCACGTCTGGTCGACCCAGAACTCGTTCACCGCGTGGTCGTCCGGCCGGAGCCCCAGCGTGTCCACATAGAACCTCCGGGAACGCGCCGTGTTCTGCGAAGGAATCCCGATCGCGTCGACCTTGCTGATCGGACTAGCCAACACTGCCTTTAGCCAACACTGCCTTCCATCTGCAGCTGGATCAGGCGATTCATCTCGACCGCGTACTCGAGCGGCAGCTCCTTCGTGATCGGCTCGACGAACCCGGAGACGATCATCGCGCTCGCCTCCGCCTCGGTCAGGCCGCGGCTCATCAGGTAGAAGAGCTGCTCCTCGCCGATCTTGGAGACGGTCGCCTCGTGGCCGAGGTCGACGTCGTTCTCGTCGACCTGGATGTACGGATACGTGTCGGAGCGCGACTCCTCGTCGAGGATCAGCGCGTCGCAGACGACCTTCGACTTGGCGCCCGTCGCCCCCTTCGCGACCTCGAGCAGGCCGCGATAGCCGGCGCGGCCGCCGTTCTTGGAGATCGACTTCGACGTGATCACGGAGGTCGTCTTCGGGGCGACGTGGACGACCTTGCCGCCCGCGTCCTGGTGCTGGCCCTTGCCGGCAAACGCGATCGAGAGCACCTCGCCGTGGGCGCGCGGCCCCATCAGCCAGATCGCCGGGTACTTCATCGTCAGCTTCGAGCCGAGGTTGCCGTCGACCCACTCCATCGTCGCGTCCTCGTAGGCGACGGCGCGCTTGGTGACGAGGTTGAAGACGTTGTTCGACCAGTTCTGGATCGTCGTGTAGCGGCAGCGGCCGCGCGGCTTGACGACGATCTCGACGACCGCGCTGTGGAGCGAGTCGGAGGAGTAGATCGGCGCCGTGCAGCCCTCGACGTAGTGCACGTAGGCGTCCTCGTCGACGATGATCAGCGTCCGCTCGAACTGGCCCATGTTCTCGGCGTTGATCCGGAAGTAGGCCTGCAGCGGCAGCTCGATCCGGACGCCCGGCGGCACGTAGATGAACGAGCCGCCCGACCAGACCGCGGAGTTCAGCGCCGCGAACTTGTTGTCGTTCTGCGGGATGATCGTCCCGAAGTACTGCTTGACGATGTCCTCGTGCTCGCGCAGGCCGGAGTCCATGTCCAGGAAGAGCACGCCCTGCGACTCGAGGTCGGCCTGGAGCTTGTGGTAGACGACCTCGGACTCGTACTGGGCGCCGACGCCGGCGAGGTACTTCTTCTCCGCCTCGGGGATGCCGAGCTTGTCCCAGGTGTCGAGGATGTCGGCCGGCAGGTCCTCCCACTTCGAGGCCTGCTTCTCGGTCGGCTTGATGTAGTAGTAGATGTTGTCGAAGTCGATCTCGGCGACGTTGCCGCCCCAGGTGGGCAGCGGTCGGGCCAGGAAGTAGTCCAGGCTCTTGTGCCGGAACTTGCGCATCCAGTCGGGCTCGTTCTTGTGCTCGGCGATCGCCTCGACGAGCTCGTGCGAGAGGCCGCGGCCGGACTTGAAGAAGTAGTTCTCGGCCTCGTCCGAGTTGGCGAAGCCGTACTGGTACTCGGAGCGGATCCCCTTGACGACGTCGGTCTCGGTCTGGCTCACGCCGCCACCTCCTCTTCCTTCGGGATCCAGGCGTCGTAGCCCTCGGCCTCGAGGCGCTCGGCCAGCTCCGGCCCGCCGCTCTCGACGATCCTGCCGCCGACGAAGACGTGCACGTGGTCGGGCGTGACGTAGTTGAGGATGCGCTGGTAGTGGGTGATCACGAGCGCGCCCATCTCGGCGGTGACGAGCTCGTTGACGCCGTTCGCGACGATGCGGAGCGCGTCGATGTCGAGGCCGGAGTCGGTCTCGTCGAGGATCGCGATCTTCGGCTGCAGCAGCGCCATCTGCAGGATCTCGACCCGCTTCTTCTCACCGCCGGAGAAGCCGTCGTTGAGGTAGCGGGAGGCGAGCTCGCGCGGCACCTTCAGCCGCTCCATCGCGGCCAGGATCTGGGTGCGGAACTCCTTCACCGGGATCGGGTCGTCCTTGCCGCCGGCCTTCGCCTTCCGGATCGCGTTGATCGCGCTCCGAAGGAAGTTCGTCACGGTGACGCCCGGGATCGCGTGCGGGTACTGGAAGGCGAGGAAGAGGCCCTTCTGCGCGCGCTCGTCGGCGCCCAGCTCGACGACGTTCTCACCGTCGACCAGGATCTCGCCCTCGGTGATCTCGTAGGACGGGTGGCCCATCAGGGCGTACGCGAGCGTGGACTTGCCCGAGCCGTTGGGACCCATGATCGCGTGCTTCTCGTTCAGGTCGACGGCGAGGTCGACGCCCTTGACGATCTCGGTGCCGTCCTCGAGCGCGACGTGCAGATTCTTGATCTCCAGAAACGCCAAGCTTGTGATCCCTCTTTTCCAGGATTCGTGCGGCTTTCAGCGCCGCTTCGTGACTCCATGGTAGCCGATCGCCGCCGCCGCCCAAGGCGCCGCGAGCACGACGATCCCCCCGATCTTACCGAGCCGCATCCGGGCCGCGGTTCGGCGCGACGAACGGTGGTACAGTGCGGTTCGTGCCCTTTGGAATCGGTGTCACCGAGCTCGTCATCCTCCTGGTCGCGCTGCTCGTCATCTTCGGCCCGAAGCGGCTGCCGGAGATGGGCCGATCGCTCGGCAAGGGCATGCGGGAGTTCAAGGACTCGATCTCGGGCAAGGACGACGATGACGAGGCCGTGCACCACCGGCTCGCAGAGGAGCTGCCGCCGGCCGACGAGCATCCGGTCGCGCAGCAGCAGGCGCGCGAGCGCGAAGTCTCCTAGCCTCAGCAGCACATGGCCCTGAAGCGTCTGCCGCGGCGGCTGCAGCACGGCGAGGAAGCGACGCTCGTCGAGCATCTCGGGGAGCTGCGCAGCCGGATCCTGATCGCGCTGTTCGCGATCGTGCCCGCCTTCATCGTCGCGTTCGTCTTCCACGAGCGGCTGATCGAGGTGCTGACGCGGCCGCTTCCCGACGACAAGAAACTGGTCACGCTCGGGGTCACCGAGCCGTTCACCACGGCCGTGAAGGTCTGCGCCGCCGCGGCAATCGCGGTGACGCTGCCGATCCTCCTCTACCAGCTCTGGTCGTTCCTCGCCCCGGCGATCGAAGAGGGAAAGCAGCGCACCGTGGCGCTGTTTGCGACGATGGCAACGATTCTGTTCGCCGGCGGCGTGCTCTTCTCGTACATCGTCGTGCTGCCCCGAGCGCTCGGGTTCCTGACGTCGTTCGGCGAGGAGTTCTTCCAGGTCGAGATCCGGGCGAGCTACTACTTCTCGTTCGTGACGCTGACCCTGCTCTTGAGCGGGCTCGCCTTCCAGATGCCGATCTTCATCCTCGCGCTCGTCCGGCTGCGCATCCTCACCGCGGCGAAGCTGCGCCGGAATCGTCGAATCGGCTACGCGCTGATGATCGTCTTCGCCGTGCTGCTGCCGACGGTGGACCCCGTGTCGCTGGCGCTCGAGGTGATCCCGTTGGTGATCCTCTTCGAGCTCTCGGTCCAGCTCGCGAGCGTGATGGAGCGGCGTTGGGACATCGCCGAGCAGAAGTCCCGCTGGGCGGTCGAGTGAGATGAGGGTCCTCTCCGCCGACTGGGTGCTGCCGGTGGAGGGCGAGCCGATCGAGCGCGGCGCCGTCGCGATCGAGGACGGCGTCATCGCCGCGGTCGGGACGGCAGCGGAGCTCGGCGAGGGCGAGCGCTTCCCCGACTCGGCGATCGTCCCCGGGTTCGTCAACGCCCACACGCATCTGGAGTACGCCGTCTACGCCGGCTTCGGCGACGGCCTCTCGTTCGGCCCGTGGATCTCGACCCACGTCGAGCGCAAGCGGCGGCTGACGCGGCCGGACATGGAAGCGATCGCGCGCCTCGGCGCCGCCGAGTGCCTCCGCTCCGGGATCACGACGGTCGGCGACCTCGCGTTCACGGGTGCGAGTGCACACGCCTGCGCCGAGCTCGGGCTGCGCGCGATCGTCTACCTCGAGGTCTTCGGCAAGGACGGCGCCGAGGCGATGCAGCGGTTCGAGGAGAAGCGGGCGTACGTCGAGCCCGCGCTCTCGGAGCGTGTCCGGCTCGGCATCTCTCCGCATGCGCCGTACACCTGCTCGCGCGATGTCTACGCCGCAAGCATGGCGCTCGACCTGCCCGTGGCGACACATCTGAACGAGAGCCAGGACGAGCTCGACTGGCTCTTGCGGGGCGGAGGTCCCTGGCAGCCATTCGCCGAGATGCTGGTCGAGCCGGAGGGCATGAGCGGCATCCGGAGCCTCGCCGCAGCGGGGCTGCTGAACGAGCGCGTCGCCGTCGCGCACTGCGTCAAGGTCGACCAGGAGGAGATCGGCCTCCTCGCCGGCCACGGCGTCGCCGTCACCCACTGTCCCCGCTCGAACGCGCTGCTCGGCTGCGGGATCGCGCCGCTCGAGGAGCTGCGCGCCGCGGGCCTGCGGGTCGGGATCGGCACCGACGGCGTCTCCTCCGTGCCGTCCCACGACTTCTTCGAGGAGCTGCGCACGGTGATCTCGTTCGCCCGCGCCCGGTCGGAGCGCGCCGACTCGCTCTCGGCGACCGAGACGCTCGAGCTCGCGACCCTCGGTGGCGCCCGCGCGCTCGGGCTCGCGGCCGAGACCGGCTCGCTCGTGCCCGGCAAGCGGGCCGACCTCGCGATCGTCTCGCTTTCCGGCTCGCCGTATCTACCATGGGAGGATCCGGCGGCCGCCGTGGTTTACGGCGGCTCACCGCAGCGAATGACGGCTACCCTGGTCGACGGCCAGACGAGGTATGAGAGAGGAGGAAGCGAATGGCACGAGCTGATCGACGCAGCGTCCGTAGCTCGCGGTCGCATGCTGCTGCCCGAAACCGCAAGCGCGACAGCGATCTCGTAGCGCTCGAAGAGACGATGTTCTTCACGCGCCTGCGCAAGCACGCGAAGTGGATGTTCGTCTTCCTCGCGCTGGTCTTCGCCGTCGGCTTCGTCGGCTTCGGCATCGGCGCCAACCAGAACGCGTCGCTCGGCGACCTCTTCCGCGGCAGCGGCGGCTCGACGAGCGGGAACCTCTCGGTCGGCGAGGCGCGGGAGCAGCTGAAGGAGAACCCGAAGAGCGCCGAGGCCAAGCTCGACCTCGCGACCGCGCTCCAGGAGGATGGCCAGACCGACGAGGCGATCACCGTGCTGAACGCGTACGTCGCGCAGAGCCCGAAGGACGAGGACGCCCTCCGCGAGCTCGCCGGCCTCTACCTCGCGCGCGCGAATGCACTCGCCCGCGAAGCACAGCTCGCGCAGCTTCGCGCCAGCTACCAGACCTTCGGCTCCACCTTCTCCGTCCCGCTCGACCTCGGCAACGGCGCCACGCTCGGCACCGACCCGATCGACGAGGCGATCTCGACCCTGGCCTCGCAGGAGGTCAGCGCCGCGTACGGGAAGGCGCAGACCGCGTACCAGAACGCGGAGGGCACGTACGAGAAGCTGGTTGCGGTCGCGCCGCGCGATCCGAACGTCCAGCTGGAGCTGGCGCAGGCCGCGCAGCAGAGCGGGAACACGGCCAGGGCGATCCAGGCCTACCAGCGCTTCCTGACGCTCGCGCCGGACGACGCGAGCGCCCCGATCGTCAAGCAGCAGATCGCACAGCTGAAGGCCGCGCAGGTCCCACCGACGTCCGGTTAGACTCACCTCCGTCCGGGAAGACCGCACTCATTCTGTCGGCGAGCCCCGGGGAGCGATCACACATGAATTTCGACGTCAAGACCGAGAAGCTGAGCGACGGCCAGTACGTGATCTCCCTTGCGGGTGAGGTCGACCTGTACACCGCGCCGGAGTTCAAGCAGCAACTGCTCGACGTGATCGACCAGGGTGGCCGCGACGTCGTGGTCGACCTCACGGACACGACCTTCATCGACTCGACCACGCTCGGCGTGCTCGTCGGGGGCGTGAAGCGGCTGCGCACGAACGAGGGCCAGCTGTCGCTGGTCTGCAGCGACCGGAACATCACGAAGATCTTCGAGATCACCGGGCTCGACCGTGTCTTCACGATCCATCCGACGCGCGAGGCGGCCGTCGGCGCCGGATCGGCCACAACGGGGTCCACCACCTAGGTGAAGCTGCGCGGGCTCGTCGGCGCCTGCGCGGTTCTGATCGCGGCTCTGGCCGCGACGGGTTGCGGCTCGGGCGGGCTGACGCCGCCCGGAGACGACATCCGCGGCAAGGAGCTCTTCGTCGGCGAAGGGCAGTGCGGGTCGTGCCACACGCTCGCGGATGCGGGCACGAAGGGCGTGATCGGGCCGAACCTCGACGACGCGTTCAGGCAGTCACGGATCGACGGGCTGGGTGAGGCGACGATCCGTTCCGTCGTGCGCGGGCAGATCGACTACCCGATCGAGGCCCCGAACACTGGCTCGCCTGGGATGCCGGCCGACCTGCTCGAGGGCGAGGACGCCGACGCGGTCGCGTCGTATGTCGCCGCAGTCGCTGGGCTGCCCGCCCGCGGCGGCGGAGCCGAGGCCGGCGGCGGCACGACCACCGGCGGTGGTGGCGGCGGCGAGGGCGAGGCGCCGGACGGCGAAGCGATCTTCGCGGAAGCGGGCTGCGGCGGCTGCCACACGCTCGAGGCGGCGGGAACGAGCGGCACGGTCGGTCCGAACCTCGACGACTCGAAGCCCGACAAGGAGCTCGTGATCGACCGGGTCACGAACGGCCAGGGCGCGATGCCGGCCTTCAAGGACTCGTACTCGCCCGAACAGATCGAGGCGGTCGCGGACTACGTCGTCGCCAGCACGGGCGGCTAGCCGGCAGCGCGAGCCTAGGACGCGGCGCCGAGGTCGACGACGACGTGGGTGATCGGAAGGTCGAAGCGCTCGCGGGCACCGCCGACGACGTTTCGCTCGAGCCAGTTCGAACGGCCCTCCGGATGTGTCGAGATCACGATCTCGTCGGCGCCGAAGGTGCGCAGGGCGTCCTCGATCGCCTGGAGCGGGTCGCCGTCGCCGACCTCTCCCTGCGCCTGCACGCCGTCCTGGCGCAGCCGGGCGAGGCTCGCGTCGAGGCGCTCCTGCGCCGCGGAGCGGGCACCGTCCTCGTCCGAGGCCCACGTCCGCACCTGTGAGTTGAGCGCCGGACAGACGACGAGCACCTGCTCGTTCACCCCGGACGCCTTCTCGCGCAGGATCGCGAGCAGCTCGCTGCCGCCGACGGTCTCGTTCGCGATCACGAGGATCCGGCGCTCGTCCTCCGCGCTCGAGCGAGTCGGCACCGCGGGCCGCAACGCGGGCTCGTCCGAGCGCGAGCGCACCCAGAGCACGACGGCGACGGCGGTCAGGAGGACGAAGACGACGACCCCGAGCCACGTCGCGATCGCCGAGGCGACGACGATCAGGGCGACATAGCCGACCGTCAGCAGCAGGAAGCGATACGCCTCGGCCTCGCTGCGGAACGGGTTACGTGCCATGGCTTACTCAGAGGAGGTAGATCGATGCGTAGACCACAATCCACATTACGTCGACGAAGTGCCAGTAGATTCCGGGGATCTCGATGCCGTGGTGATGCTCGGGCGTGAAGTGGCCGCGGAAGGCGCGCACCGTGGCGACGGTGAGCAGTGTCAGCCCGACGAAGACGTGCGCGCCGTGCAGGCCGGTGAGGCCGAAGAAGATCGATCCGAAAGCGCCGTCGCTCGGGTTGAAGCCGATGCGCGCGTACTCGAGCATCTGGGTGAGCAGGAAGGCGAGCCCCATCAGGATCGTCAGCACGAGCCCCGCCTTCATGCCCGCACGGTTGCCCCGCTTGATCGACTGCAGCGCCCAGTGCATCGTGAAGCTCGACGCCAGCAGCACGGCGGTGTTGACGCCGGCGACGAAGACGGGCAGGTGGAACGGCGGCAACGGCCACGGCTCGGCGTCCGGGTTCACGACCCGGATGAAGAAGTACATCGTGAAGAACGAGCCGAACAGCATCGCCTCCGAGGCGATGAAGAGGAACATCCCGAGCACGGTCGAGCTGACGCGAGAGCTCTGATTCGCAATCGGCGGCCCGTGGTGGGCTTCGGCATGGGCGCTCACGCGTGCACCTCCTCACCGACGTTGCTCGGCTCGACGACGACGTGCTCTACCGGCACCTTCACCTCGCTCCTGAGGCGCCCGACCAGGTCGCGGCGAAGCCACGACGAGCCGCGCTGCTCCGGGAAGGTGGAGACGAGGATCGCGTCGACGCGCTCGTCGTGGACGGCGTGCATGGCAGCGGTGAACGGGTCCGGATGGGCCACCTGGCCGTGCACCTCGATCCCCTCCGCCCGCAGCCGCGTCAGCATCTGCCGCAGGCGCCGCTCCGCCTCGGGATGCGAGCCCTGCTCGGGATCGCTTTGCGGCGAGATGATCAGGAAGCCGGTCCGCCCGCCTCCGGCCCGCGCCTTCTCGCGAATCCGATCGAGCAGCGGCTCGCCGAGCACCGTCTCGTTCGCGATCACGAGGACGTTCTCGGCGCCGACCCGCGAGGCGACGTCGGAGACGACGTGCTTGACGGGGATCGAGCCCGCAGCCTTGCGGATCTCGTCGAGCAGGTTGCGCCGCCGCCAGCCGGAGGTCGCCTCGGGGTGGGTCGAGACGATCAGCTCGTCCGGCTCCTCGATCGCGATCGCGTCCTTGACCGCGGCCAGCGGGTCGTTGTCGACCACGTGGCCGGTCGCCGCGATCCCGGCGTCGCGGAAGCTCGTCAGCGTCCGGTCGAGCCGGCGGCCGGCCACCGCACGGCGGGTGTTGTCGTAGACGACGTAGCCCTCTCGGGGCTTGTTCACCGGTGCGATCACGACCACGATCGCGTCCGAATCGCCGACGCTCGCGCGCACCGCGTCGAGCAGCTCGTCGCCGGTCAGCGTCTCGTTCGCGACGACGAGAAGCTTGCGTGAGCCGGCGCTCATCGCACCGTCTCCTCCTCCGGGGCATGGCCGGGGAGCTCGACATGGGCGCCGCCGTTCAGGACGGCGTGGCGCGCACCGGGAACGCCGTACTCGTAGGGGGCTCCGACCACCTGCGGGATCTCGTCGAAGTTGAAGACGGGCGGCGGCGAGCTGACCTGCCACTCGAGCGTCAGCGCCCGCCACGGGTTCGACGGCGCGATCGGGCCGCGCGCCCAGCTGACGATCATGTTGTAGAAGAAGATGATCGTCGAGGCGCCGAGCAGGAACGAGAACATCGAGATGACGAGGTTCCAGTTCCCGAACTGCTCCGCGTAGTCGGCGACGCGACGCGGCATCCCCTGCAGACCGACCCAGTGCATCGGGAAGAAGGTGCCGTTGAAGCCGATGAAGGTGAGCCAGAAGTGGAGCTTGCCGAGCCGCTCGTCGTACATGCGGCCGGTCATCTTCGGGAACCAGTAGTAGATGCCCGCGAAGATCGTGAAGACGGAGCCGCCGAAGAGGACGTAGTGGATGTGCGCGACGATGAAATACGTGTCCGAGGCGGCGATGTCGATCGGCACCGACGCGAGGAAGATGCCCGAGAGGCCGCCGAGCACGAACATCGAGAGGAAGCCGAGCGCGAACAGCATCGGCGTTCTGAAGTGGAGCTTCCCCTCCCACATCGTCGCCAGCCAGGAGAAGATCTTGATCCCGGTCGGCACCGCGATGATCATCGACGTGACCATCATCGGCACCCGCAGCCATGGCGCCATCCCGGCGACGAACATGTGGTGCGCCCAGACGGAGAAGCCGAGCACGAGGATCGCCATCAGCGAGAGCGCCATCAGCCGGTAGCCGAACACCGGCTTGCGGCTCATCACCGCGATCACCTCCGAGATGATCCCGAAGCCGGGCAGCATCATGATGTAGACGGCCGGGTGTGAGTAGAACCAGAAGATGTGCTGGTACCCGAGTACGTAGCCGCCCTCGGAGGCGTTGAAGAAGTTCGTGTGCATCACCCGGTCGAAGAGGGCGAAGAACTGCGAGCCGGCGATGAACGGCGTCGCGATCACGACGAGCAGCGAGGTCGTGAAGTTCGCCCAGACGAGCAGCGGCAGCCGCCAGAACGTCATCCCCGGCGCGCGCATGGTGATGATCGTGACCAGGAAGTTGAGCGCGGTCATGATCGAGGACGCACCAGCCCACTGGACGCCCATCTGGAAGAAGATGTTGCCGTCGGTGCCTTCGACTGCGAGCGGCGCGTAGCCCGTCCAGCCGGCTCCGAAGGCGCCGCCGGGGGCGAGGAACGCGGCCAGGAACATCAGCCCGGCGATCGGCAGCAGCCAGTACGAGAGCGCGTTCAGCCGCGGGAAGGCCATGTCCGGCGCCCCCAGCATCAGCGGCACGGCGAAATTCGCGAGTCCGGCGAACGCGGGGATGATGAACAGGAAGATCATCAGCGCCGCGTGCTCCGACACGAGTCCGTTGAACGTCTCCGTGTCGACGTACTGCATGTCCGGGTTCGCCAGCTCGGCGCGGAAGATCATCGCCATCAGCCCGCCCGCGACGAAGAAGAAGAACGTCGTCACGAGGTACTGGACCCCGATCACCTTGTGGTCGGTGTTGACCTTGAAGTAGTCGCGCCAGCTGTACGCCCCGTGGCTGGAGTGGTCGTCCGGCACGGTCGGCCGGCCCGAGATGTAGTAGACCCAGTAGTCGAAGGAGCCGATGCCGGCGAGGAAGCCGATGGGCGCCGTCGTGAGTGATGCGACGACGGTGATCACGAGCCAGTCCCACGTCGGGTCGTAGTGACCCAGCCAGCGGAAGAAGACGACGATGCCGGCGCCGATCGCCCAGAAGAGCGGCGTCATCCAGGCAGCCCGGATGAAGCCGGGCTTCGTCAGGTGCTCCATCCCGTGCCGCGGCGGTGCCGCGTGATGGTCCGGAGCGTGGTGCGTATCGACGACGTCGGTCACTGTTGGCCCTCCACCAGATACTGCACGAGCGCGTCGAGTTGTTCATCGGTGAGCGAGCTCTCGAACGTCTCGGGCATCACGCTCGGCTGATAGCCGGGCGCGATCTTCGTGTTCGGGTCGACGATCGATTCCCGCACGAACTCCTCGAGCGGCTCTCCGCCCGGGTCGAGCTGGTCCAGGCTCGGCCCGACCTCCGCGTCGGTGCCCGCCGGCTCGAACGCATGGCAGGCGCCGCAGCCTGCGCTCGTGAAGACCGCCTCGCCGGACGTCTCCTCCCCGGCCGGTGTCGCCGGGCCGGCGATGAACTCGTCGAACTCGGCGCGGTCGACCACGCGCACGGCGGACCGCATCGTCGGGTGGCCGAGCCCGCACAGCTCGGTGCAGACGATCGAGAACTCACCCTTCCGGTTCGGCGTGATCACCAATGTCGTCTCGATCCCGGGCACCGCATCCGACTTCTGCCCGAATTCGGGAACCCAGAACGAGTGGATGACGTCGAGCGAGCGCAGTGTCAGCTTGACCGTCTCGTCCACGGGCAGAACGAGAGCGCCGGAGGTGAACTTGGCGTCGCCCGGGTACTCGAACCGCCAGGCGAACTGCTGCGCCGTGACGGCGATCCGGAGCGGGTTCGGGCCGGCGTCGTCGTTCTTCGCCAGCACGACAGCGCTGACGATCGAGATCGCGGTCACGAGGATCGCCGGGACCGCGGTCCAGACGATCTCCAGGCCCGTGTGCCCGTGGATCGGCGGCCCGTCGGACTCGTCGTCGGGCTGAGCCCGAAAGTTGAGGATCGAGTAGAGGATCACCGCCGCGACGACGGCGAAGACGGCGATGCAGATGACGGTCGTGAACCAGAACGTGAACACGATCCGGTCCATCTGATCCGACGCCGATGTGGGCAGCCAGGGAACGAGCACGGCGAACAGCGACGCGAGGATTCCCGCGAGAACGCCGTAGATCGTGATGCGGACAATCGAGCCCCTGCGCACCGCGGCGAGCCTACATAACCCGTACCCGATCCGTGCGTTCAAACGTTCGACAGATGACCCGGACATCCGGGCACTACGAATCGCGGGTCCCCGCGAACAGGAGGCACACAACAATGGGTCTTGGAGTCAGCATCTTTCTCATCGCAATCGGAGCGATCCTGACCTGGGCCGTGAACGCAACGGTCTCCGGTCTCGAGCTGCAGACGATCGGCGTCATCCTCATGATCGTCGGTGCGCTCGGCCTCGTCCTCTCGATGATCTTCTGGTCTTCCTGGGGCGGCGTCGGCGGCGGCGCCCGCCGGACCACGTACGTCGAGGACGGTCCGCGCGTCTAGCTGCACCGCTTCATCAGTCCCATCCGTTCGAGCAAGAGGCGGCCAGAGGCCGCCTCTTCTCGTTCCCGGGTACTCCTAGGCGAGCGGGAGCTCGAACGAGAACGTCGAGCCGCTGCCCGGCACGGACTCGACGCGGATCCGGCCGCCCATGCGCCGCACGATCTCGCGCGAGATGTAGAGCCCGAGCCCCGTGCCGCCGACGCCGCGCGCCAGGTTCGGGTCGAGCCGGAAGAACTTCTCGAAGATGCGCTCGTGCTCGGAGGCGGGGATGCCGAGACCGCGGTCGCGGACGACGAAGAGCACTCGGCCGTCCGTCGGCTCCAGCTTGAGCTCGACGAGGCCGCCGTTGGGCGAGTACTTGACCGCGTTCTCGACCAGATTGACGAGCACCTGCCGCAGCCCGTCCGGGTCGGCGGCAACCTGCGGCGCCGGCTCGGGCACGGTCAGCGCGAGCTCGACGCCGGGCGGGAGGTGAGCCTCGGCGGCGGCGAGGACGCCGCGCGCCAGCTCGGCCGCGTCGGTGCGGCTGATCTCGACGGTGGCTGCACCCGAGTCGAGCCGGCTCGCGAGCAGGATGTCGTTGACGATCCGGGCGAGCCGCTCCGACTCGCCGGAGATCACCTCGAGCATCCCCGCCTCCTGGACGTCGTTGAGCTCGACGTCGGCGCGCTGGAGCGTCATGGCCGCCCCGTAGATCGCGGCCAGCGGGGTCCGAAGCTCGTGCGACACCGTCGAGACGAAGTCGCTCTTCAGCTGCTCGACCGCACGCTCCTCGGTCAGATCGCGGAACGCGTAGACGGTCCCTTGCGGAAACTCGGCCGCGGACAGCGAGAGCCAGAGCTCTCGGTGCGGGCCTTCGACCGGGAAGGTCTGCGGGCGCTCGCCCTGGCCGAGCGGCCAGCCGGCCAACACGGCCTCCGCCGGCGAGCCGACCACCTGAACCTCCGGCAGACCGGTGATGCGCTCGGCGGCCGGGTTCCAGAGCAGGATGTCGCCCTCGCGGCCGACGAGGAAGACGCCGTCGCCGACGAACTCGAGCGCCTGGGCGGCCTGGGCACGGCGCCGCAACTCCTCGACGAGAGCCGCGTTGTCCATCGCAACGCCGGCCCTGCCGGCCAGCTCTTGCGCGAGGTCGAGATCGTGCTCGTCGAAGCGGTCGGGCCGACGCGATCCGAGCGTGAGCAGGCCGAGCGTCTGGCCGCGGGCGACGATCGGCACGAGCATCAGCGAGCGCGTCCCGATCTGCTCGAATGCGGTCCGGGAGGCACCGAAGCGCTCGAGCTCCTCCAGGTACTCCTCGGGCACCGTCCGCAGCAGCAGCGGCTCGGCCGCCGTGAAGGCGTGCGCGAAGCGTCCCGAGTCGGCAGCGAGCGCGAACGTCGAGGGCAGCGACTCGAGCATGGGCTGGGCCGCCGGATCGGCGGCGACGCAGGCAACCCGAGTGAGCAGTCCGTCGCGCAGGAGGTAGACGTTGCACGTGTCCCCCAGCCGTGGCACGCCCACGTGCGCGATCCGCGAGGCGATCTCGTCCTGCTCCAGCGAGGTCGAGAAGAGCTCACCTGCCTCCGCGAGCAGGCGCAACCGGTCGTCGGCGCGCTTGCGGTCGGTGATCTCCATGATCACGGCGCCGATCCCGATCACCTCGCCGTCAGAGGTGTGCACCGGGTAGTAGCTCGAGAGCCAATGGCGCCGCCCGCCCATCTGGAGCGCGTCGTCGTCGGTCGACTCCGTGTGCACGACCGGCTCGCCCGTCTCGAGCACGCGCCGGTAGAGCGGAACGAGGATCGGCGCGAGCTCGCCGACCACGTCGCCGAGATAACGGCCGACGTGCTCTTCCGGCGAGAGCCCGTTGATCGTGGCGAGCGCATCGTTGACGCGGACGAAGCGGAGGTCGCGGTCCCAGAAGCCGATCCCGACCGGCGCCGAGACGAGCAGCGTGTTCAGCTGCGCGTACGACTGCTGCGCCGCGCTGAACAGGAGCGCGTTGTCGATCGCGAGGGCGGCGCGCCGCGCCAGCTCGCGCGCCAGCGAGAGGTCGAGCTCCCCGAAGCGGCGGCCCGATTCGCCGGTCCCGAGCGAGATCGTCCCGATCATCCGGCCGCGCGCCTCGAGCGGCACGACGATGTACGACATCGCCTCCAGCCGGCGGTAGAGGGCGAGGTGCTCGTCGTCGACGGCCGCATGCGAGAGCGCCTCGACCCGCGCGTCCTCGACGAGATACGGCGCCCCGGTCGCGAGCACGCCCGAGACCGGATGCGCCTCGTTTGCGTCCGGTGGATAGCGCTCGCGAAGCTCACGCAACAGCTGCTCGCGCTCCGGGTTGCGATGCCTGATCACGACCTGGCGCAATCTGTCGCCTTCGACCAGGTCGACGATGCAGTAGTCGGCGAGGCTGGGCACCAGGAGCGCGGCGAGCGCGTCAAAGGTCGCGTCGACGTCGATCGAGGCCGCGAAGACCGCACCGGTCTCATCCAGCAGCCTCGCGCGCTCCAGCGCGACCCGCTCGGCGGTGACGTCGTGGATGACGTTGATCACCAGGTCGACGCTCCCGGTCGCCGACAGGATCGGTGTCGAGCGCACGGACGACCAGCGCTCGTCCCCGTCCGGGAGCAGCCGGTAGCCGACGATCCCCTCCTCGGGCTGCCCGGACGCGAGTGCGCGCCGGTTCGGGAGCTCGTCCGGGGGCAGCGGCCCCCCTTCCTCTCCGATCATCAGGAAGCGGCTGGTCAGCTCGGGGCCGGGAAGCCCGATCAGCTCGTCGCCCGACGCAAGGCCGAGCAGCCGCGCCGCCGCGTCGTTCGCGTACGCGAGCGACCCGTCCGGCCGCTGCGCCGTGATCCCGTCGGCGACGTTGCGGAGGACGACATCGAGCTGGTTCGCGACGATCGGCGCCGAGGACATGGCTGAAGTATCGCCACCGGCGCCGACGAGCTGGAGGCCACGTCCGGGGGACGACCGTCCGGCCTCCCCGATAATGCGGGCGTGGAGAGCGTCAACATCTCACGCGCCGAGAATCCCGCCGGCAGGATCGACGTGGCCGGTGCCGTCGGGTCGTCGGCGACCCTCATGTTCGTGTACGACCTCGCGCCCGGTCAGGGCTCGTGTCCGTACCACTTCGAATACGAGGAGGAATGGCTGCTCGTCGTCGAGGGCAGCGTCGTCGTCCGTACGCCCGACGGAGAGCACGCCCTGGAGCAGGGCGACCTCGTCTGCTTCCGGCCCGGCCCCGCCGGAGCGCACAAGGTGATGAACCGGAGCGATTCGGCGGCGAGGACATTGATGTTCTCGAGCTCGCGGTCGCCGGCCGTCGTCGTCTACCCCGACAGCGACACGATCGGCGTCTTCCCGGGCGACGATGAAAACGACCTGATCTTCGAGCGGCGCACGGCGGTGCCGTGGGCGCATGGAGAGGACGGCTGGGACAAGGCCCTCTGACCGCCAACGCAGCTTTGCGCGCCAGGGAGCGAAGCGACCCTTCAGGGGTTTGCGCGTTCCGTGATCCGCTCCTGCGGATCACGGGACATGCGACGGCAAGAAGACATGGGCCGTGTAGGGATCGAACCTACGACCTTGGGATTAAGAGTCCCCTGCTCTACCAGCTGAGCTAACGGCCCGCGGCGAGGGATTGTAGCCGCGCAGCGAATCCTCCACGGACGGATAGGGCGCGGGATCGGACGGCCTCTGTACGATTCCGCGCCGATGACCGACGTCGCCATCGTCGGAGCCGGCTACGTCGGTGTCCCGCTCGCCCAGGTGTTCGCCGAGGCGGGCCGCAGCGTGCTTCTCGTCGACCGCGACGCCGGCCGCGTGGCGCAGCTGAATCGCGGCGAGAGCTACATCGAGGACGTTCCCTCCGACGTGCTCAAGCGTCTCGTCGACGACCACGGGCTCCGGGCGACGGCCGACTACGGCGAGCTCGCCGACGCGGACGCGATCCTGATCGCGCTGCCGACGCCGCTCTCGAAGCAGCGCGAGCCCGACCTCTCGATCGTCAACGGCGCCGCCGAGGAGATCGCGAAGCGGCTGCGCAAGGGCCACCTCGTCGTGCTCGAGTCGACGACCTACCCGGGCACGACGCGCGAGGAGATCCTGCCGCGCCTCGAGGCCTCGGGCCTGAAGGTGGGCGAGGACTTCAACCTCGCCTTCTCACCCGAGCGGGTCGACCCGGGCCGCGAGGACTGGACGACGAAGAACGTGCCCAAGGTCGTCGGCGGCATCACCGAGGCGTGCACGGACCGCGCCGCCGAGCTGTACGGCTCGGCCGTGGACACCGTCCACCGGGTCACGTCGCCCGAGTCTGCAGAGCTGACGAAGCTGCTCGAGAACATCTTCCGCTCGGTCAACATCGCCCTCGTGAACGAGCTGGCACAGCTCTGCGAGCGGATGAAGATCGACTTCTGGGAGGTCGTCGACGCCGCCGCGACGAAGCCGTTCGGGTTCATGAGCTTCAAGCCGGGCCCAGGCCTGGGCGGGCACTGCATCCCGATCGATCCCTTCTACCTGACCTGGAAGGCGCGGGAGTACGACTTCTACACCGAGTTCATCGAGCTCGCGGGCAAGGTGAACGAGAACATGCCCTGGTACTGCCGCTCGCTGATCTCGCAGGCGCTGAACCACGGGAAGCAGAAGTCGCTGAAGGGCTCCGAGGTGCTCGTCCTCGGCGTCGCCTACAAGCCGAACATCGGCGACATGCGCGAGAGCCCGGCGCTGAAGCTGATCGAGCTGCTCGAGACCGGCGGCGCCAACGTCTCCTACCACGACCCGCACGTCCCCCAGCTGCCGGAGCACGGCCTGACGTCGGTGCCGCTCGAGCCGGCGAAGTTCGATGCGATCGCGATCGTGACCGACCACAGCGGGATCGACTACGAGGCGCTCGTCGACAGCGGCCCGGTGATCATCGACTTCCGCAATGCGACCGGCGAGCGGGGCCGCACGAGCGAGAACGTCTGGAAGCTGTGAGCAGCGTCACGGTCGGGCTGGTGGGGCTCGGCTACTGGGGGCCGAACCTGGCCCGCAACTTCGAGCACCTCGCCGAGCTCGCCTGGCTCTGCGACGTCGACGAGGACCTGCGCGCCTCGTTCGCGGCGCGCTACCCGCGCGCACGCGTGACGGCGGAGTACGCGGAGATGCTGGCCGACCCGGAGCTCGACGCCGTCGTGATCGCGACGCCCGTGCCGACCCACTACGCGCTCGCGAAGCAGGCGCTCGAGGCGGGCAAGCACGTGCTCGTCGAGAAGCCGCCGGCGATGAAGGGCGCGGAGATGGACGAGCTCGTCGCGCTGGCAGTCGACCGCGACCTCGTGCTGATGCCCGGCCACCTGCTCCTCTACCACCCGGGCGTGCGGAAGCTGAAGGAGCTCGTCGACTCGGGCGACCTCGGCGACGTGCTCTGCGTCTACACGAACCGGCAGAACCTCGGCATCGTGCGGGCGAACGAGAACGCGCTCTGGTCGCTCGGAGTGCACGATCTCTCGGTGATCCTCTGGCTGATCGGCGAGGATCCGGTCGAAGTGGCGGCGCACGGCCGCGACTTCCTCAACGACGGCGTCGAGGACGTCGTCTTCTGCTACCTGCGCTTCCCGTCCGGCAAGATCGCCCACATGCACCTCTCGTGGCTCGACCCGCACAAGATGCGGAAGATGACCGTCGTCGGCAACGAGAAGATGGTCGTCTTCGACGACATGGAGCTGGAGCGGAAGGTGACCGTGTACGAGAAGGGCCCCTGGCGGCAGTCCGCGGCCTACGGCGAGTGGCAGACGCGCACGGGCGACATCCACATCCCCAAGGTCGACACGTCCGAGCCGCTGCGCCTCGAGTGTCAGGCGTTCCTCGACCTGATCGGCGGCGAGGGCGACCGGCGCGTGGTCGCCGAGGACGGGGCGATGGTCGTGCGCGCGCTCGACCGGCTGACCGAGAGCCTCCGTGGCTGAGATCCACGCTGCGTTCATTCACCCCTCGGCAATCGTCTACGAAGGCACCGTCCTCGGCGAGGGTGTCAAGGTGCTCGAAGGCGCGGTCGTCGGCAAGCAGCCGACGCTGTCGCCGCGCTCGACCGCGAAGCGCGAGCCGCTACCGCCGACGACGATCGGCGACGGCACGATCGTCTCGACCGGCGCGATCGTCTTCGCCGGCTCGGCGATCGGCGCGCGCGTCATCCTCGGCGACCAGTCCTGCGTGCGCGAGCGCGTCGAGGTGGGCGACGACGTCGTCCTCGGCCGCGGCTCCTACATCGAGAACGACACCACGGTCGGGGCGCTGACGAAGATCCAGGCGGAGGCGTACATCACCGCCTACTCAACGCTCGAGGACAACGTCTTCATCGCACCCTGCGTCGTGACGACGAACGACAACTGGATGGGCCGGACCGAGCAGCGTTTCGGCAACATCAAGGGCCCGACGATCCGGCGCGGCGCCCGCGTCGGCGGCGGCGCCATCCTCTGCCCCGGCGTCGAGATCGGCGAGGAGGCGTTCGTCGGCGCCGGCGCCGTCGTGACGAAGGACGTGCCGCCGCGCAAGCTCGTCGTCGGGAACCCCGCGCGCGTCCTGCGCGATGTCCCCGAGGAGGAGCTGCTCGAGAACCAGTAGCGGCGGGCTACTTCTTGACGAGCACCAGCCGGTACTTGCCGGCGCCGCGGGAGCCGAGCTTCACCTGCACGTAGTACGTGCCCGCCTTCCTCGCCCGGAACGAGAGCCACTCGCGCGGGCCGGATTTCGCGGACTGGCGGGCGACGAGGCGCAGCGAAGCGAGGTCGTCGACGTGCCGCGTCCCCGGGCGCCAGAGGATCAGGTTCGTGTCGGTGCCGCCCGGCCCGCGCACGCTGACGAAGACCTGCTGGCGGCGCTTGAGCCGGATCGCGTAGACGTCGTTCTGGTCGTCCCAGAAGTCGAGCGTGGCATCGATCCGGTTCGAATTGCCCCAGAGCGCCGCCGCGTCCCTGGCCGCGTCGTCGTTCGGTTCGAGCCGGTCGCGCGACGGCGGGCCGGCGCTGAGGAGCTGCTTCAGCGCCGCGTTGACGTCGAGCCTGCCCCAGCCGGTCAGCTCGTCGCGCTGGGTCGCGCAGCCGGGGCAGCCGGTGGCGCCGTTGACGTCGTGCGCCGTCCGCGTCAGCAGCTCGGTCACCTGCTCGGGCCGGAGGTTGGGCCGGACCGCGAGCAGGACTGCCGCCGCGGCGCTCACCTGCGGAGCTGCGAACGACGTGCCCTGGCCCTTGCGGAAGTCGTCCGGGGCACAGCTCGAGTAACCCTGCTCCGGACACTCCTTGATCTCGGCCGTGAGCGCGCGCGGGAAGGTCGAGAGGATGCCGACACCGGGAGCGGCGATGTCGTTGTAGATCTTGTCCCGGTGCGAGAAGGCGGGGACGGAGCCGTCGCGCGCAAGCGCGCTGACGCCGAGCACGTGCGGCAGCGCCGCCGGATAGCTCGCGTAGGGCCACGGGCTGGGCGGCGTGTCCGTGTTGTTCCCGACGGCGGCCACGATCACGACGCCGCGGCCGTGCGCCCAGCCGATCGCCTGCGCCTCGAGCGGCGAGAAGGCGTCCCGGTCGGGATCGCGCGGGTCGCGGAAGCCGCCCAGGCTCATGTTGATCACGCGCGCGTCCTGCTCGACCGCCCACCTGATCGCCTTCACCTCGGCCTCGACGTCGATCAGGTCGTTGCCGTCGACGACCTTCGCGACGAGCAACTCGGCCGAGGAGGCGGCGCCGGCGATGCCGACGGTGTTGTTGACGCCCGCCGCGATCAGGCCGGCGACGAAGGTGCCGTGGCCTTCCTCGTCGATGCGGGCGGAGCCGCCGACGAACGACTTCGCGTCCGCGATCTTGCCGGCGAAGTCGGGATGGTCGCCGTCGATGCCGGAGTCGATCACGGCGACGCGGATCGCCGGCAGCAGCGTCGGCGTCTCCCAGAAGTCGAACGTCCGGTTGAACGCGAGGTGCCATTGCTTCGCTGCGAGGACGTCGTTGGGGACGTAGGCGGTGCGACGGCTGCCGAGCCGCTCCACGTAGGTCGCGCCCGGGAGGTCGCGCAGCCGCGGCGGGTGCGCACGCTCGACGACGAGCGCCGGGATCGGCGCCAGGCTCTCGGCATCCGGCAGCTCGGCTCGAAGAGCGGGCAGGTCCGCGGTGGACGCGACCCCGACCGCGTAGCGAGCGGCCTCGGCCTGCGGCGCCAGCAGCGCCGCGGCGACGAGCGCGAGCGCGACGCGCGTCACCCGAGCTCGATCTGGCCGGACAGGCCCTCGGCGAACCCCTGTGCAGGCGCGGTCCGGGCCCGGTAGCGCCCCGGCTGGTCGACCGCAAGTGTGTACTCGCCCTCGGCGCCGGTTGTCGTCTGCCCGACGGTCGACCACGTGCCCTCGGTCTCGAGCTGGAGCTCCACGGCCGCCCCCGGAGCGAGCGGCTTGACGGTGCCTGCGACGGTCAGCGGCCCGGAGGAGCGCGCGGTCAGCAAGGGGGCGACCGGCACCTTCAGCACCGACCCCGCCAGTTTCCCCGCCGCGATCCGGAAGCTCGCCGGTGCGACCAGCTTCACCTTGGCCTTGAGCGCCGGCCCCGAGACCTTCGTCCAGACTCCGTCCACGCGCTGCTGGACCATGGCGCCCTTGACGCCGTTTGCGCGGCCGGTGAGCGCGACCGTCTTGCCGTAGCGGACAGGTCCACCCGGACGTGTCAGCGAGAGCGTCACGAGCTGCGTCACCCAGGTCGAGCGCAGGCCGCCCGCGAGGCGTAGCGTCGCGCCGGTGATCTTCGCCGTCCCCGTCGACGTCGTCACCTGGACCGACGAGACCCGCCCCGAGCGAGCCCGCGCCAGCTGGAGCGAGCGCACCGGCACGCCCAGCTTCAGCCCCTTGCGGAGCGTCGCCTCCGTGACGGCGACAGGCCCCCAGCGGTGGACGGGCGAGAGCGCACTGTGCGGGTCTTCGACCCCGACGAGATACGGCACGGGCTTCCCGAAGACCTCGGCCGCATCGAGCGTCGTGCCGCCGGAGGTCGAGTGGAAGAGCGCGTCGATCGGCTTCCCCTCCCAGAGCAGCACCTCGGCTTTCGTCGCCTGGACCGCCGCCGTCGTGCGCGGATGCTCGCCGGCGATCCCACCGTAGACCTGGCTGCGAACGTCGGCGTAGAGGTCGAACGCCTTGCCGGTGAGCCGGTGCGCGAGCGCATAGGAGCGGGCGGCGACGGCCTGCGCCCTCAGGGCCTCGTCGGGCCAGGCGCTCGGCATCTCCTGCGCGACGACACCCTGGAGGTACTGCTCGAGGCCGACGACGTTGACCGCGTCGAGCTTCTGGCCGGTGACGGAGACGGCGATCTGGCCGCGATAGGGGCGGTCGAGCTCGAGCGGTGCCGTCCCGGGCAGGAAGAGGATCGGCCCGGCGAGCTCGGTCGGCGTCCCGTTGACGGGCACGCGCAGCTTCGGCCCCAGCGGCACCTCGCCGGCCGGCAGCGGATACGTCTTCCCGAAGACGTCGCGGACGCGAAACGGCACCGAGGAGCGAACGGCCACAGCGGCCTTCGCCTCGGCGACGAGGACGCGGACACGGGCGACCGCCGACGGGCCGAGCTCGGCGCCCGTGTAGAAGTGGCCGAGGATCTGGTCGTACGTCCATCCGTCCTGGGCGTAGCCGAGGGCGCCGTACTGGCTCATGCCGACGCCGTGCCCCCAGCCGCGGCCGCTGACGAGGAACGTCGTCGCCGTCACCGCGGCAGGCGTCGTCGTGGGTGAGGGTGCGCGGACGCCCGCGGGCGCGGAGACCGCGAGCGCGAGAACTAGACCGGTGAGCACGAGCAGCGTCCGCCGCATGGTCGACCGACGCCGAGGCTAGCTGAACAGACCCTGCATCCAGGCGTTCTTTACCGAACCTTTCAACTCGAACCCGGGTACTCCACGCGTTTTCCGGGGCGCCGAGCGGGGCAGGCCGTCGTGGTGGACGAGCGCCAGCTTCCCGACCGCTACCGGAACCCGGAGCTGATCGCGCGGGGCGGCATGGGCGAGGTCTACCGGGCGGAGGACGCCGACCTCGCGCGGGTCGTCGCCGTCAAGCTGCTGTCGCACCGGTTCGCAGACAACGACGCGATCCGCGGGCGCTTCACCCGCGAGGCGCTCGCCGTCGCCCGGCTCTCGCACGCGCCGAGCACGGTCACGATCTTCGACGTCGGCGAGCACGACGGCCGGCCGTACATCGTGATGGAGTACCTCCCGGGCGGCTCGCTGGCAGACCGTCTCGAGCGCGAAGGTGCGCAGCCCGTGGCTCGCTCGCTCGACTGGCTCGGCCAGGCAGCGGCCGCGCTCGACGCGGCACACGCGAACGGGATCGTCCATCGCGACGTCAAGCCCGGGAACCTGCTGCTCGACAGCGACGAGCGCATCAAGGTCGCCGACTTCGGCGTGGCGAGCGCGGCCGACCTCGGCTCCTTCACCGAAGCGGGCACGGTCGTCGGCACGGCGGGCTACCTGGCGCCGGAGCAGGCCCGCGGCGAGCGCGCCACGCCCGCAAGCGACCTCTACGCCCTCGGCGTCGTCGCCTTCGAGCTCTTGACGGGCAAGCGGCCGTTCGAGCGCGAGTCCTCGACCGCCGAGGCGATCGCCCACGTGAGCGCGCCGATCCCGCCGGCGTCCGACTCGAACCCGAGCCTGCCGCGCGAGCTCGACGACGTCCTCGCGCGGGGACTCGCCAAGGAGCCGGAGCACCGCTTTGGCTCGGCCGTCGCGCTCGTCGAGGCGCTGCGCGATGCGCTCAACCGCGCCGCCGGGACGACACAGGTCGCGGCCCTCCCCGTCGCCGCCGCCGGGCCGGACCGCAGGCGCCGCGTGCCGCTGGCACTCGTGCTGCTGCTCCTGGCCGGCGCCCTGTTCGCCGGCATTCTCGCGGCCGCCCTGCTCGCCCGCGACGACGGCGAGAGGACCGCCAGGCACGACCGCGCCGCAGACGGTGCGCGAGACGGTGACGCTGCCGGGCACGACCGTCGTCCAAACCGTGACGACGCCTCCGAGCCGCCGCAGCCGACCGGACCGCCGGAGCCGCCCGCGACGACGACGACCGCCGAGGAGCCGCCCGCGCAGAGCCCGACCGAGCTGAACGATCAGGGCTTCCAGCTGCTGCAGGAGGGTCGCTACGAGGAGGCGCTGCCGCTGCTCGAGCGGGCCGTCGTCGGGCTGGCGGGGAGCGGCGAGCTCGCAGAGGCGTACGCGAGCTACAACCTCGCCTTCGCCCGCCGCGCGCTCGGACAGTGCGACGGCGTCGTGGAGCTGCTGGACCGCTCCGAGCAGGTGCAGGGGGAGCGGAAGGAGATCAGCAAGCTGCGGAAGGAAGCCGAGCGGAGCTGCGAGGAGCTAGGCGCCGGCGAGGCGCGCGGCGTACTGGCGCTCGTAGTACTCGCGGTACTCGCCGGACTTGATCGGCTCCCACCAGCTGCGGTTGTCCCGGTACCAGGCGACCGTCTCCGCGATCCCTTCCTCGAACGGCTTCCGCGGCTCCCAGCCGAGCTCGCGCAGCTTGGCCGTGTCGAGCGAGTAGCGGCGGTCGTGGCCGGCCCGGTCCTCGACGTGGCGAACGAGCGATTCGTCGGCCCCGGTCAGCTCGAGGATGCGCGAGACGATCTCGACGTTCTCGCGCTCGTCGTCGCCGCCGACGTTGTAGACCTCCCCGGCGGCGCCCTCCCGGAGCACGAGCTCGATCCCGGCGCAGTGGTCCTCGACCCAGAGCCAGTCGCGGATCTGGCGGCCGTCGCCGTAGACCGGCAGCGGCTCGCCCGCGAGCGCGTTGGTGGTCATCAGCGGGATCAGCTTCTCCGGATACTGGTTCGGCCCGTAGGTGTTCGAGCCGCGCGTGATCGAGGCGTTGACGCCGAACGTCCGCGCGTAGGCGGGGATGTGCAGGTCGCCCGCAGCCTTGGCGACGCTGTACGGGCTCGACGGCTTGATCGGATCCGTCTCCGCCGCAGAGCCGCCGCCCGCGAGGTCACCGTAGACCTCGTCGGTCGAGACCTGGACGAAGCGCGCGCCGGTCCGGCGCACCTCCTCGAGCAGCACCTGGGTACCGAAGAACTCCGTCCTCCCGAAGTCCGTCGCCCCGAGGATCGAGCGGTCGACGTGGGTCTCGGCGGCGAAGTTGACGATCGCGTCGTACTGGTCGGCGGCCTCGGCGACGGCGGCCGCGTCGCAGATGTCGCCGGTGACCAGCTCGATCCCGGTGCCGTCGAGGTTGGTCGGGTTGCCCGAGTAGGTCAGCTTGTCGAGCACGCGCACGTCGTCGCCCGCGGCCTGGAGCCGCTTGGCGAAGTGAGAGCCGATGAAGCCGGCCCCGCCGGTGACGAGCACGCGCATCGCGCTCAGGTTACGTGACCGCCAAGAGCCTCGCCCCCAGCAAATTGGCCAGTCCTTGCCCGCCCTGGTGCATGACGACGTTGTGGTTCCAGCGGAAGACAGGCCTCGCGACCGGGGCGAGCAGGTTCATCCACGGCCGGGTCGTGCGCACGTTCCATTCGTAGGTGACGGCGGTGTCGCGGCCATCGAAGAAGCGCCAGCGCCCCGTGCCGGCAAGCTCGCCGTCGGCCTCGGCCTCGATCAGGAACGGGCGCTCGATGCTCGTGATCCGGGTGCGGAAGCTAACGGGATACGGGATCACGCTGCGCCACTCGTGGTGGTAGACCGCGCCGACGCCGTCACCGTTGCCGTGGGCGAGCTTCGCGACGCGCTCGACGCCGCGCCACCAGCTCGGCCACTGCTCGATCTCGTAGATCGCCGTCCAGACGTCGTCGCGCGGGGCCTCCAGGACCCAGGTGGTCAGGAACGAGTAGCTCGCCACGCTGACCTATTCGCGCGCCGCGCCTGCCCGGATGGCAGCGATCGTCTCGCGCAGCCCCTCTCGCCAGTGCGGCAGCGTGGGCGCGCCCTTCTCGCTGCGGAGCACGGAGTACGCGGGTCGCGGCGCGGGCCGGCCGAGCTCGGCGGTCGTGATCCGCCGCACGCGGGTGCCGAGACCGGCCTCCTCGAAGATCGCCTCGGCGAAGTCCGCCCAGGTGGCATCCCCGTCGGCCGCGACGTGGTAGACGCCGTAGGGCAGCTGCAGGACCTGGCGGGTCGCCGCCGCGAGGTGGCCGACATACGTCGGCGAGCCCCGCTGGTCGTCGACGACCGCGACCTCGTCCCGCTCCTCGCCGAGCCGCAGCATCGTGCGGACGAAGTTCGTCCCCGTCGGACCGAAGAGCCAGGAGGAGCGGACGACCCAGGCGCGCTCGCCGGCGGCCGCCTCGCCGTGGAGCTTCGTCCGTCCGTACGCGGATTGCGGGTTCGGCCCGTCCGACTCGACGTACGGCTCGCCTTTGCCGCCGTCGAAGACGTAGTCGGTCGAGTAGTAGACGAGCGGAGCGCCGAGCGCCGCGACGTTCGCCGTGCCACCGACGTTGACGGCGGCGGCGCCCTGTGGATCGTCCTCGGCGCCGTCGACGTTCGTCCAGGCCGCCGCGTGGAGGACGACATCCGGCTGCCCGAGCCCGGCGGGGGGCGGCAGCTCCACGTCCCAGTCCGACCGGGCCAGCGCGACGACGCCGTCCGCCGCGAACTCCTCGGCGAGCGCCCGGCCGAGCTGCCCGCCCGCGCCGGTGACTAGGTACACGCGTCGCTCCGCTCCCGTGGGGGAAACCATGTTTCCCCCACGAGCCCCCTTCTTCTCATTAGATGTGGGGGAACCTCCCGGTTCCCCCACGCCCCCTCCACGCGCACGACTCTCACGAGTCGCACGCCTGCAGATCCCGCTCGGAGAGGAGCGGTGTGTCCGTGCTCCAGAGATGCTTGACGCGCGGATCGGCCCAGCAGATGCCGTGCTCGTCGGGGCTCGCGGCGTCGTACTCCTCGGTCACGTGGTAGCAGAAGTAGAGATCGGTCAGCGCCTCGAAGCCGTGCGCGTGGCGACCCGGAATGTAGAGCGCGACCGGGTTGTCGTCGCCGATGTCCTCCGTGTACGTCTCGCCGCTCCCGCGGTCGAGCACGACCACGCGGGCGGTTCCCTGGAGGCAGACGAAGAGGTCGTCCTGGCCCCGCTCGTGGTAGTGGAGGCCGCGCAGGACGCCCTTGCGCGAGAAGGAGAGGTTGGTCTGGCGCGTCTGCTTCGGCAGCAGCGACTCGCGCCGGATCTCAGCGAACCAGCCGCGCTCGTCCTCGAAGCGGCGCAGCGGGATCCGAAGCAACCCCTCGATCATGCGAGCTTGTTGACGCCCGTCCGCTGGATCAACGCGCCGATCTCGGCCAGCGACTCCTGCGTACCGGCGTCCTCCCACCAGCCGGTGACGCGGTGGCACGCAAGCGTCCCGTTCTCGGCGTAGTGCCGGTTGACGTCGGTGATCTCGAGCTCGCCCCGGGAGGACGGCTCGAGCCCGCGAATCAGGTCGAAGACGTCCGGCGAGTAGCAGTAGAGACCGACGACGGCGTCGCTCGAGGGCGGCGCGTCGTAGCGCATGTCGACGACGCCCGCCTTCTCGACCACGTCGACGACGCGGTCGCCGTCGCCGTAGACGACGACGCCGAAGCGCTCCGGGTCCGGCACCTCCTTGACGAACACGGCCGCCCCGTCGTCACCGTCGACGAAGCTGCGGATCGCGGCCGCCTCCGCAAACTCGAAGATGTTGTCGCCCAGGCAGACGACGAGATCGTCGTCGCCGGCGAAGCTCTCGGCCATCCCGACCACCTGCGCGATCCCGCCCGCCTCGACCTGCACCTTGTAGGTCAGCTCGAGATCGAAGAGCGGATCGGACGTCCCGCGCTGGCTCATCCGGCCGTCGCCGAGCATGTCGATCAGCTGGCCTGCGTGTCCCTGGCCGGTGACGATCATCACCTCGTGAACGCCGGACAGCTGGAGCAGCTGGAGCGGGTAGTAGATCATCGGCCAGGCGCCGACGGGCAGCAGATGCTTGTTGACGACGCGCGTCAGCTCGCCCAGCCGTGTCGCCTCGCCGCCCGCCGCGATCAGTCCCTTTGCCCTCATGGCCCGATCTCCGGGCCATGTCGGGGAGGGGGCGTGGGGGAACCGGGAGGTTCACCCACACGAGGCGAGAAGAAGGGGGTCCGTGGGGGAAACATGGTTTCCCCCACGAGAGCGAGCCGAAGGCGAGCGATCATGCCGCGGACGATGCTACTGCGGGAGCCGCCAGGGGCGTCCGTCCCAGGAGCCAGAACGACGCCTCGACGACCGGCCCGATCCCGACCGCGAAGACGAGCGTGCCGATCCCGACCGTGCCGCCGAGGAGGAAGCCGACGACGAGCGCAGCGATCTCGACCCCCGTCCTCGCGGCGCCGAGCCTGACACCGAGGCGCCGCGAGGTGACGAGCATCAGCGAGTCGCGCGGGCCGGCGCCGAGCGAGGCGCAGATGTAGAAGGCCGAGCCGACGCCGAAGCAGGCGAGCGCGACGGCGACCAGCGCGATCCGGACGGCGAGGGACTGCTCCGAGAGCGCCTCGACGGCGTCGAGCGAGGTCAGGACGATCACGAAGGATCCGACCAGGATCGCGTTCAGCAGCGTCCCCAGCCCGACCCCGGCGCGCAGCCGCCAGACGAGCACCAGCACGACCACGGAGACGAGCAGGTTCGCGGCGCCGAAGGAGATGCCGAGCTGCTCGGCGAGACCCTGGTGGAGCACGTCCCACGGCGGCAGGCCGAGCTCGGACTCGAGGAAGCAGACGATCCCGCACGAGCAGAGGAAGAGCCCCGCCACGAGCCAGACGACACGCGAGGCGAAGCCGCCGTAGAGGGCAGGTGGCGCGAGCACGCCCTGAACGTAGCTGCGGGCCGGCGGCTAGCGGGCGCGGATGGCGGCGCTGTAGGCGCGGTCCCGCGGTGAGTAGATCCGGATGCTCGCGCCGGCCGGAGCCGCCACGGCCGTGCTGAAGAAGCCGCGCGCGCTCGTCCGTCGTGTCGAGCCACTGAACCGCCACGCACCGCCCGCACGCACCTGGACGCGGTACGACTGGACGCCGCCACGCGGCCGGACCTGACCCCAGAGCACGAGCTTGCCGCTGCTCCGCCCGGCCTGTGCGATCGGGAGCGGGAACGCGAGCGCTGCGAGCTTCGGACGGCCGGAGATGTTGAAGAGGCCGCTCTGGAAGCGGCTGGCCTCGGGCTCGTCCTTGACGAGGTAGTGGATCAGCATGTCGACGCGGGCGGCCTTGTGGGCACGGAGGCCCGACTGGCCGATCAGCTCGGCCTGGCGCTGCTGCGTGACGCCGTAGGCGCCGGTCTGGTAGCCGTACTCGGTCAGCCAGATCCGCTTCGGACCGAAGGCGCGGCCCACCTCCGCGATCAGCTTCTCGAGCGTCGCCATGGTGATCGTCTCGCAGTGGGCGCAGCCGCCTGTGAAGGGCGTCTCGCGGCTGCTCGACGGGTAAGGATGGTGGGCGTATGCGTCGAGGCGGGCACGCGCGCTGCGCATCCCGCGGATCCACTTCACCGGCGAGACGCCCCCGCTCGAGCCTCGCGGCGCGGTGACGCCGCCCGCGACCTTCGCACCCGGGATCACGGCGTGGATCGCCGCGTAGCCGGGATTGAGGATCAGGCGGACATAGGTGCTGGGCGAGGTCGGGCGAAGCCAGCGGGCCTGGTTCGGCTCGTTCCACATCAGCCATTGCTTCACCCAGCGGTAGCGCCTGGCGGCGGCGCGGGCGAAGCCGGCGAACGAGGACGCGCCAGGAGCGAAGTTGGGCTTCCGGCCACCGTTCGCCCATCCGGGCGAGCCGACGATCCCGACTACAGCCGGGATCCCGCGGCTCCGGAGACCCTGGAGCACGGAGTCGCTGTCCTCCCAGTCGTACTCGCCCTTCGTCGGCTCGATCGCGTCCCAGTGGAGGTTGAAGCGGACGACGTCGACGCCGAGACGCTCCAGCCGGTCGAGACGCTCTTCGAGGGTGCCGCCGCCGTGGACGAGCCAGGCATCGTCCTGGATCCCGAAGCGGACGTTCGGCGACGCGTCAGCCGCCGGGGCGCAGAGGCCGAGCAGCGCGCAGGCGAAGAGGGCGGCGAGGGGAGATCGCATTCCAGGCGGGTTCCCGGCCGTCCTGCTTCCGACACATCAGGATCCTGTTAACGGGCGCGGCGGCGCGCTTTCCGCTCCTTCACGCCCGGCGCGTAGCGCACGGCCGCAAACCAGACGTAGACGGCGAAAGCGAGCGCGGCGCCGAGCAGCTTCAGGATTCGCCGCACCGGAGGCATAGGTTTGATCGTAACGCGCGGGGTAACGTCTCCCCGACATGGCGCGGCGCGACATCGACCGCCTGCAGGGAGAGATCGAGGAGCTCTTCGCCGACCTCTGGCAGGTTCCCCGTTTCTCCGGGATGCGGCACGGCTTCCGGCCGGCCGTCGACTGCTTCTTCACGGAGGACCCGCCCGAGCTCGTGGTCGTCGTCGAGCTGGCGGGGATCGATCCCGGCACGATCGAGCTGTCAGTCGACGAACGCGCGCTGACGGTCTCCGGCACCCGCCCGCGGCCGCGCGTGCCGGGGCAGGTGTACCAGCAGGCCGAGATCGAGTACGGCCGCTTCGAGCGCCGGATCCCGCTCGGCCAGGACATCGACGCAGCGGCGGCCGGCGCGTCCTACGAGGCCGGGATGCTGCGGATCACGCTGCCGATCGCCACCCGCACGGCCGCCGGTTCGGCCGTGGTCATCGTCGTCCGCGGGCCGGCATGAGCGAGAGCGCATCCGACGGCCTGCGGCTGCCGGTGCTGCCGCTGAAGGAGACCGTCGTCTTCCCGGAGTCGATGACGCCGCTCGCCGTCGGCCAGGAGCGCTCGGTGAAGCTGATCGACGACGTCGTCTCGGGCGAGCGGATGCTGGCGCTCTTCACGGTCGAGAACGAGGAGGCCGACCCGCCGGGGTGGGACGACCTCTACCGCGTCGGCACCGTCGCGGTCGTCCACAAGATGATCAAGGTCCCGGACGGGACGCTGCGGATCCTCGTCCAGGGCGTCCAGCGAGTCCGGCTGGTCAAGCCGGTGCAGGACGAGCCATATCTCGTCGCCGAGCTCGAGGACCTGCCCGAGGTCGTCCCGGAGTCGCCCGAGGTCGAAGCGCTCACCCGGACCGTGCAGCAGCAGTTCGCGCAGATCATCGGGCTGACCCCGTACCTGCCGGAGGAGCTGCAGCTCGCCGCCGCGAACGTCGACGACCCGACGGCACTCACCCACCTGATCGCCTCGACGCTGCGCCTGAAGACCGAGGAGCGCCAGGAGCTGCTCGAGACTGCCGACGTCGAGGAGCGGCTGCGCCGGATCGCGGCGATCCTGGGCCGCGAGGTCGAGATGTCGGAGCTCGGCTCGAAGATCCAGTCGCAGGTCGCGAGCGAGATCGACAAGAGCCAGCGCGAGTTCTTCCTCCGCCAGCAGCTGAAGGCGATCCAGGAGGAGCTGGGCGAGGTCGACGACCAGCAGGCCGAGATCAACGAGCTGCTCGAGCAGCTCGAGGCCAGGGACCTGCCCGAGCACGTCGCCAAGGTGACGGCCCGCGAGGTGAGCCGGCTCGAGCGGCTCCCGCCGGCGGCTGCCGAGTACGGCGTCATCCGCACCTACCTCGACTGGATCCTCTCGCTCCCGTGGGGGACCGTCACCGAGGACGACCTCGACCTCGACCACGCGCAGCAGATCCTGGACGAGGACCACTTCGACCTCGAGAAGGTGAAGGAGCGGATCATCGAGCACCTCGCCGTCTCGAAGCTGAAGAACGACCTCTCCGGCCAGATCCTCTGCTTCGTCGGGCCGCCGGGCGTCGGCAAGACGTCGCTCGGACAGTCGATCGCGCGCGCGCTCGGCCGCAAGTTCGCCCGGATCTCCGTCGGCGGCGTCCGCGACGAGTCGGAGATCAGAGGGCACCGGCGCACCTACATCGGCGCCATGCCCGGAACGATCATCCGCGCGATCCGGGACGCCGAGTCGTCGAACCCCGTCTTCCTGATCGACGAGATCGACAAGATGGGCGCCGACTTCCGCGGCGACCCGGCCTCGGCGATGCTCGAGGTGCTCGACCCGGAGCAGCACTCGAGCTTCCGCGACCACTACCTCGACCTCCCCTACGACCTCTCGAAGGTGCTCTTCATCTGCACCGCGAACACGGTCGACACCGTCCCCGGCCCCTTACTCGACCGGATGGACGTGATCCAGCTCTCCGGCTACACGCACGAGGAGAAGCTCGGGATCGCGAAGCGCTACCTCGTGCCGAAGCAGCTCGCGGCGCACGGGCTGAAGAAGAGCCGGCTGACGATCCCCGACAAGTCGCTCAGGCTCGTGATCGCCGAGTACACGCGCGAGGCGGGCGTCCGCAACCTCGACCGGCAGATCGCGACGCTGTGCCGCAAGGCTGCGACCCTCGTCGCGACCGGGAGCACCGGGAAGCTGCGGGTCGACGAGGAGCGCGTACGCGAGTGGCTCGGCGCGCGCAGGTTCTCGGCGGACGCGCGTAAGCGGACCGCCGATCCGGGAGTGGCGACCGGGCTCGCCTACACGGCGGTCGGTGGCGACGTCCTGTTCATCGAGGCGACGGCGTACCCGGGCAAGGGGAAGCTGACGATCACGGGCCAGCTGGGCGAGGTGATGCAGGAGTCGGCTCAGGCGGCCCTGTCGTGGGTGCGCTCGCACGCGGCCGACCTCGGTCTCGCGGCCGAGTGGTTCTCGGCGAACGACCTCCACGTCCACGTCCCCGCTGGCGCGGTGCCGAAGGACGGCCCGTCGGCCGGCGTGACGATGGCGACCGCGATCGTCTCCCTCGTCCGCGGCATCCCCGTCGACGACGACGTCGGCATGACCGGCGAGATCACCTTGACGGGACAGGTGCTGCCGATCGGAGGCGTACGCGAGAAGGTGCTCGCGGCCGAGCGCGCCGGGCTGACGCGGGTGATCCTGCCGCTCGAGAACGCACCCGACCTCGACGATCTCCCGGCCGAGACCCGCGCCGAGCTCGAGTTCGTGCTCGTCGACCACGTCGAGGAGGTGTTCGAGGACGCGTTCCGCGCCAAGGGCAGCAGGCGGCGGCCCGGACATGCGACGCTGCACCGGCAGGCAGCGGCCTCGCGCCGGTAGCTCCTGTTTGCAAGGATCGACGTACGGCAAGACTGGTACGGCGACCACGAAAATGAAAGGACGGGCCGGATGGCCAAGACCAAGGAAAAGCTCTACGAGACCGCGGACACGATGAAGCCGTATGTCGACCGCGCTCTGCACGACGACGACCTGCACGACAACCTGAAGGAAGCGTTCAAGGCTGCGCGGGACGTCTACGCCGAGTTGCTCGGCAACCGCAACCTGACCGCGACCGCGATGCGTGCCGCGACCGACCAGGACATTCAGGACAACCTGAAGCGGGCCGTCGAGGAGATGCGCACGGCCGCGAACCGGATCCAGGGCAAGGAGGACCACAGCGGCCGGAACACGTTCCTGCTCCTGGTCGGAGTCATCATCGGCGTCCTCTTCAACCCGTTCACGGGGCCGCAGACCCGCGCCTGGCTGATGGAGAAGGTCACCGGCGAGGGAGCGGACGACTACACCTACACGCCGCCGGCGAGCACGAACGCGTCCAGCAACGACGCGGCGGCCTAGCGCCTAGCCGGCGCCGAGAACCGCGCTGTCGCCCTGGGAGACCGGGGCGGCCAGCGCACGGTCCAGCGAGCCGGGCTCGAGGCCGCTGGCGCTCGAGATGTCGGTCGAGCCGAGCAGGATCGCGGCCGGCCTCGGGGCGGTGGCGTTCGACGGCACCGGCGGCGCCCAGCCGCGGCCGGCGGCGAAGGTGACGTCCTCGAGCCGCCGCCATGCGCTCAGGTACGGGAAGGCGTTGACGACGCCGTCGTAGCCGAGCGGCAGCAGGCCGACCGGGTGGATCTCGAAGTGGAGGTGGTACGGGGTCGTCTGCGCGTCGCCCGTGTTTCCGACGAAGCCGATCACATCGCCCGCCTTGACCTCGTTCCCGTCGACGGCGAGCGGCGAGAAGGCCGAGAGATGCGCGTAGTAGAACTGGTTCCCCTGGCGGTCGCGCAGCCAGAGGCGGTACCCGCCCAGGTCGTTCCAGCCGACGGAGAAGATGGTGCCGTCGGCAACGGCGAGCAGCGGCGCCCCGAGCGGCGCGAAGATGTCCTGGCCGTGATGCCAGCCGACGCCGGCGCGGGCAGCGCCGAACGTGTCGATGAACGAGGACGCCCCGTAGATGGGGAAGACGTAGCCGGCGGGCGACAGCGGCGCCGAGACGTCGGTCGGCGGCAGCCGGAAGACGGAGCCTGGCCGGTTCGGGAGGACGCTCGGCTCGGGCGGCTTCGGCAGCGGTTTGCGCGACTTCGGAGGCACTCCGGCGGGTCGGCCGGGCTTCGCCGGAGTCGTCGTCGACGGCGTGGTCTCGACGGGATCCTCGACCGGCGTCGACGCAGCCGCCTCGGCATGACCGACCAGGATCTCGGTGCCCGTCGGCAGGCCCGCGTGATCGGCCGTGAGCACGACATGCAGCCCGTTGACCGCGCCGCGGGCGTTCTTCGTCCCGTCGGCAACAGGCGCTTCCGCCACCTGCTCGAGCACGATCAGATAGCCCCAGTCCCCCAGCGGCACGCGAAGGTTCGGCGTCGCCGCGACCTGCGTGCCGAAGACGACGAGGTTCGTCACGGTCGAGCCGACGGCGTCCGCGCCTGCGGCCGAGGCCTTCGCCCGCGCCGCGACGCTCTCCGCCGTCACCTCGCCGTTGAAGAGCGTGACGCCGTAGACGTCGCCGACCGCCTGGGCGCCCGGAGTGCCCGTCGGCCGCGAGGAGACGCTCGACGAGAGCGCTCCCGTGCGCACCAGCGACCCATCGGCCGGGAAGACGAACGCATCGGCGACACCGGTCGCCGCAGGCCCGGGCGCCGTCGCTTCGGCAGCGACCGAGGCGGGTTGGCCCGGGACCAGGATCGCGAGGCCCTGTGCCCCGGCCGAGACGATCGCCGGCTCCGAGGGCGCGCTGGCGCCGGTCGCCGCAGCAGCAAGCGACCCGGCGATCAGGAGCAGTGCGATCAGCCGCGGGTACACGCGACCCCATTATCCGGATCTGGCGAGACGATGCGGCGGCTCTGTTGAGAATGAGAATCGTTTTCAGCTAACCTCGGCTCGTGCCTGGCGAGCTCTCACTCCCCGACGGCGTCCGCACGACGGCGCAGCGCCTCGCCGTCCTGCGAGCTGTGGCCGAGTCCTCCGGCAGCTTCACGGTCGCGGAGCTGCACGACCGCGCACGCCGGTTCGAGCCCGGGCTCGGGCTCGCGACGACGTATCGCACCGTGGAGCTGCTGCGCGCGAACGGGGGCGTCCATCCCCTGCTCGGAGAGGGCCGCCCGACGTACGTTCGCTGCCATCCCGAGCACCATCACCACCTCGTCTGCACGAGCTGCGGCGGGGTCGAGGAGACCGAGCTCTGCGCCGCGCCCTCGGAGGCGGAACTGCAGAGGCGGCACGGCTTCCGCCCGGCCGCGCACGAGCTCGACATCTACGGCACCTGCAGGCGCTGCGCGTGAACCCGTTCACGTTCTCGGGGCGTCGCTCGCGTCGCGTAGGCCGGTGGCACAGTACGGAGGTACGGGCCGCCGGCTGGAGCGGCGCGAGCGGCGTCAGCCTTTCGCGGAGCCCGGCTTCGCCGGGCGGGAGCGAAAGGTGGCCGAGGGCGTGAACTGGATCGCGATTCCGCTTGCGGGAGTGACTGTGCTGTCGACGCTGGCCGGAGGGATCGTCGCGCTCCGGCTGGCACGGGAGCTCACGACGGCGATCGCGCTCACCGGCGGCATCGTCGTCGCCGTCGCGCTCTTCGATGTGCTGCCGGAGGCGATCGAGGCGGTCGACAACCCGCAGCTCGTCGGGGCGCTCGTCGGGGCCGGCTTCGTCTTCTTCTTCCTCGCCGAGCGGGCGCTCGTCCTCCATCACCGCGACGACGACGCGCACATCCACGCCCACGCCCAGGTCGGCGCCCTCGGGGCGGCCGGCCTCTCCGTGCACAGCTTCATCGACGGTCTCGGGATCGGACTGGCATTCGGGGTCTCCACGGAGACCGGGCTGCTCGTCTGGATCGCGGTGCTCGCACACGACTTCGCAGACGGCCTGAACACGGTCGGCTTCGTCATGCGCCAGTCGGGTGACCGCCGCCGCGCCATTCGCTGGCTCGCGATCGACGCGGCGGCACCGCTCGCCGGAGCGATCGTCGGCTCGACGCTCTCGATCTCGGAGCAGGGGCTCGGCGGCCTGCTCGCGGTCTACGCCGGCTTCTTCCTGTTCATGGGGGCGACCGACCTGCTCCCGCACGCCCACGAGCACCCGTCCGTGAAGCGCGTCGCGCTGACCCTGGCCGGCTTCGGCGCGATCTTCCTCGTCAGCCTGATCGGTGGCGGCTAGGCGTCGAGCCCGCGGGCGAACTCGCGGAAGCGGTCACGCGCGGCTTGGTCGGGCCCAAGCTCCTCGTTCTCGCCGTAGCGCGCGTCGGCGGCGATCTCCTCGGCGACGGCACGGACCTCCCGCGCGATCGCTTCGCGGTTCTCGGGCACCCGCAGCAGGAGCTCGATCCAGTTGTCGGTGCCGTCGTAGGGCGGCACGTCGTTGTCGACGAGCAGCTCGCCCAGCTTCACGCCGACCCGGATGTAGGCGAACGTGCGGAAGGCGAGGATGCGGCGGGGCGAGCCGACGAGGCGCTCGATCTCGGGGTCGTCGGCCTGGATCTGCGCGACGATGCTGCCGATCGGCTCGTCGACGAGCGGAAGCCAGATCTCCTCGTGCTCGCTCATGGACGAGCCTTCCCGCCCATGAGCAGGGGAGGGGGCGTGGGGGAACCGGAAGGTTCTCCCACACAGAGTGAAAAGAAGGGGGCTCGTGGGGGAAGCATGGTTTCCCCCACGGGAGCGAGCCGAAGGCGAGCGACGCTCATGGCTCCGAAGGATACGGGGAGCCGCGACGTGACCGCCATGCGAGTTGCGCCGCGACGCCGAGCAGCAGCACGGCGAAGAGGCGTCGCAGCACGTCCTCGGGCAGGGACGTGGCGATCTGGACGCCGGCGGCGGCACCTGCGATCGAGGTGACACCGAGCACGAGGGCGGTTCGCCAGCGGACGTTGCCGTAGTGACGCTGCCGCCAGGTGCCCGCGGCGACGGTCGGCAGGATCGCCAGCAGCGACGTCGCCTCCGCGTCGAGCTGCGAGAGCCCGAGCGCGACGAGGGTCGGCACGAACAGGATCCCACCGCCGACGCCGAAGAACCCCGCGAGCAGCCCGGCCGCGAACCCGAGGCTGACGGCGAAGACGATCGTGCCGGCGCTCATCCGACGAGCAGCCAGACGGCGAGCGCGGCCAGGAGCCCGGCGAAGGCGAGTGTCAGGTTGCGGCCCGAGACGCGCTGCTGAACTCCCGTGCCGACGATTGCGCCCGCCGCAGCGGGCAGCCCGACGAGTGCAGCATGCGCGACGTCGACGTGCCCCTCGAAGGCGTAGAGAATCGTGCCGGCGAGCGCCGTGATCCCGATCGCCGCCAGCGACGTCCCGGTCGCGACCCGGCTCTCGAACCCGAGCAGGAGGATCAGCAGCGGCACGATCACGATCCCGCCGCCGACGCCGAAGAGGGCGCTGAACAGGCCTGCGACGAGGCCGAGGAGGACGAGCTTCAGCGCCACCGCTCGTATCCTAGGCCCGTGGACGGCGACGGCTCACTGCTCGCACGGCTCGCCGAGCAGCCGGAACGGGCGGCGATCCTGCTCGACGTCGACGGCGTGCTCGCCCCGATCGTCGACGTGCCGCACGACGCCGCCGTTCCCGAGGCGACCCGCCAGGAGCTACGCCGCCTGCATCGCCGCTATGCCCTCGTCGCCTGCATCAGCGGCCGCTCGGGCGCCGACGCGCGCAGGATCGTCGGCCTCGACGAGCTGGTCTACGTCGGCGAGCACGGCCTCGAGCTCGAGCCGGAGGCGCGGGCATGGAGCGAGCGGCTGCAGGCCTTCGCCGCCAGCGTCGACTGGGACGACGTCGAGCGGAAGCCGCTCACCGTCAGCCTCCACTACCGCCGGGCGGAGAACGAGGAGGAGGCGCTCACCATGTTGAGCGCGGTCGCGGCGCGCGCCCGAAACGAAGGGCTGGTGGCGCGGTTCGGGCGCAAGGTGCTCGAGCTGCGGCCGCCGGTCGGCGCTCACAAGGGCACCGCGGTCACCCACCTGCTCGGCGAGCGCGGGCTCGAGCGGGGCCTCTATGCGGGCGACGACACGACCGACCTCGACGCGTTCGCCGCCCTCGGCGCGCTCGAGCTCGGCGTCAAGGTCGCGGTCGCCTCGGCCGAGGGGCCGCCGGAGCTGCGCGAGGCCGCCGACATCGTAGTCGACGGCCCCGCTGAGGTGCTGCAGCTGCTGGCTCGCTCTAGGCGGCGGGAACCGTGGCCGCCTCACCGGCGGGCGCGACCTCCTCCTGCCGGATCAGCACGAGTGCCGCGACGACACCGACGGCCGCGATCGCGGCGCCGACCCAGAAGGCGAGCTGGAAGCCCGGACGTCAGCGCCTCGGGCTGTGCGGCGCCGGACACGAACTCGTTCTCGGTCCGGCTGATCGCGATCGACGAGAGCAGCGCGATCCCGACGGCGCCGCCGATCTGCTGCGACGTGTTGATCAGGCCCGATGCGATCCCGGCCTCCGCCTGGCTGACGCCGGCGAGCGCCGCGATCGAGATCGGCACGAAGCAGAACGCCATTCCGAGCGCGACGATCAGGAAGCCCGGCAGCAGGTCGGCGACGTACGAGCCGTCGACCGACATCTGCGTGAACAGCAGCATCCCGATGGCGAGCAACCGCCATGCCGCCGGCGATCAGCGGCCGGACACCGACCCGGGTCACGATCGCCGCGGCGACGTTCGCCCAGATGATCGACGTCCCGGCGACCGCGAGGTACGCGACGCCCGTCTTCATCGCCGAGTAGCCGAGCACCTGCTGCATGTAGAGCGTCAGCATCAGGAACATCGAGAACAGGGCGGTGCCGAGGATGAAGCCGGCGACGTTCGCGCCGAGCACGGTCTTCGTGCGCAGGAGCCCGAAGCGCATCAGCGGCTCGGCGACGCGGTTCTCCCAGACGACGAAGCCGACGAGCAGCGCGGCGGAGAGCGCGAAGACGCCCATCGTGCGGCCCGAGCTCCCAGCCCCAGCTCGTTGCCCTGCGTGATCGCGAGCACGAGCGCGGTCAGAGCCGGACGTGACGAGCACGGCGCCGAGTGCGTCGAACGTCTTCACCCGCGTGTCGCGGCTCTCCTTGAGCAGGACCGGCGCCAGCGCGAGGGCCGCGAGGCCGACCGGGATGTTGACGAAGAAGATCCACTCCCACGAGAGGGCGTCGGTGAGCACGCCGCCGAGCAGCACGCCCGCTGCGGCACCGAAGCCGCCGACCGCGCCCCAGACGCCGAGGGCGATGTTCCGCTCACGGCCTTCCGCGAAGGTGGTCATCAGGATCGCGAGCGCTGCCGGCGAGATCGTGGCTGCGCCGAGGCCCTGAATCGCGCGGGCGCCGATCAACGACGCCTCGGACCAGGCGAGACCGCACAGCAGCGACCCGATCGTGAACAGGACCAGGCCGACCATGAAGACGCGCCTGCGGCCGAGCAGGTCGGCCGTGCGGCCGCCGAGCAGCAGGAAGCCGCCGAAGACGAGCGCGTAGGCGGAGATCACCCACTGGAGGTTCGACTGCGAGACATCCGAGATCCGAGCTGGATCGAGGGAAGTGCGACGTTCACGATCGCGATGTCGAGCACGACCATGAACTGGACGGCGCCGAGAAGCGCCAGTCCGAACCATTTCAGTCCGAGGTGACGTCACCATTCGCTATCCTTTCGGCAGCTTGCTCTTTCGGAACAGAAGGCTATACTTGCAAATAGCAAGTCATCCTTGAGGATGATCTTTCACCGATGAAGCCCTACGACCAGTACTGCCCGATCGCGCACTCGCTGGGACTCGTCGGCGAGCGCTGGACGCTGCTCGTCGTCCGCGAGCTGCTGCACGGGCCGAAGCGCTACACCGATCTCGCCGACCACCTGCCCGGGATCGGGACGAACATCCTCGCGCTGCGGCTGAAGGAGCTCGAGGCCGGCGGAATCGTCGAGAAGAAGAAGCTGCCGCCGCCGTTCGCCTCGACGGTCTACGAGCTGACCGCCGGCCGGCCAGCAGCTGCGGCCGGTACTGCACGAGCTCGCCCGCTTTGGTGCCCGACTGATGGGGCCGCCGCCGCCGGACGCGCTCGCCGAGGGCTGGCTCGTCGGCGCACTCGACCTCGCGCTCTCGCCGCTCTGCCGCGGCAGCACGATCGCGTTCCGGATCGGCGACGAGGAAGCGTCGCTCGTCGACTGCACGGCCGTTCCGGGAATCGCCGAGGACTACGACGTGCTCGTCGAGACGGACGCGACCGGCTTCTACCACCTCGTCGTCGACCGCCGGCTCGAGGGAGTCCGGATCGACGGTGACGTAACCGCGCTCGACCAGCTCCTGGACGGATTCGCTCCTAGCCCGCTTCCCGCTTGAGGATCTCCCACGCATGCCGCACGTCGTCCTCGGTCGTGCGGGCGTTGCCGACCGCCAGCCGCAGCGTGTAGCGGCCGTTCAGCCGCGTGTGCGAGATGAAGATCTCGCCGGTCGCGTTGACGCGCTCGAGCAGCGCCTCGTTCTCCTCGTCGGAGCCGTCGCGCCGGAAGCAGACGAGCGAGAACGGCCGCGGCGCGGTCACCTCCCAGCCCGGCTCCTCCCGCACCCAGCCCTCGAAGAGCGCCGCCAGCGCGATCCCCTCGCGGATCGTCCGCTGCAGCCCCTCGCGGCCGTAGCAGCGCAGCACCGCCCAGAGCTTGAGCGCGCGGAACTGGCGGCCGAGCGCGGGGCTGTACTCGGAAAGGCTCGCGACCTCCTCACGGACACGGAGGTACTCCGGGACGAGGCTGAACGCGGCGCGGAGGTCGTCCGGCCGGCGCGTCCAGAGGGCGGAGCAGCCCATCGGCGTCAGCAGCCACTTGTGCGGGTTGACGACGACGGAGTCGGCGCGCTCCCAGCCCGCGAACGCGTCTCTGAGCTCGGGGCAGACGGACGCGGAGCCCGCATATGCGGCATCGACGTGGAGCCAGATCCCTTCGCGCTCGCACGCGTCCGCGATCCGGCCGACTGGATCGATCGAACTGGTCGAGGTCGTCCCGATCGTGGCGACGACGGCGCACGCGTCGGTGAGGTCGAGCGCGTCGGCTCGGAGCCGGAAGGCGTCGTCGACCGGCGTCGTGCGCGCCTCGAGGCCGAGGATCCGGCACGCCTTCTCGACCGAGGAGTGCGCATGCTCCGAGCAGACAACGACGCGCGCTCCCGGCCGCGCCGCGCGGGCGGCGGCGATCGCGGCCATCGTCCCCATCGAGGCCGTGTCCTCGAGGTGACCGTGCAGCCCGGCGGGCAGCCCGAGCAGCTGCGCGAGCCAGTCGAGCGTCACCTCCTCCAGCTCCTGCAGGGCCGGCGAGGTGCGCCAGAGGATCCCTACCTGGTTCAACCCCGCGGCAAGAAGCTCGGCGAGGATCCCCGGCTCCGAACCCGTGTTCGCGAAGTAGGCGAAGAAGCGGGGGCTCTGCCAGTGCGTGACTGCCGGCAGGAGCACCTCGTCGAGGTCGCGCAGGACAGCGGCGAACGGCTCCGGCGTCTCCGGCGGCGACTGCGGCAGCCGCGAGCGAAGCTCGCCCGGCTCGACCTGGGCGAGCACCGGCAGCTCGCCCACCCGCTCGAGGTAGGACGCGACCCAGTCGACGGCGGCGGCACCGTCCTCCCGGAAGCTCACTTGCGCAGCTTCTCGATCTCCGGCCACGACCGCGTGTTCAGGATCTGCTCCCTCGTCAGCCACGCCCGGCGCGCCTGGGCGATCCCGAGCTCGACGTAGCGAAGCGCCTTCGTCGAGTGGCCGTCGCTCGAGATCGTCAGCATCAGCCCGGCCTCGCCGGCGAGCCGCGCGTTCGCGTCGCGGAGGTCGAGCCGGTCGGGCTGCGAGTTGATCTCGAGGAAGGTGCCGGTCTCGAGCGCCGCCTCGACGACCTTCTCGACCTCGATCGCGGACGGGCTGCGGACGCCGATCCGCCGGCTCGTCAGGTGCCCGATGCAGTCGATGTGAGGGCTCTGCATCGCCGCGAGCGCGCGCTCCGTCGGATCCTTGTCGAAGCTCGTGTGCACCGACGCCATCACCCAGTCGAGCGGGGCGAGCAGCTCGTCGGTGACGTCGAGCTCGCCGTTGGCGCGGATGTTCACCTCGATCCCCTTCAGGATCCGGAAGGGCGCGAGCCGCTCGTTCAGCGCGTCGATCTCCTCCCACTGCTTCTGCAGCCGCCCGTCACGAAGGCGCTGCGCGTGGTCGCACATGGCGAGGTACTCGTGGCCGAGGGCCTGCGCAGCGAGAGCCATCTCCTCGATCGACCCCTTCCCGTCCGACCAGGTCGAGTGCGAGTGCAGGTCGCCGCGGAGGTCGCCGCGCTCGACGAGCGCCGGCAGCTCGCCGGCCCGCGCCGCTGCCAGCTCGCCGCCGTTCTCGCGCAGCTCCGGCGGGATGTACGCGTAGCCGAGGTGGGCGTAGAGCTCCTCCTCGTCGGCGGCGGTGAACTCCTCCCCGGTCTCCGTGTTCGTGACCGAGTACTCGGAGACGCTGAAGCCGCGGCGGACCGCGTCCTCGCGCAGGGCGACGTTGTGCTCCTTCGAGCCGGTGAAGTGCTGGAGCAGGTTGCCGTAGCTCTCCGGCGGGACGACCCGCAGGTCGAGGCGGAGCCCCTCGTTCGTGAGCACGGTCGCCTTCGTGTCGCCCTTCGCGATCACGTCGGCGACGTTGTCGCGGCTCGTGAAGGCCTCGATCAGCGCGGGCGGGTCGGTGGAGGTCGCGATCACGTCGAGATCGCGGAAGGTCTCGCGCCGGCGGCGCGCTGAGCCTGCCTCCGAGACCTTCACCGCGGCCGGATGGCGGCGCAGCTCCTCGACGAGCTCGAGCAGGACGGGCAGACCGTCGCCGAGCAGGCGCCTCGACTCGCGGGGATCCTTCGGCTCCTCGGCGAGCGCTTTCAGGATCTTCTCCTCGCTCTTGGCGCCCAGGCCCGTGAGCACGCGCAGCTGCTCCTGCTCGGCCGCCTCCTTGAGCCCGGCGATCGTCGTCACGCCGAGTTCCTTCCAGATCCGGCGCGCCGTCTTCGGGCCGAGCCCGGGCAGGCGCATGAACTTGACGACCTCCTCCGGGACGAGCGCCTTCCGCTTCGTCAGCGCCTCCATCTCGCCGAGCTCGACGACCTGGACGATCTTGTCCTCGATCGTCTTGCCGATCCCGGAGAGCTCCTTCGCCTTGCCGTCGAGCGCGAGCTGGGCGACGGGCGCGCCCGTCTCGCGGATGCGCGTCGCGGCGCGTCGGTAGGCGAGCACGCGAAACGAGTCCTCGCCCTCGAGCTCGCTCAGGTCTGCGAGCAGCTCGAGCTGGTCGGCCAGCTCGTCGTTCCTCGGCAGGGTGGTGGACACCTCCAGCGATGATACGGAGGTGAGGGTGTGTGTCTGCCTGCCGACCTACAACGAGCGCGAGAATCTGGAGCCGATGCTGCGCGCCCTCGGCGGCGTGCTCGGCGCGGACGACCGGGTGCTCGTGATCGACGACAACTCGCCGGACGGCACCGGCGCGCTGGCCGACCGGCTCGCAGCGGAGCTCGGCTTCGTCGACGTGCTCCACCGCCCGCACAAGGAGGGCCTCGGGCCGGCGTACCTGGCCGGCTTCCGCCGCGCGCTCGACGCCGGCGCCGAGCTGGTCGTGGAGATCGACTGCGACTTCTCGCACGACCCGAACGACGTGCCGCGGCTGATCGCTGCGGCGGACGACGCCGACCTCGTGCTCGGCTCGCGCTACGTGCCGGGCGGCGGCGTCGAGAACTGGGGCCTGATCCGGCGTGCGATCTCCTACGGTGGCTCGCTCTACGCCCGGCTCGTGCTCGGCGTCTCGGTGCGCGACCTGACGGGCGGCTTCAAGTGCATTCGCCGCGCCGTGCTCGAGGCGACCCCGCTCGACGAGGTGCGCTCGCGCGGCTACGCCTTCCAGATCGAGCTGACCTACCGCGCGCTCCGCAAGGGCTTTCGGGTGCAGGAGGTGCCGATCCGCTTCACCGACCGCGTCGTCGGCGGCTCGAAGATGTCGCGCGCGATCGTGCTCGAAGCGATCTGGAAGGTGCCGCTGCTGCGGGCGGCAGCGCTGCGGGGCACGCTGTGAGGGAGGTCACGGACGCGACGTTCGAGGCGGAGGTGCTGGCGGCGTCCGGCCCGACGATCGTCGACTTCTGGGCGCCGTGGTGCAAGCCGTGCAAGGCGATCGAGCCGCTGCTCGAGGGGATCGCGGCCGACCGCGGCGTCGCACTGGTGCGCCTGAACATCGACGAGCACCTCGCTGTGCCGAGCCGCTACGGGGTTCTCTCGCTCCCGACGGTGATCCTGTTCGCGGACGGGGAGCCGCGGGCGACGGTCGTCGGCGCCCGGCCGCGCGGCCACTTCGAGCGCGCGTTCGAGGAGTGGCTGCCGGGCGTGTAGCGGATCCGCCTTACTCCGGTGCTGCGAAATGCTCGTAGCCGCTCAGCGCGTACGGCTCGCCGCCCCGGAGCAGCAGCACGCCCTCGCCCTCCTCGCAGCGGCCGACCACCGCGAAGTCGAGCGGATCGGGCGTAGCCGCGAGCAGTTCGAAGTCCTCGCCGAAACCGAGGTCGTCGACCGTTCCCGCGAGCGGCACCGCGTCGAGGTCGATCACGACCCTGCAGCCCGAGCGGCGGGCGAGGTGGCCGGCGTCGACCGCGATCCCGTCGGAGACGTCGAGCATCGCGGTCGCGACCCGTCCGAGCCGCAGGCCCTCCTCGACGCGGAGCGGGGGACGGACATAGCCGCCGGCGCGAAAGGCGGCACCGGCGGCGCCGAGGGGGCCGGTGAGCACGATCCGGTCGCCTGGACGCGCCCCGGCTCGTCCCGGCACTCGCTCCGAGCGCCCGAGCGCGGTGACGCCGACCACGACCTGGCCCGCCCGGGTCGTGTCGCCCCCGCGAACCGGCACGCCCGCCTCCGCCAGGCCCTCGTAGAGCTCGATCACCTGCCCCACCTCGACCTCTCCCGGCAGCGCGAGCGTCACCAGCAGCGCCTCCGGCCGTGCGGCCGACGCAGCCAGGTCGCTGATGTTGACCGCGGCGGCACGGAACCCGAGCTCGCGCCAGCCGAGCCAGTCGAACCGGAAGTGGACGCCCTCGACGAGCGCGTCCTGCGTGACGACGAGCCCACCGGCCAGTTGGGCGGCGTCGTGCTCGGTCCCCTCGATCAAGCCGCGCGCCTCGAGCTCGCGCAGCAGCCCGAGCTCTCCCGCCTCAGAGAGCTTCATCGACGACCGCGCGCAGAGCCCCGATGTCGGCGACGCCGCGAATCACCGCCACTCCCGCGGCGCCGGCGCGGATGCATTCGGCAGCGTTGGACGCGTCGACCCCGCCGATCGCGACGACGGGGATCGAGACCGAGAGGCAGACGTCACGGAGCCCGTCGATCCCGATCGGCGGCGCCGCGTCCGGCTTCGACGGCGTTCGCCAGACCGGGCCCGCACCGAGATAGACCGCCCCCGCGAACTCCGCCACCGCGCCCTCGCGCCGAGTGGTCACCGAGATCCCGAACGGGATTCCCGCCTCGCGTGCCCGCTCGATCCCCTCGTCCGCCTGGCCGAGGTGGACACCGGTCCCGAGCTCGATCGCGGCCTCGACGTCGTCGTTGACGATCAGCTCGGCGTCGAGACCGGCGAGCGCTCGGCCGAGCGCGACCACCTCCGCGGTCGGCGCTCCCTTCAGCCGCAGCTGGACGACCGTGGCGCCGCCGCCCGCGGCGCGGCGGGCGCTCTCCTCGTCGGCGACGAGCGCGTGCAGCCTCACACGAACTCGACCTTCGCCCGCCCGCTCAGCGTGGCCGGGTCGAGCCCGGCGAGCGCGTCGTACAGGGCGACGTGGAAGCTGCCGGGCCCCTTCGCCCCGACGGCGGCGTCCTCGCCGGCGACGCCGAACGCGACCAGTGCCTCCACCGCGGCCTCGAACGGGTCGTCCTTGCCCGTCAGGAAGCAACCGGTCATCGCCGTCGACATGCAGCCCGTCCCCGTGATCGACGCCAGCAGCGGATGCCCGTTTGCGACAGCTGCCGAGCGACTCCCGTCGGAGACGTGATCCACGGGTCCCGTGACGGAGGCGACGACGCCGAGGGCCTCCGCCGCGGCCCGCGCCAGTCCCGCCGGATCGCCGCCGGCGCCGACCGACTCGACGCCGCGGACCTCCGCCTCGACGCCGACGAGCGTGGCGACCTCGCCCGCATTCCCCCGCAGCACCGTCACGTCGATCTCGCCGAGGAGCCGCCGTGCGGTCTCCGTCCGGTACGCCGTTGCACCGGCACCGACCGGGTCGAGCACGACGGGGACGCCGCGCTCGTTGGCGGCCTTGCCCGCGACCAGCATCGCGTCGACCCATTGCTCCGAGAGCGTGCCGATGTTGAGCACGAGCGCGCCGGCGAGACCGACCATCTCGGCGACCTCCTCCCGCGCGTGCGCCATCACCGGCAGCGCGCCCAGCGCGAGGATCGCGTTCGCGGTCTCGTTCATGACGACGTAGTTGGTGATGTTGTGGACGAGCGGCTTGTGCTCGCGGATGCTGCCGAGGCTCGCGCCCGGGTCGATCGTCATGCAGCTCCCTTCACGTTGAGGACATCGACCGGCCCTTCGCCGGCACCGATCTCGACGAGCCCGTGCCGCACGGCCGACGCGGCCGCCTCGGCGGCTCCGCGCGCCGCATCCGGCAGCGAGAATCCGCGCGCAAGCAGCGCAGCCAGCGTCGCCGAGTGCGTGCACCCGGCGCCGTGTGTCGCGGCGATGTCGTGGCGCTCGACGGGCAGTTCGAGGTGATCGCGTCCGTCGAAGAGATGGTCGACGGACGTCCGGCCGTGACCGCCTGTGACGAGCGCGGCTGCTGCACCGAGCTCGACGAGCTGTTCGGCCAGCTCGCGGCGCGACGCCCCGGCCATCCCCGTCAGCGACTCGGCCTCCGGGAGATTCGGCGTCACGACCGTGGCGAGCGGGAAGAGACGGCCGATGAGCGTCTCGACGGCGTCGTCCTGGAGCAGCTGCGCTCCCGAGCTCGCGATCAGCACCGGGTCGACGACGAGCGGCACCGACCGGCGCTCGAGGAACTCCGCCACGGTCTCGATGATCGCGCGTGAAAACAGCATCCCCGTCTTCGCGGCGTCGACGCCGATGTCGTCGAAGACGGCTTCCAGCTGTGCCCGGATGAAGTCCGGCGGCAGCTCGTGCACGGCCGTCACGGCCGTGGTGTTCTGCGCCGTCAGCGCGACGACCGCGCTTGCCCCGTGCGCGCCCGCGGCGGCGAACGCCTTCAGGTCGGCCTGGATGCCGGCGCCTCCGCCCGAGTCGGACGTGGCGATCGTCAGTACACGCGCAACGCTCATGGACTCCCTTCGCCGGTACGAGCCGGATCAGGTTCGACGGGTGTGATCTCAGCCCCGCGGGGCACCCCGGTTCAGCAGGCGAAGGCTAGCGTAGGGCCGATGAGTGTGGTCAGCCCGTCCTGGCTCGAGCTGCTGCAGGGGGAGGAGCTGGCGCACGTCGCCGTCGAGCCGCCGCGAACGGGCTCGGCCGAGCCGTTCCCGGACGACCTCGACCCACGGGTCGCATCGGCGCTCGTCGGTCAGGGGATCACGGCGCTCTACCGCCACCAGGCCGAGGCCTGGGAGGCGCTGCGGGAGGGCGGCAATGCGATCGTCACGACCAGCACCGCGAGCGGCAAGAGCCTCGCCTTCAACCTCCCGGTGCTCGACCTGCTCGCCCGCGAGCCGAAGAGCCGGGCGCTCTACCTCTACCCGACGAAGGCGCTCGCCCAGGATCAGGCGCGGGCGCTCGCGGCGTTCGGGGTCAAGGGCGTCAAGCCCGCGATCTACGACGGGGACACCGAGAGCGAGCGCCGCTGGCAGATCCGCAAGTGGGCGAACGTGATCCTGACCAACCCGGACATGCTCCACGTCGGCGTCCTGCCCCACCACGACCGCTGGGGCGACGTGCTCGCCAACCTTCGCTACGTCGTCGTCGACGAGGCGCACGTCTACCGCGGCGTCTTCGGCTCGCACGTCGCCAACGTGCTCCGCCGCCTGCGGCGGCTCGCCCGCGCCTATGGGTCGGAGCCGCAGTTCGTGCTCGCGTCGGCGACGATCGCGAACCCGGCACGGCTTGCGGAGTCGCTCCTGGGCGAGCCGGCGACGGTGGTGGACAGCGACGCGGCCCCGGCGACCGAGCGGACGATCGCGCTCTGGAACCCGGAGCTGATCGACGCCGAGCTCGGCGTCCGCGCCAGCGCTCTCGGCGATGCGTCGCGGCTGCTCGCCGGCTTCGTGGCGGCGGGCCAGCGGACGATCTGCTTCGCGAAGAGCCGGAAGGCGGTCGAGCTGATCCACCGCTTCGCCTCCGGCCGGCTCGAGCCCGCGGTCGCCGCGCGGCTGGCGCCGTACCGGGCCGGCTACACGCCCACCCAGCGCCGCGAGATCGAGCAGCGGCTGATGGCAGGCGAACTGCTCGGCGTCACCGCCACCGACGCGCTCGAGCTGGGGATCGACATCGGCTCGCTCGACTGCGCGATCTCGGTCGGCTTCCCCGGCACGGTCTCCTCGCTGCGGCAGCAGTGGGGACGGGCCGGGCGGCGCACGCCCGGCCTCGCAGTGCTCGTCGCGAGCGAGGACGCGCTCGACCAGTACTTCATGCGCGAGCCGGAGACGCTGCTGAGCCGAACCGTGGAGGCCGCGATCCTCGACCACGCGAACCCGCGCGTGCTCGACGGTCACGTCCTCTCGGCCGCGTTCGAGGGGCCGATCGACGAGCGCGACGCCGAGACGCTCGGCCCCGAGGCACTCGAGCGCGCGCCGCTGCTGCCGGAGCTGAAGCACACCGATGCCGGCTGGGTCTGGGCCGGCAGGGACTACCCGGCCGCCCGCGTCATGCTCCGGTCCGGCGAGCTCGACTCGTTCACCGTCGTGGATGCGGAGACCGGCACCGTGCTCGGGACGGTCGAGCGCTCCCGCGCCTACTCGACGGTCCACGACGGCGCCGTCTACCTGCACCTCGGCGAGCAGCACCTCGTCCGCCGGCTCGACGTCGACGCCCGGACGGCGCTCGTCAGCCCGGCGACGGTCGACTGGTACACGCAGGCGAAGAAGGAGACCGCGACCGACATCGTCGAGCCGCTCCGCAGCGAGCACCGGCTCGGCCTCGAGCTCTTCTTCGGCCGCGTCTCGGTGACCGAGCGCGTGATCGCCTACCAGCGCAAGTCGATCAGCGGCGGCGACACGCTCGAGACGATCCCGCTCGACCTCCCGGAGACGAGCTTCGAGACGGAGGCGGTGTGGTTCTCGCCGGCGCCGCGCCAGCTCGAGGGGCTCGAGGAGATGCCGAAGCTGCTCTCCTCACTGCACGCGGCGGAGCACTCGCTGATCGCGCTGCTGCCGCTCTGGGCGATGTGCGACCGCTGGGACATCGGCGGGCTCTCGACGAACATCCACCGCCAGACCGGGCTGCCGACGATCTTCGTCTACGACGGGCACGCCGGCGGCGTCGGGATCACCGAACGGGGCTTCGAGCGGTTCGAGGGCTGGGTCGAGGACACCGCGAAGATGCTCGCCGGGTGTCCGTGCGCCGAGGGCTGCCCCTCGTGCGTGCAGAGCCCGAAGTGCGGCAACCTGAACGACTACCTCGACAAGGACGGCGCGCTGACGCTGCTGAGGCGGATGCTCGCGAGCGGTTAGGGAGGAGCCGGGCGCGCGAGGCGCTCGACGGTTGCAAGCCACGAGACCCCGAACGCCCAAACGGCCGCAAACTCTGCGATCAGGATGCCGTAGTCGGGCCAATCCGTGAGGCCTTCCAGGGCGGCCAGCACGAGCGCCGCCAGGATCACCCACTCGCAGGCCTTGTGAAGGCGGCGGCGCTGGGGACGGTGCCTCGCCCAGTAGCGGCTGATCCGCGAGAGCAGGAAGATGAAGACGAAGGCGGCGGCGTAGTGGATCCGCTCGACCCAGACTTCACTCATCAGGTCCTGCAACGGCGTGGTCGCAACCTTGTCTCCGGGTTTGCCGGTGGGGAAGAACGCGACGACGATCACGGCCAGTCCTGCGACGCTGCTGGCCAAGCTCTCCCGCGTGCGCTCGGGCCACTTGTAGATGACGAGGAAGACGCCGATAGCGCAGAGGAACCCGACGAAGACCTCGCGGAAGCCGGAGTAGTAGTAGGCGCTGAGCGAGCCGAGCGGGAAGGGCCGGTCGTCGAACACGAGTGGCTCGCCGAGGACGAGGAGCGGCGGCAGCACCACTGCGAGCCAACCCACCACACGTCGCATGAAGACGTACGACCGGATGTACGGCTGTGAGCCCGGCTCGCTCGATCGACGTTGAACCTCGACCTCCGGAAGCATCCCCTCGAGCATCGCGTTGACGACCGTAAAGGCTCGTACCGGACATTTCTAGAGCAGGCCTAGATTTCGACTCACCCGGAGGTCGGTCGGTCCCGCTGTCGATTTCGGCACACCTCGTTCGTCTACGTGGTGAAATCGAGTTCCGAGAGGAGGAACGGATGCAGTACCTGGCACTGATCTACGGCGAGGAGGGCCGCTGGGCGAACCTCTCGCCAGAGCAGCGCGAGAGCGAGATGGGCGAGTACATGGCGCTCTCGCAGGCGGCCGTGACGAAGGGCGGCAACGAGCTCGACTCGACCGCAACCGCGACGACCGTTCGCGTCCGCGGCGACGAGACGCTCGTGACCGACGGCCCCTTCGCCGAGCTGAAGGAGGCGCTCGGCGGCTACTACGTCTTCGACTGCGACTCGATCGAGGAGGCGTGCACGTGGGCCGCGAAGATCCCCGCCGCGCGGCACGGCTCGATCGAGGTGCGACCCGTGTACGTCGACGGAGGTGAGGCGTCGTGAAGTACGCAGCCCTGCTGACGAACAACGCCGACGCCGTCGCCGCCTGGGAGCGGATGACGCCGGAGGAGGCCGCCGCGGCGCGCGCCCTCGAGGTGCCGAAGTGGGAGGCGCTCTTCAATGAGCTCGGCCCGACCGGCGCGCTCGGCTCCGGGTTCGAGCTCGACAGCCCGAACACGGCCAAGACCGTCCGCGTCCGCGACGGCGAGACGATCGTCACCGACGGCCCCTTCGCGGAGACGAAGGAGCAGATCGGCGGCCTGATGGAGATCGAGGCCGAGGACCTCGACGCGGCGATCGCGATCGCCGCCCAGATCCCTGTCGTCTTCACCGCCTCCGTCGAGCTGAGGCCGGTCATCGAGCATTGACGACCGACGTCGGCCTGCGTCTTCAGAGAGGAGTGGGGCCGTGCCGTCGCAGCACTCACCCGCGTCCTCGGCGACATCCAGCTCGCCGAGGACGCGGTGCAGGACGCCTTCACGACCGCGCTCGAGCGCTGGCCGCGCGACGGCGCGCCCGCGAACCCGGCCGCCTGGATCATCACTGCCGCGCGCAACCGCGCGATCGACCGGCTGCGCCGCGAGCAGACCTTCGCGCGCAAGGCCGAGCTGCTGGCCCGGCTCGAGGCGCTGCCGGCCGAGGAGGACGACGTGAGCTCGATCCCCGACGACCGTCTCGCGCTCGTCTTCACCTGCTGCCACCCGGCGCTCGCGGCCGAGGCGCGCGTCGCGCTGACGCTGCGCGAGGTTGCCGGCCTGACGACGACCGAGATCGCGCACGCCTTCCTCGTCGCCGAGCCGACCATGGCGCAGCGGCTGGTGCGGGCGAAGAAGAAGGTCCGCGACGCCGGCATCCCCTTCCGCGTCCCGCCCGACCACCTTCTGCCCGAGCGGCTGCGCTCGGTGCTCGCCGTGCTCTACCTCGTCTTCAACGAGGGCTACTCCGCCAGCGCCGGCGGGGCGGCGATCCGGGACGAGCTCTGCGACGAGGCGATCCGGCTGGCAAAGCTGCTCGCCGTCCTGATGCCGGACGAGCCGGAGGCGCTCGGCCTGCTCGCGCTGATGTTGCTGCACGACGCGCGCCGCGAGGCACGGGTCGGCGCAGACGGCGAGATCGTCCTGCTCGCCGACCAGGACCGGAGCCGCTGGAACCGCGCCCGAATCGACGAGGGCACCCGCCTGCTCGAGCGCGCCCTCTCGCACAGGCGGCCGGGCTCGTACCAGCTGCAGGCCGCGATCGCCGCGCTCCACCTCGAGGACGAGACGGACTGGCCGCAGATCGCCGCGCTCTACGACGAGCTGGCGCGCCTCGAGCCGACGCCGATCGTGGAGCTGAACCGCGCCGTCGCCGTCGCGATGGCGCACGGGCCCGAGTTCGGGCTCGAGCTGATCGAACGGATCGAGCTGCCGGGCTACCACCTGCTCCACGCCGCCAGGG
>CAVTSN010000012.1:0-73580 GCA_963737455.1 uncultured Gaiellaceae bacterium | reverse complement strand
ATCAGGCGCCGGCTGCTGCAGGATCTCGGCCGCGAGCTGGCACGCCGTCGCCGCGTTGGCCGGTCCACCTTCCGTGGCGCACGCCGAGGCGCTACTGCGCGGCGTCGAGCTGCGGCGCGACGCCCCTGGAACGGGCGCTCGATGCCATCGTCCTGCCGGCGTGCCCTGGCAGGCCCCAGCATCAACCACGCGAGCCGCTGAACCCGGTCACGGGGGCGACCTACGGCGTTTCGGGCTGGCGCTGCGGTTCTGGCGCGACCGCTTCCCGGTCGCCGACGGCGGTACCGCGTTCTGCTGCACCGGCTCTCGGGCCCTTTCGGCCACGGCACCCGGGCCCGTACCGGGCCCTGTTCCAGTCGCTCCGGGACGGTGTCGCAGGGCCCGACGACGTCGCCGCGGCCGAGCGCGGAGGCCGCGGTCGACGGGCGCGCGCTCGACGCCTACCGATCGGGGCGCGCCTGCCACCCGCTCCTGCCGTACGCGGACTGGGACGGCCTGCGCGCCCGCGCTCAACCGGCTCGGGCGCGTCGTCGTCGCGGGCTGCCGCGACGACGGGCGCGGCGCGGGCGTTCGGCTTCGTGCCGACCCACGGGGTCTCGACCGCGCTCGAGATGGCCCACGGCCTGGCCGAGGGCGAGGCGCGGATCGGCTACCTGCTCGGGCCGCCGTATTCCCGCTCGAGGTCGGCGCCGTGGCTAGAGAACTTTGTGTTTCTGAAACACAAGCAGTCGTTACGAGGCTCGGGAACGGCTTGTTCACGCGGGTGAGAGCAAAGCTTGTGTTTCAGAAACACAAGCCCCTACTGGAAGAGCAGCAGCAGGGCGTCGGTCGGCGCGTAGTCGTCCGTGAGCACCGGCACGTCGCGGGTCGGGATCAGGTGGTCGCGGCGATCGAGGATCGGCCTGCGGAGATCGGGGGCGCCCGGCTCACCGCGCGGAGCTCGTCCCAGCGGTCGGCGAGCTGCGCCCGACCGGGCGTCGCCTTCTCGGTCGCGATCAGGATCAGGTTGCGGAATGCTCGTCCCCCGTGTCCCCGGGGAGTATCGCCGGGTGCACGAGCACGGACGGGAACGCGGTCCGGTAGGTCTTGTAGATCGAGCGGAAGAGCTTCGAGCCGGGCCCCGCGATCGCGCCGATCGCGTTCGTGACGACGACGCCGCCGGGCGCCAGCCGCGAGCGGACGAGCTCGAGAAACTCCTGCGTGACGAGGTGGGCGGGGATCGCGTCGGCGAAGAAGGCGTCGATCACGATCACGTCCCAGCGCTTCTGGTCGCCGGCGAGGAACCGCCGCCCGTCGCCGACGTCGATCTGGAGCCGGGGGTCGCGCGGCAGCCCGAAGTACCCGTACGCCACGTCGACGACGACAGGATCGAGCTCCACCGCCTGCAGCCGCAGCTGCGGGAAGTCGCGCCACATCCGCTTCTCCGAAGAGCCCGCGCCAAGACCGATGAAGAGCACGTCGCGCGCCGACGGGTTGTAGGCGATCCCGAGATGGAACAGGTCGGTGTAGCGGTAGCGCGTCCGGAACGGGTCGTCCAGGTGCATCGCGCTCTGGAGCGAGTTGTCGAAGCGGAGGTAGCGGCTGTCCGCGTCGTCGACGACGGCGAGTCGGTGGTAGCGCGTGTCCTCGGCGAAGACGACCTTCAGGTCCTTCGCCTCGACGACCGCACGGGGGTCGCGCGCGTCCAGGTAGCCGTAGCCGCGGGTACGGAAGAGCGGCGACCAGTTCTGCGCCGAGGTGGCGGTGAGCGGCTCGATCCGCTGCGAGCCGAGCGAGACCGCGTAGAGGCTCGCGGCAACCGAGAGCGCGCAGGCGACGGCGATCACCGGATACGACCTCCCCGCGAGGCCGACGAGCGCCGCGGTCGCGAAGAGCGCGGCCGCGCCGAGGACGAACAGCTGCTCGACGCCGAACTCCGGGATCAGCCAGAACGCCGTCGCGAATGTCCCGACGATGCTGCCGGCGGTCGAGATCGCGAACGTCCGCCCCGCCGTCCGACCGACCCGCTGCAACGCGTGCGTCTGCAGCCGCACCGCGATCGGCCCGACCGCGGAGAGGAGCACGGCCATCGGCAGGAAGAGGATCGCGGTGCAGAGGATGGGGTCGAGGCGGGCGCCGGGATCCCAGCGGAGCACCGCTTCGATCACGACGCGGTCGAGCAGCGGGATCGCGAGCACGGTCGCCGCGGCCGCTCCGATCACGGCGGCGAGCGTCAGCGGCGACGGAAAGCGGTCAGCGAGGGCGCCGCCGAGCCAGTAGCCGGCCGCGAGCCCGCCGAGGATGACGCCGATGATCGCCGCCCAGACGAAGAGCGAGTTGCCGAAGTAGGGCGCGAGCACCCTGCTCGCCGCCATCTCGACGCCCAGCAGGACGCCGCCGCAGAGGAAAACCGTCGCGAGGACGGGAACGGTCGCGGCGGTGCGGTGGTGCCGGAGCGGGATGAGGCGAGGCCCCTCGGCCTCCGGCGGCGCAGGACGCGCCGGCTCGCTCAACCCTCTCCCAGGTAGGTCTTGCGCACCTTCTCGTCGTCGCGGAGGTCCTTGGCGGTCCCTCGAGCGCGATCACGCCGGTCTCCATCACGTAGCCGCGGCTGGCGGCGTCGAGCGCCATCAGCGCGTTCTGCTCGACGAGCAGGATCGGCGTCCCCTGGGCGTTGATCTCCGCCACGATCTCGAAGATCTTCTCGACGAAGATCGGCGCCAGCCCCATCGACGGCTCGTCGAGGAGGAGCAGCTTCGGGCGCGCCATCAGGGCTCGCCCCATCGCCACCATCTGCTGCTCGCCGCCGGACATCGTTCCCGCCTTCTGCTGCTTCCGCTCGGCGAGGCGGGGGAAAGGCCGAACACGCGGTCGATGTCCTCCCGGAAGTTCTGCCTGTCGGTGCGCTGGAAGGCGCCCATCTCCAGGTTCTCGATCACGGTCATCCTTGGGAAGAGCCGACGGCCCTCGGGCGACTGCGCGATGCCCATCTTCACGATCTCGTGCGGCGGTGCGTTCGTGATGTCCTTGCCCTGGAAGCGGATCCGCCCTTCGCGGGGGTGGTTGACCCCGTTGATCGAGCGGAGCGTCGTCGACTTGCCCGCCCCGTTGGCGCCGATCAGCGTCACGACCTCGCCGTCGTGCACCTTCAGCGAAACGCCCTTGAGCGCGTGGATCGAGCCGTAGTAGGTGTGGATGTCCTCGAGCTCGAGGACGACGCTCGCGCCGTTTTCCTGCTCAGCCATGTGCGGTCGCCCCCTTGCCGAGGTAGGCCTCGACCACGCGCTCGTCCTTCTGGACTTCCTGGGGCGTCCCCTCGGCGATCTTCTGGCCGTAGTCGAGGACGGTGACGCGGTCGGAGATCCCCATCACGACCTTCATGTCGTGCTCGATCAGCAGTACGGTCAGGCCGCGATCCTCGCGGAGGGTCTTGACGAAGGCGGTGAAGTCGGCCGTCTCCTGCGGGTTCATCCCGGCCGTCGGCTCGTCGAGGAGCAGCAGCTTCGGCTCGGTCGCGAGCGCGCGTGCCACCTCGAGCCGGCGCTGGTCGCCGTAGGGCAGGTTGCGGGCCAGCTCGTTGTCGCGTCCGCGCAGCCCCGAGAAGCGCAACAGCTCGCGACCGCGCTCGGCTGCGTCCCGCTCCTCGCGCCGCACGCGCGGCGTGCGCAGAATCGAGCCGAAGATGCCGCCGCGCATGCGGCAGTGCATTCCGACCAGCACGTTCTCGAGCGCCGTCATGTGCTGGAAGAGCCGGATGTTCTGGAAGGTGCGGCCGACTCCGAGCGCGGTGATCGCGTGCGGGGGCTTGTCGCTGACGTCGACGCCGTCGAAGACGATCCGTCCGTCCGTCGGCTTGTAGATGCCCGTGAGCATGTTGAAGAACGTCGTCTTGCCGGCGCCGTTCGGGCCGATCAGCGAGACGATCGAGCCCTGCGGGATGACGAAGTCGACGTCATCGGTCGCGACGAGTCCACCGAATTCCTTGCGCACGCGCTCAGCGATGAGGAGGTCGGCCATGAGGTCAGTCGTTCTCCCGGTCGCGGTCGGTCATGGAGCCCTCGTGGGCGACGTCGTAGAGCGGCGTGTCGTGGACACCTAGGTGCAGCTCGCGCTTGTGCCGCCGCTCCGGGATCAGTCCCTCGGGGCGGAAGAGCATCATCAGCACGATGATCACGCCGTAGAAGCCGAACTGGTACTTCGTGGGGTCGAACTCGATCCCCGCCTCGTTCAGCTCCGAGCCGAGGGTCGCCAGGCCTTCGACGTTCAGGTAGCCGAGGATCATGCCGCCGAGGATCACGCCCCAGATCGAGCCCATCCCGCCGAGGATGACCATGCAGAGCAGGAAGACGGAGATGTTGAAGTAGAAGTCCGACGGGAACGCCCCGCTCTTGAAGCTCGCGTAGAAGGCGCCCGCGACACCGCCGAAGAAGGCGCCGATCGCGTACGACCAGGTCTTCGTCCGCATCAGCGGCACGCCCATTGCCGCCGCGGCGGTCTCGTCCTCACGGATCGCGATCCAGGCGCGACCCAGCCGCGAGTCGCGGAGGCGCACCGAGCAGAAGACGGTGAAGAGCAGCAGCGCGAACGCTGTCCAGTAGAACCACTGGGCGCGGTCGAACGACTGCTGGTAGCTGAGCGGCAGGCCCAGTGAATCGCCGATGCTGCCGAAGCCGGGCGAGTCGATCGGGCTGATCCCGAACGTGCCGTGGGTGAGGTCGAAACCGAAGACGTTGTCGCCGTTGCGGACGACCTGAGGGATGATCTCGCCGAACCCCAGCGTCACGATCGCCAGGTAGTCGCCGCGCAGGCGCAGGGTCGGCAGGCCGATCAGAATGCCGGCCGCCGCGGTCAGCGCACCGGCGATGATCAGCACGAGCCACATCGAGAGGTGGATGCCCGGCACGTCCTTCGAGATCCCGACCGAGCCGAAGTGGAACGTCCACTGGTCGAACTGCTGCGAGGCGAACCACGCCGCCGTGTAGGCGCCGACCGCGTAGAACGCGACGTAGCCGAGGTCGAGCAGGCCTGCGTAGCCGACGACGATGTTCAGGCCGACGGCCATCATCGTGAAGGCGATCATGATCACCATGCTCCCGACGCTGGGGATGAAGTCCCCGATCAGCGGCAGGTCGCCGAGCGACTCGAAGTACTGCGGATAGAAGAAGCCGAGGACGATCAGCCCCACGGCCACGAACGCGCCGGGACCATAGCTCCGCAGCCGGTTCTGGACGGCGGTCACGCCCCCTCCGGGGTCCGCTCGCCGAGGATGCCCTCGGGCCGGAAGACGAGGATCAGGATCAGGATCCCGAACACGATCGTGCGGGTCCAGTCGGAGCCGGGAGTGAACCAGGTGAGGCCCTCGTTGAAGGCCTGGATGAATCCGATCACGAGGGCGCCGAGAACGGCACCGGCCAGGTTGCCGATCCCGCCGAGCACGGCGGCGGTGAACGCGATCAGCCCGAGCTCGAAGCCCGTGTCGTAGCGCATGTTGAACTGGAGCAGGTAGACGATCCCGGCGGCGCCCGCGAGAGCGCCGGCGAGCGCGAACGCGACGGAGATCGTCCGGTTCACGTTGATCCCCATCATCGCGGAAGCCTCCGTGTCCTGCGAGACCGCGCGCATCGCTTTCCCCTGCTTCGTCGACCGGACGAACCAGCTGAGCAGGATCAGGACGGGGATCGTGATCAGGAGCGCGGAGAGCTTGTTCCATGAGTACGTGACTTCGCCGATCCCGATCGCCTCCGTGCGCGGGATGAACGACGGCACCGTGTGGAAGTTGACCCCGTAGAAGGCCAGCGAGACGTTCTGGATGATGAAGGACATGCCGACCGCGGTTATCAACGCCGCAAGTCGCGGCGCGCGGCGCAGCCGGCGGTAGGCGACGAACTCGATCCCGGCGTTGACGATCGAGAACAGGACCATGATCACGACGAGCGTCAGGAGCATGCCGCCGACCACCGCGGCCACCGACGTGTCGGTGTCGAGGCCGAGCACGTTGACGATCAGCGACCACGCGACGAGCCCCGAGAGCGCGAAGACGTCGCCGTGCGCGAAGTTGATCAGTTGCAGGATCCCGTAGATCAGCGTGTAGCCGAGCGCGACGAGCCCGTAGATGGTGCCGTTCGTCAGCCCGATCAGAGCAACGTTGATGAACTCGGCCGGGCCCTGGATGAAGTTGGCGACGAGCCAGATCCCGACGAGGGCGAGCAGCGCGATGCCGATGAGCGAGACGACGCTCGCTTTCCGCAGCTTGTCGAGTGTGGTCGTCACTGCCGCCATGAGGGCAAGAACCTAAAGGAAAGTCGGGGGAGGGCAAAGCCCTCCCCCGACTTCAGTGCGTTTGAGGACGCTCCCGCTAGCCGCGGGCCGCCTCGACGATCTCCGGCTTCGGCGAGATCGTGGTCACGGTCTCGAGCTTGTCGGTGGCCTTGTAGATCGTGAAGCCGACGACTGCGCCTTCAGCTCCGCCCGGATCGCCGTTCTCGTTGATCTCGAACGTGCCGAGGTAACCGTCGTCGATCGTCTGCTCGAACATCTTCGCGATCACGTCGGCGCGCGAGCCGTCCGACGCTGCGATCGCGTTGAGCATCAGCTCGGCGGCCTGGGCGCCGTAGATCGCGTACGGGTCGACCGGCTTGCCACCCAGCCGCGGCTTGAACGCCTCGATGAACTCGGCGCCCTTGCCCTTGAACTGGTCGATCGGCACGCCGGCGACGCTCAGGAACATGCCCGGAGCGGCCTCGGGTGCCTCGTCGATCGTCTGCTGCGTCGTGAACCCGTCCGGCACGAACAGCTTGACCGCGCCGTCGTTCGGGCCGAGCACGGCGACCTTGTCCTTGATCACCTGGGCGCCGTTCTCGTCGATCAGGCCGCCGAGGAAGACGGCGTCCGCCCCGGTCCCCTTGATCTTGTTGAAGAGCGCCTCGTAGCTCGACGCCTTTGGATCCCACGCCGCGAAGCCGGCGACCTTGATGCCGACGTTCTCAGCCGCGTTCCGGAAGTTCGTCGCGACGCCGAGGCCGTAGGCCTCCTTGTCGTTGAGGATGTACACGTTCGTGACGCCCTGGGCCTTCGCGAACTCGGCCACGGCCGCGCCCTGGTACGCGTCGTTCGCGACGACGCGGGCGTAGTTGCGGCTGCCGGACGGGTAGTACTTGTCCGGCTCGGTCCCGTCACAGCCCGGGCCACCCTCGGTCAGGCAGACGTACGTGTTCGCGGGCGACATCATCGCGACGCCGCCGCCCGGGGCCTGGTTCAGCACCGGGATCTCGATCGCGGCGCAGCCCGAGTTGAAGGTGCCGATCACGCCGACGACCTTCTCGTTCGCGGCGTAGGCCTGCGCGTTCGTCGAGCACTTGCCCGAGTCCCACTTGCCGGCCTGCGCCGTCGAGTCGTCACACGATTGGTAGGCGACGTTGTGATCGCCCGCCTTGAAGTTCGACTCCTCGAGGAGGTAGCGAATCGCCTCCACGATCTGGATCGTCTGCGTGCGCGACGACCCCTGCAGCGGGAAGTCGGACGCCAGAAGGACGTCGGCCTCGCCGTCGCCCTCGTACTCGACCGCCGTGCACGAGCTCGACGGCAGCGCCTCCACGCCGGCGCTGCTGCCGCCGGAGGCCTCGGTCGTCGAACCGTCACCGCTTCCCTCGTCGTCGTCGCCGCCGCACCCCGCCGCGAGCAGTGCGAGCACGGCGACAAACAGGGCCAGAACGCTCCACCAACCACGCTTTCTGGAAATCACCAGCTGTCTCCTCCTCCGTCACGAATGGCCTAGCCCGACGACGTTCTGCACGCGACTGCGCAGCCCTCGTTGCGGGCGGATGGCGAAGTATCAGGGCTAGCCCTGCCGAATTTCAACTTTGTGCCGTCGCACTACACTGGCTTAACAGGCTCGGCCCGGCCGAAGTGGCGGAACTGGCAGACGCGCCGGACTCAAAATCCGGTTCCCTCCGGGGAGTGTGGGTTCGATTCCCACCTTCGGCATCACTCCACGACTGGGCCTGCGGGCCGCGCCTTCTTCTGAGCTGGTCGACCTCGCGGATGACACCTCGAGCCCGTTGGCGCTGGTGGTTAGTCCGGGAGGGCGATCGTGTCGCCGGAAGGTCGTGCGACCGGCTGGCGGTTGCTCACGATCTGCTTGCTCGCGGCGCGGCGATTCGAGTTCTCGACCGAGCGGGCGAGCCGCACGAGCGGTTCTGCGAGACCGAGGCGGGTGATGAGCTTGAAACGAAGCATCCCTGCCAGCTTCGCCTTCCCCCACCTCGCCTGCTAGGACACGACTGGGTCTATTCGTCGACGAGCAGCACGCGGCCGCCCGGCAGGTGCGGAGGCTGATCGGCTCCTACCGGCCGCCGGCGATCCCGCCGGTCGAACGCACACGACGCAGCAAGAGGAAGCGCCACACTTAGACTCGCCCCGTGGCAAAGCGACTCGGGATCCTGACCGGCGGCGGCGACTGCCCCGGCCTGAACGCCGTCATCCGCGCCGTGACCCGGCGCGCGCTCGACCTCGGCTGGGAGGTCGCCGCGGTCCGCGAGGGCTGGCGCGGGCTGGTCGAAGGGATCGTCGAGCCGCTCGAGCGCCGCGACGTCTCCGGGATCCTGCCGCGCGGCGGCACGATCCTCGGCACGTCCCGGACCAACCCCTACAAGGTCGACGGTGGTGTGGAGCAGGTGCTCGAGACCTTCGGGCGCGAGGGGCTGGACGCGCTCGTCGCGATCGGCGGCGAGGACACGCTCGGCGTCGCAGCCCGCCTCCATGCCGAGCACGGCTTCCCGGTCGTCGGCGTGCCGAAGACGATCGACAACGACCTCAACGGCACCGACTACACCTTCGGCTTCGACACGGCCGTCTTCATCGCGACCGAGGCGATCGACCGGCTGCACACGACGGCGGAGTCGCACAACCGCGTCATGGTCGTCGAGGTGATGGGCCGCCACACCGGCTGGATCGCGCTCCACTCCGGGATCGCCGGCGGCGCCGACGTGATCCTGATCCCCGAGCAGCCGGTCACGGTCGAGGACGCCTGCGCGTTGCTCGAGAAGCGGCACGCGGGCGGCAAGGACTTCTCGATCGTCGTCGTCAGCGAGGGGTACGAGCTCACCTACGCCTCGGGCAAGCAGCAGCTCGTTGCCGGTGAGGCGCGCGCGACAGACCAGTTCGGCCACGTCGTGCTCGGCGGCGTCGGCGGCGAGCTCGCGCGCGAGATCGAGGAGCGGACCGGCTTCGAGACCCGCGTCACCGTGCTCGGCCACGTCCAGCGAGGCGGCACGCCGACGCCGCGCGACCGGGTGCTCGCGACCCGCTACGGGCTCAAGGCGGCCGACCTCGTCGACGCCGGCACGTTCGGCCGGATGGCCGCGCTGCACGGCGACGAGATCGTCGACGTCTCGCTCGAGGAGGCGACCAAGGAGCTGAAGACGGTCACGCCCGAGTGGTACGCGGTCGCGCAGGCCCTCGCGGGCTGAGGGCTAGCCGAAGAGCAGCAGCAGCGCGTCGGTCGGCGCGTAGTCGTCGGTCAGCACCGGCACGTCCTCGGTCGCCACGGCGACGTCGACGCGGCCGCGGATCGCCGCGGTCAGGTCCGGGGCACCGGGCGACTGTTTCCGCAGCGCGGCCCAGCGCTCCTGCAGGAACTCCTTCGAGGGCGCCGCGCCGTCGCCGGCGACGAGGATGATGTTCCGGATCCCCTCGAGACTCGTCTCGCCCGCGCCGCGCACCGGATGGATCGCGACCGTCGGGAAGACGGCGCGGTAGGTCCGCAGCATCGAGCGGAAGAGGCGGGAGTCGGCCCCGCGGACGGCGCCGATGATGTTGGTGGCGACGATCCCGCCGGGGGCCAGCCGCGAGCGCGCCAGCTCGAGGAACTCGCGGGTGGCGAGATGGAACGGGATCGAGTCGGAGTAGAAGGCGTCGATCACGATCGCGTCCCAGGGGCCGTCGTTGGCGGCCAGGAAGCGGCGGCCGTCCTCGACCTCGACACGCAGCCGCGGGTCGCGCGGGACCTCGAAGTACCTGTACGCCACGTCGACGACCTCGGGGTCGAGCTCGACCACGTCGATCCGCGTCGCCGGGAAGTCGCGCCACGTCCGCTTCGGCGCCGAGCCGCCGCCGAGACCGACGTAGAGGATCCGGCGCGTGCTCGGCCGGTAGGCGAGCGGCAGCTGCAGGTAGTCGGCGTACTCGAAGCGCGTCCGGAACGGGTCGTCCTTGTACATGCCGCTCTGGAAGGAGCTGTCGAAGCGGAGGTAGCGGGTGTCGTCGTCCTCGACGACCGCGATCCGGTGGTACTGCGAGTCCTTCGTGTGCAGGATCGTGTAGCCGGACTGGGCTTCCTCCGGCGAGCCGAGCCGGTCCTCGTCTTGCTGCTGGCGGTAGACCGGCGACCAGTTGCGAAGCTGCGAAGCGGAGACCGTGCCGCCCTGGTCCGGGGCGAGCGAGACGACCGCGCCGAGGCTGACGACCGCGAGGGCGAGGGCGACCGCGCCCGCCAGCAGCAGCCGCTCGACGAGCGCGATCGCGGCGGCGGCGAACATCAGCGCCACGGCCGCCGAGGCGAGCACCTGGTCGGTGCCGAGCTCCGGGATCAGCCAGAAGGCCGTCGCGAACGTGCCTGCGATCGAGCCGGCGGTGGAGATCGCGAAGAGCCGTCCGGCGGTCCGTCCGAGCTCGTCGAGCGAGTGCGCCTTCAGCCGCACGGCGATCGGCGAGACCGTGCCGAGGATCACGCTCTGGGCGCCGAAGAGGAAGATCGTCGCCAGCAGTGGATTGAGCCGAGGGCCTGGATCCCACTCGACGAGGTGCTCGAGCACCCAGTCGTCGACGAAGGGGATCGCGAGCACGAGCAGCGAGGCCGCGGCGAGCATCGCAACGAGGAGGCGCGGTGTCGGGTAGCGGTCGGCGATGATGCCGCCGATCCAGTAGCCGGTCGAGAGGCCCGCGAGCACGACGCCGATCAGCGCGCCCCAGACGTAGAGCGAGTTGCCGAAGTACGGCGCGAGCACCCGGCTGGCGGCGATCTCGAGCCCGAGCAGCGCCGCGCCGGCGAGGAAGACGGCGACCGCGATCGCGGTCGAACTGCGCCGGGTCTGCGTTCGCATCAGGGCAGCTCGCGGACGAGCACCGCGTCGACGCCGGCTCGCTCGAGCTCGTCGATCTCCGGCTGGGTCGCGTCGCGCAGGTCGGCGATCGCGAGCTTCCCCGCGGGCAGGTCGGAGAGCAGGTCGAGCACGTGCTCGAGCCGGTCGCCGTCGCCGTCCGGTGCCGCGAGCACGAAGAGCTCCGGATCGAAGCGCTCCAGCGCCTCGTCCAGCTCCTCCTCCTTCTCGACCTGGACGACGAGCTCGACGCCCTCGCCCAGCTCGACGTCCTCGTCGCCGGGGCAGACGATCCGTGCGTCGCCCGCCGAGCCGGCCGACGTGACGATCGGCAGTGCCGTCGAGGCGCGGATCGCGTCGAGCGCGTCCTCGGCGAGCAGGGCCTCCGCCCCGCCTTCCTCTGCGCGCTGGGCCGCTTCGGCGTCCCGCACGGCGACGATCAACGAGATCCCGTCGCCCTCGGAAATGGCCTGACTCAGTCGTCTGGGGCCGGTCACTCGCCTGAATGTACCCGAGCGGCTACCGTGCGGACCGTGCGGCGTCGCGTCGTGATCGTCCTCCTCCTCGTGGCGCTGCCGGCGGTTGCGACCGCCGCCGTGCTGCCCTCGCTCGTCGGGACGCCGCGCGCGGACGTCCTGCTCGGCCGGGACGGCGCCGACCGCGTCGACGCGCGCGGGGGCAACGACAGGATCGCCGTCGAGTACGACGCGGCGCGCGACGACGTCTCCTGCGGCGCCGGGCGCGACATCGTCACCGCCGATCTCCGCGACCTCGTACGCACCGGCTGCGAGATCGTCGGCAGGCGGATCCACCGCGACCTGTTCACGAACGCGGACAGCCAGCACGAGTCGGAGGTCGAGCCCGACTCGCTCACCGTCGGCGCGGTCACCGTCGCGCTCTTCCAGGTCGGCCGCAACCGCAGCGGCGGCGCCGCGAGCATCGGCTTCTCGACCTCGCGTGACGGCGGCCGCACATGGCGACAGGGGATCCTCCCCGGGCTGACCACGGTCTCGAGGCCGGCCGGGCCCTCGGCCCGCGCCAGCGACCCCGTGCTCGCCTACGACGCCGTCCACCGGGTCTGGCTCGCCAACACGCTCGCGCTCGCGCCGGGTGTGACGCGGCTGACGATCCACCGCTCGACCGATGGGCTCACGTGGAGCGGGCCGATCGACGCGACGATCGCGCAGTCCGACGAGCTCGTCTACGACAAGAACTGGCTGACGTGCGACAACGGCCCCGCAAGCCCGTTCCGCGGGCGCTGCTACCTCGCCTACACGCTGATCGGGCGCGCCGACGAGCTCGCGGTCCAGCGCTCCGACGACGGCGGCCGCACCTGGTCACCCGCTGTGACCCAGCAGCTGCCGGTCACGGGCGTGATCCCCGTCGTCCAGCCCGACGGGAGGCTCGTGCTCACGTTCTGGTCGGGCCGGACCGGGATGGTCTCGGTGACCTCGGCGGACGGCGGCGTCTCACTCGAGACGCCGGTCGTGATCTCGGGGCTGACGGCACGCGACGCGCGTCCTTTGCGCGCGCCGCCGCTGATCGCGGCCGACCTGCAGCGGGACGGGTCGGTCCTGGTCACGTGGCAGGACTGCCGCTTCCGCACGGGTTGCACGGCGAACGACGTCGTCGTCTCGCGCTCGGACGACGGGAAGCAGTGGACGGAGCCGGTGCGGGTCACGTCGGGCCGCAACGCCGTGATGCCGACGATCGGCGTCGAGCCGGGGACGGGCCGGCTCGCGATCGCCTACTACGTGATCCAGCGCAACGGCATCGACGCCGAGCTGATCACCTCCGCGGACGGGACGCGCTGGAGCGCACCGCAGCGGCTGAACGCACGGCGGATGCCGCTGGAGTGGATGCCGCGGACGACGTTGGGCCGGATGCTGGCGGACTACATCGGCGTCAGCTGGGTGCGCGGGCGGCCGCTCGTCGTGCTCGCGCTCGCCTCGCCGCCGCGCGGCGGCGAGCTGCGGCAGGCGATCTACGCCGTCCGCGGTTAGTTCTCGACGACCTGCGCCGCCAGGTGCGTCGCCAGGGCGCGGACGCTCGTCCGCAGCTCGTCGGGCCGGCGGACCGTGAAGCCGCAGCCGAGCTCGGCCAGGACGGTCGCCATCCACTCGAGTGAGTCGACACGCATCCGCAACAGCGTGCCGTCCGGGTCGTCGACGATCTCCGCCAGCGTCGCGGGAACGCGCCGTGCCGCGTCGTCCACCGGCAGGTCGAGCAGCACCTCTACCTCCCACTTCCAAGGCACGCTCGCGAGCGAGCGGGTCACGTGCTCCACGGGGTCGAAATGAGCGGGCGGCGGGAGCGCGGTGGCGTCGAGGAGCGCGGTCCGCCAGATCCGGTCGACCCGGAACGTCCGCAGGTCGTCCCGCATGTGGTCGTGCGCCGCCAGGTACCAGCGGCCGCGATGGACGACGAGGCCGTGCGGGCTGAGCTCGCGCTCGGACTCGTCTCCGGCGAACGTGCGATACGCGATGTGCAGCCGCCGACGGCGGCGGATCGCGTCCGCGAGCAGCAATACCGCAGCGGCGTCAGGCGGCGTGGTTCCCTTCGACCGCGTGAAGCCGAGCGTCTCCTCGAGCGCCTCCACCTGACGTCGGAGCGTCGACGGCAGCACCCGGTTGATCTTCGCGAGCGCGCCGTCGACCGCCGCGGCGGAGCTGTCGTCGCCGGAGCCCCGGTTCGCAAGCAGCCCGAGTACGACGACGACCGCCTCCTCGTCGGCGAGCATCAGCGGCGGCAGCCGGTAGCCGGGGCGGATCCGGTAGCCGCCGCCGACGCCGCGCTGCCCCTCGACGGGGATGCCGAGCTCCTGCAGCACGCCGACGTAGCGCCGCGCCGTGCGCGCGTCGACGCCGAGGCGGTCGGCGATCTCGCGCCCGGTCGTGAGCGGCCGGGTCTGCAGCAGCTCGAGCAGCTCGAGCAGTCGCGAGGTGGGCGAGGCCATGGCGTCAGTCAAGCACGGATAGAGGGCGGAAAGCGCCCTATTTGTCGTCTAGGCTCGCGGAGGCACTGAGAGAGAGGAGCGATGCGATGAGCGACGTGGGCGACTTCGACTTCTGGATGGGCGAGTGGACCGTGCACAACCGGCGGCTGCGAAAGCGGCTCGCGGGCTCGGACGAGTGGGAGGAGTTCGAGGCCGAGAGCAAGGCGTGGCCGATCCTCGGCGGTCTCGGCAACGAGGACACCTACCGCACCGAGCACGACGGCGGCTTCGTCGGGATGTCGTTCCGCTTCTTCGACCCGATCACGCGCGAGTGGTCGATCTACTGGGCCGACAGCCGCCGGCCGGGCCTCCTCGACCCGCCCGTGGTCGGATCGTTCACGGGCGACGTCGGCGTCTTCGAGGGCGACGACATCTTCAAGGGCAAGCCGATCCGCGTCCGCTTCACCTGGTCGCGGGTGACCACACCGAGCCCGCGCTGGGAGCAGGCGTTCTCGGAGGACGGCGGCGAGACCTGGGAGACGAACTGGGTCAACGACTTCACACGGATCGGAGGCGACGGATGAATACAGTCCAGGCCGGCTACCGGCATCGGACGAAGGCGATCGCGCCGGCGCCGGGGATCGAGCTCGGCGGCAGCGCGCTCAAGTGGTACGACATCGCGCCGGCCGACGAGCCGGTGCCGGGGCCGATCCGCGCCCTGGCCCGCGGCAGCCTCCGCGGGGCCGTCGACTCGGGGGCAATCGCACTCGACGACGACCTCGGCTTCGTGATCCTGCACCGGTGCGGAGCGAGCTTCTACTTCCTCCTCGTCTCGACCTGGCGCAACGACAACGAGCTCTGGGAGACGGTCTGGGCCAAGGACGGCGACGCTTCCGGCTTCCATCCCTGGCCGCTCGAGGGCGAGCATCGGCCCACCTTCTGCGTCTGGGAGCTCGGCGCCGTCTGCCACGAGCAGCAGGCGTGGAGCCGCTTCCTGCACTCGGAGCGCGACGCGGAGGCCCGGGACACGTACCTGGGCGACTCGTACGCCGGCGAGGTCTAGTCCGCGGTGTAGAGCGGCCCGGCGAACGACGCCGTTCTGGGGCCGGTGAGCCGGCCGGTCGCGGCCAGGTGGTAGAGGTGGCTCGTGCCGCCGAGGACGCCGGCGCCGACGTACTCGTTGAAGTCCCGCGAGATGTTCTGGATCACGAAGCCGATCTCGGCGATCGCGCGCTGTAGCTGCACCGCGGCGCCAGGGCGTCGTGAGCCGAAGGAGAGGAAGACGTCGCCGCCCCGCTCGTCGAGCGCCTCGGCGGCGCGCGAGAGGAAGAGGGACGCGCCCGCGGTCGTGTAGGGCGGATCGGTGACGACGGTGTCGAATGCGCCCGCCAGCTCCGGCGGCAGCGGCCGGCGCAGGTCGTGCTCGACGCACGTCGCCGGGAACGGCGCTCCGGCGAGCTCCCGCTCGAGAAAGGCGACGAGCGCGGGATCGACGTCCACGACCGCGAGACTCGCGACCGTCGAACGCGAGCCGTGGTCGCGCACGAGCAGCCGGAGCGCGAGCGCGGTCAGGTCGTCGTCGCCGAGCAGGAGCAGGCGGCGGCCGACGAGGGCGCCGGCCTCGTGGACGGCCAGGAGCCGCCGCAGCTTCGTCTCGACCGTGCAGTGGCACTGGTCGAGCTCGAGCCGGGCGGGCGGCCCGCCACGGACGGCGCGCGAGAGCTCGCGCACGAGCGGCGAGAGCCCTGGCGGGACGACCAGCCCCCGCCCGCCGCATCCAGGGCACGCGGCCGTGCGACCGATGCGCAGGCCGCCGCCGGCGAAGAGCGCGCGCCCGGCGGACGTCAGCTGCGTCGGCCGCTCCTCCGCCACGAGCGCGCGCTTGCGCAGCTCGCCGCAGACGGCGGCAACGATCGGCACCGGCAGCTCGGCCGCACGGCTGATCCGGCGCGTCGAGACGGGCTCGAGCCGGGCGAGCGCGGACAGGACGGCACGGACGCCGCGCTCGCCCTCGGCGAGCCCGACGGCGGCGGCCACCTCGCCGACGATGCGGCGCTCCTCAGCCAAGCGACCGGTGGATGCAGCGGACGCTCGCCCGCTCGACATCGAGGCCCACCCGGATCGTCTGCAGCACGACGTTGCCGTCGATGTCGCCGCAGGAGAGAAGGTCGACGTTGGCGAGCCCGAGCTCGGGCCACGTGTGGACGCTCAGATGCGACTGGGCGAGCAGGAGCACGCCCGTGACCGCGCCGTTCGGAAAGGCGTAGAACTCCTCGCCGACGACGGTCGCGCCGCCGGCGTCTGCCGCGGCACGCAGGACGCCGCTCAGCGCCCCCGTGTCGGTCAGGACGGCGGCGTCGCGCACCCATGCGTCCATCGCGTAGAGCCGCATCGGCTGGGTTGTGTGCTGCGGGAGCGGCGGCCCGGAGGCCCCGCGGTCGAGCTCGAGCAATCGGTCTCCTTCGCAAAGGTTGGCGCCGGGCGCCACCCTGGGCGACGGAGAGCTAAAGAGGAGTGCTGCTCGGAGGTCGGGTCAGGCGACGCCGGAGAAGGGGGCGGAATACACAGTCATCAGGATGCGCCTCCTTCCACGGTCGCGTGACGCATCGGAGCGTAGCCGCGGCCGCCGGCCGCGGTCAAATCACGAGGACGCCGACGTACGTGATCGGACGCGGGCGCGAAGCGTCCCGCCTTCAGGGATCTTTCTCCGCGGGTGTCCGGGCTTTGCCCGGATACCCGCCTATTGACCGACAGGATGCCAGACGGTCTTGAGCTCGAGGAACTTCGAGATCGTCCAGGGGCTCTGCTCGTCCGGCGTGCCGTGGACGACCCGCTTGACGTTGTCGGCCGCGAGCCGCTCGAGCTCGGCCGACGTCCCGTTCGCACCGGTGAGGTCGATCGCGTTCACGTCCATGTGACCGGCGAGGATCGGCGCCAGCTCGTCCTGAAGCCCGGTGAGGATGTTGACGACGCCGCCGGGAAGGTCGGAGGTGGCGATCGCCTCGGCCAGCTCGAGCGCTGCGAGCGGGTGCGACTCGGAGGCGACGACGACGGCGGCGTTGCCGCCGACGATCACGGGTGCGATCCGGGAGACGAGCCCGGCCAGCGCTGGCTCCTCCGGCGCGAGCACGGCGACGACGCCGGTCGGCTCCGGGATCGAGAAGTTGAAGTACGGGCCCGACGACCGGGTTGGACGAGCCGATCACCTGCGCGAGCTTGTCGGCCCAGCCGGCGTACCAGACGACGCGGTCGATCGCCGTCTCGACCTCCTTCTTGCCCGAGCAGACGGCGGCGAGGTCGGCCGCGCGCGTCTCCATCATCTCCGCGAGCCGGTAGAGCACCTGGCCGCGGTTGTACGCGGTCGCGCCGGCCCAGCCGGGGACCGCCTTCCGGGCCGCGACGACGGCGTCGCGGGCGTCCTTGCGCGAGGCGCGGGCGACGTTCTGGCCCTCCGCCTCGTAGGTGCGGCCCGACTCGGAGCGCGGGAACGCGCCGCCGATGTAGAGCTTGTAGGTCTTCTTGACCGGGAGGCGGCTCACCACGGACGCTCCCGAAGCGGCGGTCGCCGAGGACGAGCGCGAGCGCGCCGCCGAGCAGGAGCAGCGGCAGCCGGAAGCGTCTCACCGTCCGTCCTCGAAGTTGAGGTAGGGCTCGAGCCCGTGCCGGCCGCCCTCGCGGCCGAAGCCCGACTCCTTGTAGCCGCCGAACGGCGAGGCAGGGTCGAAGCGGTTGAACGTGTTCGCCCAGACGACGCCGGCCTTCAGCTTGTCCGCCATCCAGAGGATCCGCGAGCCCTTCTCCGTCCAGACGCCGGCCGAGAGCCCGTAGGCGGTGTTGTTCGCCTTCTCGACCGCCTCCTCGGGCGTGCGGAAGGTGAGCACCGAGAGGACCGGCCCGAAGATCTCCTCCTGCGCGATCCGGTAGCTCTGGGCGACGTTGGTGAAGACGGTCGGCGCGAACCAGTAGCCCTTCTCGGGCAGGCGGCACGGCGGCTGGTAGATCTCGGCGCCCTCGGCCTTGCCCGACTCGACGAGCTCGGTGATCCTGTCCAGCTGCATCTTCGAGTTGATCGCGCCGATGTCGGTGTTCTTGTCGAGCGGATCGCCCAGCCGCAGCGTCTCGAGCCGCCGCTTCAGCTTCGAGACGGTCGCCTCGTAGATCGACTCCTGGACGAGCAGGCGCGAGCCGGCGCAGCAGACGTGGCCCTGGTTGAAGTAGATCCCGTTGACGATCCCCTCGACCGCCTGGTCGAGCGCCGCGTCGTCGAAGATGATGTTCGCCGCCTTGCCGCCGAGCTCGAGGGTCAGCTTCGTGCCGGTGCCGGCGAGCTCGCGCTGGATCGCCTTGCCGACCTCGGTCGAGCCGGTGAAGGCGATCTTGTCGACGTCGTCGTGCTTGACGAGCGCGGCGCCCGCGCGGCCGTCGCCGGTGACGATGTTGACGACGCCCGGCGGCAGCTCCGCCTGGCGGCAGACGTCGGCGAAGAAGAGCGCGGTCAGCGGCGTCGTCTCGGCCGGCTTCAACACGACCGTGTTCCCGGCCGCGAGCGCGGGCGCGATCTTCCACGCCAGCATCAGCAGCGGGAAGTTCCAGGGGATGATCTGGCCCGCGACGCCGACCGGCTTCGGCTTGCGCGCGGGGAAGGCGTACTCGAGCTTGTCCGCCCAGCCCGCGTAGTAGAAGAAGTGGGCGGCGGCGAGCGGCAGGTCGACGTCGCGGCTCTCGCGGATCGGCTTGCCGCCGTCGAGGCTCTCGAGCACGGCCAGCTCGCGCGACCGCTCCTGGAGGATGCGCGCGATCCGGAAGAGGTACTTGGCCCGCTCGGAGGCGGGCAGCTTCGACCAGCCGTCCGTGAACGCGGCCCGCGCGGCCTTGACGGCGAGGTTGACGTCCTGCTGGCTCGCCTGGGCGACCTCGGCCAGCTTCTCCTCGCTCGAAGGCGAGACCGACGGGAACCACTCGGCCGAGCGGGGCTTCACGAACTTGCCGCCGATGAAGAGCCCGTACCGCTTCTCGAGCTGGACGATCTCGCGGGCTTCCGGGGCCGGCGCGTAGTCCCACTCGGTCAGGGCCGGAACCGGCGCGTGGCGCTTGGCGACCTCGCTCATCAGTCGATCGTGAAGTAGTCGGCGGACTGATAGCGGCCGGTCTTCTGCTTGCGGATCTGCATCAGCACGTCGTTCAGGAGCGAGGAGGCGCCGAAGCGGAAGAGGTCGGGCGTCATCCACTGGAGGCCGAGCGTCTCGTGCAGGACGACGAGGTACTGGATCGCCTGCTTGGCCGTCCGGATCCCGCCGGCCGGCTTCATCCCGACGACGCGGCCGGTCTCCTCGTGGACGTCGCGGATCGCCTCGAGCATGCAGAGCGTCACAGGCAACGTCGCGGCGGGGTTGACCTTGCCGGTCGAGGTCTTGATGAAGTCGCCGCCGGCCGCCATCGCGAGCAGCGAGGCGCGGCGGACGTTGTCGTAGGTGCCGAGCTCGCCGGTCTCGAGGATCACTTTCAAGTGTGCGGCGCCGCAGGCCTCCTTCACCTGGACGATCTCGTCGTAGACCTTGGCGTAGCGGCCGGAGAGGAAGGCGCCGCGGTCGATCACCATGTCGACCTCGTCGGCGCCGAGCTCCACCGCCTCGCGGACGTCGGCGAGCTTGACCGCGAGCGGCGACTGGCCGGACGGGAACGCTGTCGCGACCGACGCCACCTTGACGCCGGAGCCGTCGAGCCGCGCCTTCGCCGTCGGAACGAGGTTCGGGTAGACGCAGACGGCCGCGACCGGCGGCACGGACGGGTCGACCGGGTCGGGCCGCATCGCCTTCGAGCAGAGCGCGGCGACCTTCCCGGGCGTGTCGGCGCCCTCGAGCGTCGTCAGGTCCATCATCCGCACGGCCAGGTCGTATGCCTGCAGCTTCGAGTCCTTCTTGATCGAGCGCTTGGCCAGCGTCGCCGCCCGCTCCTCGAGCGCGACGGCGTCGACGGAGCCGATGCGCGGGAGCCTCGGCTCGAGCGGGAGCTCGAACCCGCGCGGCAGTGCTGGAGCCTGCGCCATGGCGCGAAGTGTACGCCGAGGTATGGAACTCGTCCGGCTGGGAATGATCAGCGGCATGAAGTGGCGCGGACGCGGCGGCGGCGGACGGATCGAGGACCGGCGGGGAGCAGGCGGCCTCGGCGGCGGCTTTCCCCTGCCGATGGGCAAGGCGGGCGGCGGCGGGCTCGGCGCGATCATCCTCCTCGTCATCTACCTGCTCGTCGGCGGCCTGCCAGGAGGAGGCGGCGGCGGCCTCGGCGTCGATCCCGGCACGGGCGCGCTGCCTGGTGCCCCGGCGCCGACGGAGGCGGAGCTCGAGCAAGGCGCCGCCGGACGACCCGGGCAAGTTCGTCGACTTCGTCGCCGGCGACGTCGACGCGACCTGGAAGAAGATCTTCGCCGCGAGCGGCAAGACCTACGAGCAGCCGATCGTCGTCCTCTACGACGACGCGGTGAGCACCGCCTGTGGCAACGCGCCCTCCACCGTCGGCCCGTTCTATTGCCCGAGCGACCGCAAGGTCTATCTCGACCTCCCCTTCATGGAGCAGCTGCAGCAGCGGCTCGGCGCGAAGGGCGACTTCGCGCAGGCATACATCGTCGCCCACGAGATCGGTCACCACGTCCAGAACCTGCTCGGCGTGATGGAGGACGTCAACCTCGCGCAGCAGGAGAGCCCGGACGACGCCAACGACCTCTCGGTCCGGCTCGAGCTGCAGGCTGACTGCCTCGCCGGGATCTGGGCGCACTCCGCCGTCCGTCAGGCCGACCTGCTGGAGACGGGCGACCTCGAAGAGGCGCTGAACGCAGCCGCGGCGGTCGGTGACGACCGGATCCAGAAGCAGTCCGGCGGCGGGGTCAATCCGGACACGTTCACCCACGGCAGCGGCGAGCAGCGGGTGACCTGGTTCAAGAACGGCTTCGAGTCGGGCGACCCGACCGCCTGCGACACCTTCAAGGGCGACGTCTAGCGCCGGCGGCTACGCGACAGGCGGTGATGCCGCGGGCTCCGCGGCCACCTGGGCGGCTCCGGAGGACTGAATCAGGTTCCGAAGCTCGCGCACCGCGACCGAGAGCCGCGCCAGGTCGAGTGCGCCGCCGGAGCGGATGTCCGCCAGCACCTGTCGCGAGCGCTCGACCGCGCTGCCGTTTTGCTGCAGCCAGCTCTCGACGAGCTCCCGCGCCGGCTGCCCACTCGCGCCCGAACGGACGACGTGCGCGGTCAGGCTCGCCTGCTCCGCGTAGACGTCGTCCCGCAGTGCCGCCCGTGCCATCGCCGCCCAGCGCGTGTCGCGTGGCAGACCGACGATCCGGTCGCGCAGCCACTGCAGCTGGAGCTGCTCCCCGAGCCCGAAATAGATCTCGGCGACCGAGATGACGTCGAGCCCTGACGAGGCGGCGATCTCGACGAGATCGGTCGCCGGAACCAGCGAGAGCAGCCGGGAGACGTGCCCCGCGAGGTCGGGCGGGACGCCGTCGTCGGTGAGCGCCCTTGCGCGCCCGTTCGCCTCCTCGATCGCCGACGCTCCGAGCAGGGTCGGCAGCGCCTCGGCGACCGCAGCTGCGCCGGGGGCGTAGCGGGCGACGTTCTCGGCGATGTCGAGCGGCCGGCGGCGGTGGCGCAGGAGCCAGCGCGTCGTCCGCTCCAGCAGGATGCGGGAACGCAGCAGCATCGCCGTCTGGGTTGTGGCAGGCACCTCGCCGTCGAGCGCCTCGATCGCCGACCAGAGCTCGCGGAGCCCGGTTATCTCGCGTGCGGCCGTGTAGGCGCGGGCGATCTCATCCGGTGCGGCACCGGTCTCGTCGCCGAGCCGGTAGAGGAAGGTGGTGCCGGCGCGGTTGACGAGGTCGTTCGCGATCCGGGTCGCGATGATCTCGCGCCGGAGCGAGTGCCGCTCCAGCTGCTCCGGGAAGCGCTCACGCAGGCGGCTCGGGAAGTAGAGCGCGAGCTCGCCCGCAAGGTACTGATCGTCGGGGAGGTCGGACGCCAGCAGCGCCTGCGAGAGCGCGACCTTCGTGTGCGAGAGCAGGATCGCGAACTCGGGCGCGGTCAACCCGCCGCCGGCGGCGGCCCGTTCCTCGAAGGCTTCGATGCTCGGCAGGAACTCGAGCTCGCGGTTGAGAACGCCGGCCTGCTCGAGGCTGCGCACGTAGCGCTCGTGCACCTCCGCCATCGACGCGGCCTGAGTCGCAGAGCTCGTCAGCGCCTGCGCCTGGTCGTAGTTGTCGCGGAGGACGAGCGCCGACACCTCGTCGGTCATCTCGGCCAGGAGCTCGTTGCGCTGCTTCCCCGTCAGGTCGCCCTCGGCGACGATCGCGTCGAGCAGGATCTTGATGTTGACCTCGTGGTCGGAGCAGTCCACGCCGGCCGAGTTGTCGATCGCGTCCATGAAGATCCGGCCGCCGCCGCGCGCGTAGGCAACCCGCGCGCGCTGTGTGAAGCCGAGGTTGCCGCCCTCGCCGACCACCCGCGCCCGCAGGTCCTCCGCGTCGACCCGGACGGCGTCGTTCGCCCGGTCGCCGACCTCCGCGTGCCGCTCGTTGCGCGCCTTCACGTAGGTGCCGATGCCGCCGTTCCAGAGCAGGTCGACCGGCGCCTGCAGGAGTGCCCGGATCAGCTCGGCCGGCGTCATCGACTCGGCCTCGGTCCCGAGTGCCGCCCGCACCTCGAGTGACAGCGCGATCGACTTGGCGGTGCGGGGAAAGACACCGCCGCCGGGCGAGATCAGCGCCGCCCCGTAGTCGGCCCAGGACGAGCCCGGCAGCCGGAAGAGGCGCTCGCGCTCGCGGTAGCTCTGCTCCGGGTCGGGGTCCGGGTCGAGGAAGACGTGCCGGTGGTCGAAGGCGCCGACGAGCTTGATGTGGCGGGAGAGCAGCATCCCGTTCCCGAACACGTCGCCTGACATGTCGCCGATCCCGACCGCGGTGAAGTCGGTCGTCCCGACGTCCACCCCGAGCTCGCGGAAGTGCCGCCGCACCGACTCCCAGGCGCCGCGGGCGGTGATCCCCATCGCCTTGTGGTCGTAACCGGCCGACCCGCCCGATGCGAACGCGTCGCCGAGCCAGAACCCGTACTCCGCCGAGATCTCGTTCGCGAGGTCCGAGAACGTCGCCGTTCCCTTGTCGGCCGCGACGACGAGGTACGGGTCGTCGTCGTCGTGCCGGACGACGTCGCGCGGCGGCACGAGCTCGCCGGCGGCGACCGTGTCGGTGATGTCGAGCAGGCCGCGCATGAAGGTGCGGTAGCACTCGACGACCTCGGCGAGCAGGGCGGCGCGGTCGTCGCCGGCCGGCGGCCGCTTGACGACGAAGCCTCCCTTCGCCCCCACGGGCACGATCACCGCGTTCTTGACGGACTGCGCCTTCATCAGGCCGAGCACCTCGGTGCGGAAGTCCTCCTTCCGGTCCGACCAGCGGATGCCGCCGCGGGCGACCTTCCCGCCGCGCAGGTGAACCGCCTCGACCCTCGTCGAGTAGACGTAGACCTCGAACATCGGCCGCGGCTCGGGCAGATCCGGGATCCGCTTCGGATCGAGCTTCAGCGACAGGTACGGCTTCGCCCGTCCGTTCTCGTCCGTCTGGAAGTAGTTCGTCCGCAGCACGGCCCGAACCGACTTGAGGAAGCCGCGCAGGATCCTGTCCTCGTCCAGGCTCGCGACCCCGTCGACGATGCCGGCCAGCCTCTGCTCGAGTGCCCGCGCCTGTTCGTCCGCGTCGGCCGGACGCGCCGGGTCGAGCCTGAGCACGAACAGCTCGACGAGGCCGCCGGCGACGTCCGGGTGCTCGGCGAGTGCGTCCTCCATGTACGCCTGGCTGAAGGTGCTTCCCGCCTGACGCAGGTACTTCGCGATCGCGCGCAGGATCGTGATCTCGCGCGCGGTGAGGCGCGCCGCGAGGACGAGGCGGTTGAAGCCGTCGTTCTCTGCCTCGCCGCGCCAGACCTGCTCGAACGCGTGCTGGAAGGTCTCGCGCAGCTCCTCGACGCGCAGCTCGGCGCCGAGGTCGTGCTGGAGCCCGAAGTCGTAGATCCAGACGGGGTCGCGTCCGAGCGGCCGCAGCTCGTACGGCCGCTCGTCGCTGACGCGCACGCCCATGTTCTCGAGCAGTGGCAGCACGTCCGAGAGCAGGATCGGCCGGCCGGCGCGGACGAGCTTGAAGGCGAGCTGGTCGACGGTCGAGTCCATCGGGGCATAGAGGCTGAGGCCGAGGTCGTCCGGCGACGCCAACCGCTCGATCCGATCGAGGTCGTGGACGGCCTGACGCGGCGTGAAGTCGTCACGGTAGGCGACGGGGAACGCGTCGCCGTAGCGCTCGTGCAGTGCGACGGCGCGCTCGTCGCCGGCATGGTCGACGAGGGCGTCACGGAGGTCGTCCGTCCACGCGCGGGTGGCCGCGGCGAGGCGCGCCTCGATCTCCCCCACGTCGTAGTCGGGCACCGAGCCGGGCTCGGTGTAGACGACGTAGTGCAGGCGGGCCAACACCGACTCGGAGATGCGGGTCGTGTAGTCGGCGCTCTCGCCCGCGAACGCCTCCTGCAGGATCTCCTGGATCTTGCGCCGGTTCTCGGTGTTGAACCGCTCGCGCGGGATGAAGACCAGGCAGGAGAGGAAGCGGCCGAACACGTCGCGGCGGACGAAGAGCCGGACGCGGCGGCGCTCGCCGAGATGGAGGATGCCGAGCGCGATCTCGATCAGCTCGTCGTCCGTGATCTGGAACAGCTCGTCCCGCGGGTACGTCTCGAGGATCTCGATCAGGGCCTTGTGGTCGTGGCTGCCGGGCAACAGGCCGGAGCGCTCGACCACGTTCTGCACCTTCCGCCGCAGCAGCGGGATCTCCCACGGGCTCGCGCTGTAGACGGTGTGGGTGAAGAGGCCGAGGAAGCGGCGCTCAGATGTCACCTCGCCGGACTTGTCGAACCGCTTCACACCGACGTAGTCGAGATAGGCCGGCCGGTGCACGGTCGCCCGCGAGTTCGCCTTCGTCAGGTTGAGCAGGGTCTGCTCGCGCGCGAGCCGGCGCACCTCCGGCGTCAGCTTCGAGAAGCTGAGCGAGTGGGGCTGCTCGCCCTTGACGCGGAGGATGCCGAGACCGGTCCCGTCGACCGAGGCGAGCACGTCCTCGCCGCCCTCGGTGCGGATCTCGTACTCGCGGTAGCCCAGGAAGGTGAAGTGGTCGTCGTGCATCCACTGCAGCAGCGCGCGTGCCTCCTCGAGCTCCGCTTCCGGGATCGGCGGCGGCGACTGCTCGAGCTCGGCGATCGCCTCGTGCACCTCCGCGCGCATCGCCTGCCAGTCCTCGACCGCGGCTGCGACGTCGCCGAGCACGCGCTCGAGGTCGTCGCGAAGCCGCTCGAGCGCGTCCGGGTCGGTGATGCGGTCGATCTCGACGTGGATCAGCGACTCCGGCTTGCCGTCCTCGCCGCCGACCTCGACCAGCCGCCCCTCCTCGTCCCGGCGCAGGCGCATGATCGGTCGCGCGACGAGATGCATCGCGCTGCCGTGCCGCGTCACCTCCATCGTCACCGAGTCGACGAGGAACGGCATGTCGGCGATCACGGTCTCGACGACGGTGTACGGCGATTCCCAGCCGTGCTCCTCGACGTTCGGGTTGTAGACGTGCACCTTCAGCTCGCCCGGGCGGCGGAGCCGCGCGAGCCGCCAGTGCGCCATCGCGGCGCCGTAGACGTCGAGGTCGGTGCGGCCGACGAGGTCGTCCGGAGCCGCGTTCGCGTAGTAGGCGCGAACGAATCGCTCGACGTCGTCCGCGTCGTCGCCGTCGAGCCGTTCGCGCACGCGTCCGACCGCGCTCTCGAGCAGTGCCGCCTTTGTCTCAGCCGGGCTCGTGGTCACAGACGCTCGACTCCAGTATGACCCTCGCCGGCACGCATGACAGCGGCGAGCAGCGGGCGGGCCGCCGCGAGGACGGCCCGCCCTGCTCTTCGTTGCGTCAGTCGTCGTCGTCGTGGATCGGCCCGTCGTCCTTGTGGTCCGACAGGAAGTACTGCCGGCCGACGTCACGGGCAATCCGCGGGAAGTGCTTTGCGGTCTCGGTCATCGTCGTGCGGTAGTGGAGACCGCCCCAGACGCGGGCGTCCTCGATCGCGGCCACGACGTCCTTCAGGGTCTCGTACGTCTTCGGTCCGCCGACGCCGGCGACGTTGCTCGTGAACGTCATCGGCACGCGCTTCGTCCCGAAGTAGCCCTTCAGCGACTGGGTGATCGCCGCCGTGAGGCACGCGTGGCCGGACGGGTACTCGGGATGGTTGCCGACGAGGAGCGGCAGCCAGGTCGGATCCGGCGAGGTCAGTGGGTTCCCGTCGGTGTCGGCACGCTGGATCGCGTGGGTGGGGCGCCAGAAGTAGTAGTGGTACTTGGCTTCCCAGCAGGCGATCATCGTGTCCGCGGCCGAGACCCACACGTAGCCGAGCAGCCTCGCGGACTCGGCCAGGTCGAGCCCATGTGAAACGGCGACGCCGCGGACGGCGCGGCTGTACTGGGCGTACGCCTGGTCGGAGAAGAAGCGGGCATGCTCGGTCTGCGCCGGCGTCCGGGAGCTGACGACGCCGCCGATCTCCTTCAGCTCGTTGACATCCCGCGCGTAGCGCTTGCTCGTCAGGTCGTACGGCTCGCCCGGCCGGTACTCGGACGGCGAGTCGAACGTGAACGGACGCACCTTGCCCAGCTTGACGTCGACCGGCGTCGTCGGCGCGATCGGCTCGAAGACCCCTGGGCCGGGCGTCGGCTGGACGTAGGGGACGACGTCGTCGAAGTGGTCACCGGTCCGCATCGCGAGCATGCCCGCCGCCGCGGCGGTGCCGACCGCCTTGCCTCCGTCCTTCGCAGGGCCGTCCGGGATCGACGCCATGAAGGCGTCGTACGCGATTTGAACGGCTGTCGCCTGGCCGGGAACGCGGGCGACGAGGACGTCTCGTGCCGCCTGCGCGATGGCCGCATCGGCGGATGCCTCCGGCGGCGCGGTCACTCCGGTTGCGAACGGCTCGAGCCCTCCTTCCACGGCGGCAACTGCGTCGTACATCGCGCCGTGCACCATCGCCGCGAGCGGGGTGCTGCTCGCGGGCGGACGACCCGCGGCAATCGCCACCTCGGCGATGCCGCTCCAGTGGACGACCGCGTTCTCGCTCGGTGCGGCGGCCGGTGCCGCCGACGTACCGGTCGACCCCAGGGCGAGGACGACGACAAGCACGAGCGTCGTGGCGAATCCGATTCGGATTCTCATGATCGGTACTCCTCTCCGGACGGGATCGCCTCGACGACGCGGAAGTGGTCAAGCCCGGCCCGCTCGGCAAGGAGCACGGCCGCGAGGCTCGACGGAGCGTCGAAGACGAAGAAGCAGATCTCGTCCTCGGGAACGTGAATGGCACGGTCGAAGCGGACGCGCGTTCCCTGTCGCGTCAGCTCCTCGGCGGCCGAGCGGGCCTGCCGTTCGCGCACGGCGCGCCCTCCGGCGTCGCCGCGGGCGAGATAGGTCTCGACGAGGTAGCTCGGCACCCCGTCGACGCTACGACGGGACCGGCGCGTTGAAATCGTCAGAACGTCGGAACTTTGCGCGCGAATAGACTCGCCGGATGGACGAGCGCTGCGAGGCCGACGTGATCCTCGACGTCGTTTTCGACCGCGGGCTGCTGTTCCTCGTGCTCGAGAACACCGGCGACCGGCCCGCGCACGGCGTCCGCGTCAAGTTCGGGGAGCGGTTCTCGGGCGTCGGCGGCGCGAAGCGGATCGACCGCCTGGCGCTGTTCCGCAAGCTCGAGTACCTGGCGCCGCGCAAGGCGATCGAGGTCTTCCTCGACCGGAGCGCCTCCTACTTCGCGCGGGACGAGCCGACGACACTGACCGCCGCGGTCAGCTGGCGCACGTCCGAGGGCGAGCGGCGCCGCGCGACGATCGTCCACGACCTCGAGATCTACCGCGATCTCGGCTACATCGAGAGGGAGGTGCCGCCCGAGTGGCCGTCCAGCGTGACAACCCCTACCCCAACTTCAACTTCGTGGTCGACATCGGCCTCGGCGACGCGATCGGCTTCAGCGAGGTCGACCTCCCGGCCGGCGAGATCGAGGTGATCGAGTACCGCGAAGGCAACGAGGTGGCGCCGCCGGGCGCGGAAGCTCCCCGGGCTGACGAAGTACTCGAACGTGACGCTGAAGCGGGGCGTCACGGCAACCTCGAGCTCTTCGAGTGGTGGCAGGCGATCCGGGACGGTCAACTCCTCGCGCCGCAAGGTCGTGATCACGCTCCTCGACGAGCAGCGGCAGCCGGTGCAGCGCTGGGTGCTGCGGGCGCCTGGCCGGCGAAGCTCGACTACAGCATGCTGAACGCGCTCGCCAACGAGGTCGTGATCGAGACCCTCGAGCTCGCGCACGAGGGGTTCGAGATCGAGTGACGACCTAGGGGAGCACGCGCACGTTCGGCTGCTCGTGGCTCGACAACGGCGACACCGGCAAGAGCCGCTCGGCGCCGGCGGGTGAGAAGGATGCGCTCGCCGCGCTCGAACGCACCCGCGACCTCGCCCAGCACGCGGCGGGCACGCCGGGCGCCCCGGACGCGCCAGGCCAGCTCGCCCCGCTCGCTCCTTGCCTCGACCGCCCAGTGCGCGCCGATCCCGGCCGGCGCGCGGACACGTCCCACTCCACTCCGAGCGGATCGATGACCCGCATCAGAGCCCGAGCCGCTCCAGCGCCGAGTCGTCCCGGCGCCACTTCGGGCGCACCTTGACGACGAGCTCGAGGAAGACCCTGTGCCCGAGCAGCGCCTCGATCTCCGGCCGCGCCCGTGTGCCGATCTCGCGGATCATCGCGCCCTTCTTGCCGACGAGAATCTGCTTCTGCGACTCGGTCTCGACGAGCACGAACGCGCGCAGGAGCTTCTCGTCCAGCTCGTCGATCTCGACCGAGATCGAGTGCGGCACCTCGTCGCGCGTCAGCTGCAGCGCCTTCTCCCGGATCAGCTCCGAGATCCGCTCCTCACTCGTCTGATCGGTTGCGGACTCGCGCGGGAAGTAGGGCTGCCCCTCGGGGAGCAGGTGGACGAGGTCGGCGCGGAGCTCGTCGATCCCGTCCTTCGTCTTGGCGCTGACGGGGTGCAGGGCGTGGAAGTCGCCCAGCTGAGCAGCGGCCTTCATCTGGGTGATGATGTGGCTCGGCTTCAGGTTGTCGACCTTGTTGACGGCGACGATCACCGGCTTGCCGAGCCCGTACACGCGCCGGGCGATGAAGCGGTCGCCGCCGCCGACGCGGTCGCGAGCCGAGAGGACGAAGAGGACCACGTCGATGTCGTCGAAGGACGTGTCGACGGTGTTCTGCATCCGCTGGGTCAGCTTGTCCATCGGCTTCTGAAAGCCGGGCAGGTCGACGAGGACGAGCTGCCAGTCCTCGTCGTTGGCGACGCCGAAGACGCGTCGCCGGGTCGTGTTCGGCACCGCGGACGTGATCGCGATCTTCTCGCCGACGAGCGCGTTCACGAGCGTCGACTTGCCGACGTTCGGCCTTCCGGCGACCGCGACGAAGCCGGATTTCACGGCTCCGGGAAGTCCCACGTCTCCGGCAGGAGACCCTTCGCCTCGTAGCTGGCGACCGTGCCGTCCTCGCGGCGGAAGCTCACCTCGGGGATCCGGAACTCCGCCAGCCACTGGCGGCAGCCGCCGCAGGGGGAGGCGTTGATCCCGATCGCGGCGATCCGGCCCGGGCCGTAGCCCGCGGCGACCGCCGCCACGAGCGCGCTCTTCTCGGCGCAGACGCCGAGCGGGTAGGCGGCGTTCTCGACGTTGACGCCCTCGAACTCGCGACCGTCGTCCGTGCGCACGACGGCGCCGACGTGATAGTTCGAGTACGGCGCGTAGGCGCGCGCGGCGATCGCCTCGGCCTTCTCGACGAGCTCGTCATCCCCGCTCCAACGCCGGCAAAGCCGGCGTCTCCGCTCTCTGGCCGGCTCCGTCAAGCCTACGCCGGTCACTGCGCCACCTGGAAGACCACCAGCGCGACGAGCGCGCCGAGGACGCCGCCGTAGAGGACCTCGGAGGAGGAGTGGACGCCGGATTCGACACGGGTCTGCGCCACGAGCAAGGCCATGATGAAGGTCACGGACGAGATCAGGAAGCGGTGGTCGACGTCGTCGAGGATCAGGGTCACCGCCATCCAGCACGCGAAGGCGACCGCCGCATGGCCGGACGGGAGGCCGCCCCGGAGCGGAGTGCCGCTGCCGGTCATCGCCTTGGTCGCGATCACGAGGATCGTCGTCAGGGCGAGTGCGATCAGCGTCAGCTCTGCGGGAACGGTCGAGAGCCGGTCGAGCAGCTTCGAGCTGCGGTCGGCGACTTGGCCGGAGAAGACGAGGTAGCCGACTGCGACGGCGACGGCGGTCGCGATCAGGACGGCGCCGGCCGCGATGTCCTTCGCCAGCTTCGCCATCGGGTCGAACGACGTCGTCGCGACGTCGATCGCCGCCTCGACGGCGGTGTTCAGCATCTCCGCGATCAGGACGAACGCGATCGCGAGCAGGAGCGCGATCAGCTCGAGCTTGTCCACCCCGGAGATGAGCGCCGCGATCAGCACGAGCACGGCGACCGCGAAGTGGATCCGCATGTTCCGCTGCGTGCGGAGCACGTGGATGATCCCCTCGAAGGCGAAGTTGAACGACTCGATGATCGAGGGCGGCCGCGATTTCACGCCGCTCCCTCGATCTCGGCCCAGCGTTCCTCGATCAGGCTCGGCGCGACCGGCTCGCGGCCGAGATCGACGGCCGCGCTCGACGTCCAGCGCGCGACCGAGAACTTGCCGCCCGAGCACTCGAGCACCTGCCCCGAGAACGTGCAGCGGTCGGAGGCGAGGAAGACGACCGCGGGCGAGACCTGCTCCGGGTCGAGCTCGCCCGGCGCGACCTGGCGGCGGAGCATGCGGGTCGCTGCCGCGGGCGAGATCGCGTTGGCGACGATCCCGTGCTCCCCGCCCTCGGCGGCGGCGACGAGCATGAGCGCGAAGTGCGCCATCTTGCCGACGGAGTAGGCCGCGAGACCGGGCCGGGTGTCGGCGACGGACATCGCGCGCCCCGAGGTGGTGAAGACGAAGCGGCCGTAGCCGTTCCGCTTCATCACCGGGAACGCCGCCCGCGTCAGGTGAAAGGGCGCGTCGACGTTGACGCGCCGCAGCCGCTCCCAACTCGCGTCGGCGTGCTCCAGCTCCTCCCAGACGAGCAGGCCGGCGTTCTGGACGACCACGTCGAGCCGGCCGAGGCGCTCGACCGCGCCCGCCACCGCCTGGACGCAGCCCGCCGCCGTCTCGAGGTTCTCGTAGCTCGCGACCGCCGTTCCCCCCGCCGCCTCGATCGCGGCGACGACGGCGTCGGCGAGGGCCGGGTCGCCGCCGGAGCCGTCGGCCTCGACGCCGGCGTCGTGCACGACCACCTGCGCGCCGTGGGCGGCGAGCGCCCGCGCATGCGAGGCGCCGAGGCCCCGGCCGGCGCCGGTGACGAGGGCGACACGGCCGTCGAGCCGGATCATGCGAGCACCCGCTCCCGCTCCTCCATCTCGTCGCCGTGCTCGTAGCCGAGCAGGTGCAGGAGCCCGTGCACGAGCGGCCGCCGCCACTCCTCGCCGACGACCTGCGGGCAGATGACGAGGTCGCCGAGCGCGCGCGGCAGCCCAGCCGGAAGCTCGTCGCGGCCGTCGAGCGGGAAGGAGAGCACGTCCGTCGCCTCGTCGATCCCGAGGTGCTCCTGCTTCAGCGCCCGGCTCTCCTCCGGCGGCACGAATGTGAGCCCGAGCTCGCCCTCCTCGATTCCCTCCGCGGCGAGCACGCGCCGGGCCAGCTCGACCGCGGCGATCGCGTCGACCTCTGCCCCGCTTCGGTTCTCGACCTCGACGGCGACCACGAGTGCCTCGTACAGTCGCGTTGCCCCGTTCCTGCCGAGCGAAAAGCAAGCCAGGCTAGGACGCAGGGAGCGTCCATACCTGAAGGTATGGACGCGACTGAGGACGACGCATGGCGCCGCTTTGCAGCCGGCAGGTACGGGGATGGCGCGGCTGTACGAGGCACTACCTACCGCTTGCGGGCGGTGCCCGTCTCTTCGGCGTGGAGCTTGTACGCCTCGACGATCCGCTGCACGAGCTTGTGCCGGACGACGTCCTGGTGCGAGAACTCGACGAAGCCGATCCCGTCGATCGAGCTGAGGATGTCGCGCACCTGGATCAGGCCGGACGCCTGGTCGCGCGGCAGGTCGACCTGGGTGACGTCGCCGGTGACGACGACCTTCGAGCCAAAGCCGAGCCGGGTCAGGAACATCTGCATCTGCTCGGGCGAGGTGTTCTGGGCCTCGTCGAGGATGATGAAGGAGTCGTTCAGGGTGCGGCCGCGCATGAAGGCGAGCGGCGCCACCTCGACCGTCCCCCGCTCCATGTAGGCCGAGAGCCGGTCGGGATCCATCATGTCGTAGAGGGCGTCGAAGAGCGGCCGCATGTACGGGTCGACCTTGGCGAGCATGTCGCCGGGGAGGAAGCCGAGCCGCTCGCCGGCCTCGATCGCGGGCCGCGTCAGGATGATCCTGCCGACCTGCTTCTCCGTCAGGGCCGCGACGGCGAGCGCGATCGCGAGGTAGGTCTTGCCGGTGCCGGCAGGCCCGATCGCGAACGTGACCGTGCACTCGCGGATCGAGTCGACGTACCGCTTCTGCGTCACCGTCTTCGGCGCGATCTTCTTCCCGCGGTGGCGCCAGACGACGTCCTCGAAGACCTCGCGGATGTCCTCGGCCTGGTCGAGCGCCGCGACGACGGCGCCGACCGTATCCGGCCCGATCTCGTGCCCGCCCTCGACGAGCTCGACCAGTTCGTCGACGACGGCGCGCGCGGCCGCGACGCTGTCGTCCTCACCCTCGATCGTCAGCTGGTTGCCGCGGAGACGGAGCGTGCAGGAGAGGCGCGCGCGCAGCGCATCGAGCACGCCGTCGCCGACGCCGGCGAGCTCGGCCGCGACCTCGTTCGGGACGGAGAGGACTTCCTGCACGCGGCTCAGTGTAGGTGAGCCGGTCGTCGGCTCCAGGCGCTCGGCCGGGCTACGGCCGCAGGACGCGGGCGGCGTCGAAGACGTCGCTCGCGGGCGGCGCCTGCACGTTCACGGCGGTGCCGAAGTCGAAGTAGTCCATCTGCACGGCCATCGTCACGCGCTCGCCTTCCATCTCCATGTTCATGTCCATCGTCATCCGGCGGAGCAGGCCGTCATCGTCGACGAAGACCTCGAACGGCACGCTCTTCGCGCCGAGCTGATCGAGCATCGCCTCCATGCCCTGCCGGGCCTGCCGGCGCTCCGCCGGCGAGAGCCCGAGCTCGTCGATGCCGGCGTCGAGCGCCTTGCGGAAATCGAGCCGGCCGCGGTAGCGCGTCGTCTCGACGCCGCGCACGGTGGCGGAGCCCGCCTCGGTGACGCCGGTGCTCGCGGCGCGGAGGTACTGCAGCATCTGGGCGGGGTCCTGCTGCTGGGTGAAGTCGAGGCCGCCGAGCCCCGCCCGCTCGAGCGACGTGCCGACGTCGACGCTCGCCCACTCCTTGCCGCCGGTCAACCCGGCGCTCGCGAGCGCCTCGGGGAGGCGGACGAAGACCTTCGTGCCGATCAGGCGCATGTCCATCCCGACCTCGCCGAACATCGGCAGCTGCATCTGGTAGGTCGCCTCGCCGCGCGCCTCCTGATAGTCGAACGCGCCCGAGCCGGTCATGCCGACCGAGTCGGCCCCGACCTTCATCGCGACGGTGAACTCGACCCGCGAGCTGCCGCTCTCGACCGTCTTCGCGGCTGCGTTCGCGACCGGGTCGAGTGCGAGCGCGTCGCCGCCGCAAGCGGTCAGGCCGACCGCGAGCGCGACGACCTGCAGGGCAAGGAGGACGCGGGTCATTTGCAAGCATCAAAGCAAAAGCGCGGGCTGAACCGCCTGACCCGGACGGGGGACTCGCGGCACCCCTGCATTTCGAGTACAAACGATGCGATGGCCCGCCACGATGAGGACGGCCTCGTCGAGGCGAAAGCCCTGGCGAAGCAGCTGGCCGAGAACCACGAGTGGCTCGACGCCGACGAGCTCGAGGACGACGAGCTCTTCGGTCGCCTCGTCGTGCTGCTCTGCAATCCCGGCCGCGTTCGGGACGACGCGTTTGCGATCGCCGCCCGCGACGCCTCGAAGTTCCTCCGCGCCGGCACGCTCGGGGCGATCGCGGCCGGCCGGAAGCCGCCGTCGGAGTGGGCCGAGCGTGCGAAGAAGCGGTTCGCGCGCGCGGAGTACGGCGAGCGAGTCCTGCTGCTGCGCGCGTTCGCGGTCGTGCCGAACAAGTGCATCCTGGCCGTGCTCGAGGCGGCGGAGGAGGACTGGAGCGGCAGCCCGCTCGCGTCTGCCGTCTCGGAGTTCCTCGACGCGCGCGTCGCGCAGGGCGAGCGGCTCACCACCGCCGAGCTGGAGAAGCTGGACATCGGCCTGCAGCCACTCGTGGCCGAGCTGTTCGACGGCGCGACGCCCGCGACGCGAGCCTCACTCTCGGCCACGCTCGACCAGTGGCGGCAGCAGTCGATCGACACCGGCTTCTTTCGCGAGCTCGGCCGGCTCATCAAGGTCGACGACCACCCGCAGGCCACACTCGTCGGCTCCCGAGCCGCCGCGGTCGACACGGTCGCGTCGGCGTTGTCGCCCCGCAGCCCGCGCTCGGTGCTGCTCGTCGGCGAGCAGGGCGTCGGCAAGACGACGCTCGTGGTCGAGGCACTCCGACGGCTGGAGCACCCGTGGTTCGCGTTCCAGGCTGCCGCGACCGAGGTGATGGCAGGCCAGGTCTACATCGGTGAGATGGAGAGCCGCGTGCGGGAGATCGTCGAGCGGATGAAGAGCCGTTCGATCGTCTGGCTCTTCCCGAGCTTCGAGGAGGCGCTCTACTCGGGGCAGCACTCGCGCAGCCCGCGCGGGCTCCTCGACGCCATGCTCCCGGCGATCGAGGCGCGCGAGATCGCCGTGATCGCCGAGATCGACCCGACCGCCTACGAGCTGCTGGCCCAGAGCCGCCCGCGCGTGACGCGGCTCTTCGAGGTGATCCGCCTGGCGCCGATGACGGACGCGGACGCGCTCGAGGTCGCGCGCGCGTGGTCGCGCGACTACGGCGTCGACGTCGACGACGACACGCTGGCCGAGTCGCTCGACCTGGCGACGCACTACCTCCCCGGCACGGCCGCGCCGGGCAACCTCCTCCGCCTGCTCGAGCTCGTGCTCGAGCGCGTCACGCGCGGGCTCGCGACTGAGGTGACGCCGGAGACCGTGATCGCGACGCTCAGCGCGGCAACCGGCCTCCCCCTGCACGTGCTCGATCCCAGGGCACCCCTCCGCCTGGACGATGTCCGCGCGTTCTTCAACAGCCGCGTGCTCGGCCAGCCGGAGGCGGTCGAGTGCCTCGTCGACCGGGTCGCGCTGGTGAAGGCCGGGCTGACGGACCCGTCCCGGCCGCTCGGCGTCTTCCTCTTCGTCGGGCCGACCGGCACCGGCAAGACCGAGATCGCGAAGGCCTTCAGCGAGTTCCTCTTCGGCTCGCCGGACCGGCTCGTCCGGCTCGACATGAGCGAGTTCCAGACTCCCGAGAGCCTGGAGCGGCTGCTCAGCGACTCGACCGGAGGCGAACAGGCGGCGCCGCTGATCTCCGCGGTGCGGAAACAGCCGTTCACGGTGCTCCTGCTCGACGAGTTCGAGAAAGCGCACGAGAACGTGTGGGACGTGTTCCTGCAGGTGTTCGACGACGGCCGCCTGACCGACGTCAACGGCCGCACCGTCGACCTGCGCCACTGCGTGATCATCCTCACCTCGAACCTCGGCTCCGCGATCCCGCGCGGCCCCGGCGTCGGCTTCACCGGACGCTCGGGGACCTTCGACGCCGCCACGGTGACGAAGTCCGTCGAGCGGTCGTTCCGGCCGGAGTTCCTCAACCGGCTCGACCGCGTCGTCGTCTTCCAGCCGCTCGGACGCGAGATCATGCGCGGCCTGCTCGAGAAGGAGCTCAACGACGTCCTGCGTAGGCGCGGCCTGCGGATGCAGCCGTGGGCGGTCGAGTGGGACGAAGCCGCGATCGACTTCCTGATCGAGCAGGGTTTCAGCGCCGAGCTCGGCGCGCGCCCGCTCAAGCGGGCGGTCGAGCGCCACCTGCTGACGCGGATCGCAACGGCGATCGTCGAGCGGCAGTTCCCGGAGGGCGATCAGTTTCTCTTCATCACCGCGCGTGAGGGCGCCGGCCTGGACGTCACCTTCGTCGACCCGAACGCGGGCGAGCCGGAGCCGGCGGCCGCGGAGGAGCCGGTCGATCCGGGCGACCTCACCCTTGCCGGCGTGGCGCTCGAGCCGGAGGGAACGGGAGCCGAGGCGGCCTTCCTGCGCGGTGTGCTCGCGGCGATCGTCGAGCGCGTCGGCTCGTGGGACGAGGCGAAGCAGGACGCGCTGGCCGAGGCGCGCGAACCGGCCTTCTGGCAGTCCGAGGAACGGCACCAGGTGCTGAGCCTGGTCGAGTACCTCGACCGGCTCGGCGCCGCGACGGCGACGGCAGAGCGGCTCGGGGCGCGCCTGTCCTCGCCCCGCGAGGCGCCCTCACGCGAGCTCGTGCAGCTGCTCGCGACCCGGCTGCACGTGCTCACGGCCGCGCTCGACGGCCTCGACGCACGGGAGGCGAGCGACGCGACGGTCACGGTCCGTCCCGGCAGGTCCGAGGACGCGGACGCCTGCGGCCTGTTCGTGCAGGAGCTCGCGGCGATGTACGTCGGCTGGGCAGACGGCCGCGGGATGCGGGTGCGCAGGAACGGCGACGACGGCGTCGTCGTGCTCGAGGTCTCCGGGCTCGGGGCCTACACGCTGCTGCGGCCGGAGATCGGCATGCACGTGCTCGAGCTCCCGCACGAGGAGGACCGGTCGTTCGACCGCGTCACCGTGCTCGTCGACGTCGAGCCCGCAGAGCAGAGCGCCGACGGGCCACCGCATGCCGACCGTCCCGAGCCGGCGATCGTGCGGCGCTACCGGCACGAGCCGTCGCCGCTCGTGCGGGACGCCTCGGGCATGCGTACAGGCCGGATCGATCGCGTGCTCGCAGGCGACTTCGACCTGCTCGCCGACGCGCCGCCCGACTAGGCCAGCTTCTCGCGGACGATCTGGCTCACGGCTGAGCCGTCCGCGCGGCCGGCGACCTGCGGCATCACGTCCGCCATCACCCGGCCGATGTCGCGCATGCTCGTGGCGCCGACCTCGGCGATCACGTCGTCGACGATCTCCTCCAGCTCGTCCTCGGAGAGCGGCTCGGGCATGAACTCCTCGAGCACGTCGAGCTCGTCCTCTTCCTTGTCGGCCTGCTCCTCGCGGCCGGCGTTGCGGAAGGCCTCGGCCGCCTCGACGCGCTTCTTGCGCTCGCGCTGGAGCACTTGCAGCTCCTCGTCCTCCGAGAGCGTGCGCTGGAGCTCCTTCTCCGCGCCCTGGAGGCTGGAGAGAATCAGGCGGAGCGTGTCGCGGCGGGCGGCGTCGCCCTCGCGCATCGCGTCCTCGAGCTGGGACTTGATCTCGGCGATCAGGGTCATGACGGCATCACTATGGTCATTCGGGCATCCCGGTGATCTTCCCACCCAGCACGTGCCAGTGCAGATGGAAGATGGTCTGGCCGCCGCCGGGGCCGACGTTGACCATGACGCGGTAGTCGATCAGTCCGGCCTCGCGCGCCACCTCGGCGACGAACTCGAGCATCCGCTTCGCCTCCTCGGCCGGGAACTCGGCGATGTCGCGGAAGGTGTCGACGTGGCGCTCCGGCAGGACGAGCAGATGTGTCTCCGCCTGCGGGTTGATGTCTCGGATCGCGACGAAGCCGTCGGTCTTGGCGACGTGCTCGCCCTCGCGGACGAGCGAGCAGAAGAGGCAGTCGTCAGGCAGCGAGGATCCCCTCCTCCGCGACCGCGGCGCCGCGCACCGCGACGAGGTCGCCCACGGGCGCGTCGACGAGCCAGGGCGAGTAATCGGCTCCGTAGCCGCGGCCGGGCCGGTCGACAAGGACGACGTCCTCGCGCCCGACCTTCTCCGCCCAGCGGGCGCGGCAGGCCTCGTCGGAGAGCGCGCGCAGGCGGGCGCTCCGCTCCTTCTTCACCTCGGGCGGCACCGGATCGTCGGCCGCCGTGCGCGTCCCCGGCCGGGGCGAGTACGGGAAGACGTGCACCTTCGTCAGCCGCGCCGCACGGACCGTCTCGAGCGTGCGCTCGAAGGCGGCGTCGTCCTCGGCCGGAAAGCCGACGATCACGTCGGCGGTGAGGTTGAAGTCGTCGAGCGGCTCCAGCTTCCGGAGGTAGGTCTCGACGGTGTAGCGGCGCGCCATCGCCCGGAGGACGCCGTCGTCGCCGGACTGGAGCGGCACGTGCAGGTGCGGGCCGACGACGGGCGTCTCGCGCAAGGCAGCGACGAGGTCGTCACCGACGTGGTTGATCTCGATCGACGAGAGCCGCAGGCGCTCGACCCCCTCGATCGCGCCGGCGGCGCGGATCAGCCCGGCCAGCGTCATCCCGGCGGCGCGGTCGCGGAAGCAGCCCAGGTTGACGCCGGTGAGCACGATCTCGCGATGGCCCTGCGCCACGCGGCGGCGGATCTCGCCGAGCACGGCGTCGGCGCTGCGGCTGCGCGTGGCGCCGCGCACGAGCGGGATCACGCAGAACGCGCAGGAGAACGAGCAGCCGTCCTGGATCTTCACGAACGCACGCACACGGTCGAGCCGCGCGTCCGCCTGCACGCAGGCGATCGCGCCGACGTCGCCGGCGACCGTCTCGACCGCCTGCTCGATCTGGCCGGCGACGACGGTGACGTTGTCGGGCAGCCCCGCGAAGGCGGTCTCAGAGAGCCTGGCGCCGCAGCCGGTCACGTAGACGCGGCCGTGCGAGCGGGCCGCGCGCGCGGCCGCCTGCCGGGACTTCGCGAGCCCTTCGTTCGTGACGCAGCACGAGTTGACGACCGCGACGTCGCCGCCGCCCTCGACCTCGCGGTGGCCGTCGCGGACGAGCCGCTCGCGCAGCGCCTGGGCGTCGGTCTGCGAGACCTTGCAGCCGAGAAAGCGGACGGAGAAGCTCGCCATGAGCGCGAAAGTTACTGGCGGACGTGCAGATCCGCCGCCCAGCCGCCCGACTGGACGCGGCGCTCACAGCGGTAGCCCTCGAGCTCCGGCTCGTCGGAGACGAGGTAGCCGGACGTGATCGCCCGGCCCGCGCGGAGTCTCGGCCCGAGCGCGACGACGGCCTCGGCGGCGATGTTCGCGAGCGCGAGCTCGGCCTCGGGCAGCTCGTCCTCGCGCAGATCGGCCTGCCCCACCTCGACGCTGACGCCGTTGTCGGCCGCGTTCCGCTCGGTCGCCTCGACCGCCTGGGGATCGAAATCGAGGGCCCGCACCGGCGCGAAGCCGAGCTTGGCGGCCGCGATCGAGAGGACGCCGGAGCCGCAGCCGACGTCGAGCACACTCCCCCGCTCCTCGTTCTCGAGCAGCTGCAGGCAGAGCTGCGTCGTCGGATGGCCGCCCGTGCCGAAGGCGCGGCCCGGGTCGATCACGACCGCGGTCGCGTCCTCGTCGGGAGCTTCCCAGGGCGGTCCGATCCAGAGTGAACCGACGCGGACGGGCTTGTGGAACTGGCGCCAGCGGTCCTGCCAGTCCTCCTCGACGTCGGAGGCGGCGGCGCCGCCGAATGCCTGCCAGATCCGCTCCTCGCCGGCGGCGTTCGTGTACGCCGCGAGCTCGAGCGCGCCGCCGTCGCCGCCGAGCTCCTCGAAGCCCTCGGGGAACAGCTCCAGCATCACCGCGCGTGCCTCCTCCGCCCGGGCGTCGGGGACGGTGACGGACACGCGCCGGAGCAGCGTCAGCGGATCGCGTTTCTGAGCTTCTCGAAGAAGCCCTCGTCGCGCTTGTAGGTCTCCTCGCCGGAGAGCTCGTCGAAGCGGTCGAGCAGCTCGCGCTGCTCGTCGGTGAGCCGGCGCGGGACCGAGACGTTGACGAGCACGCGATGATCGCCGCGGCCCGAGCGTTGCAGCGACGGCATTCCCTTGCCGCGCAGCACGCGCACCTCGCCCGGCTGGGTGCCGCCCTCGAAGTCGAGCTCGAGGTCGCCTTCGAGCGTCGGAATCGAGAGCCGTGCGCCGCGCGCCGCCTCGACGATCGTCAGGTCGACTTCGGAGAGGATGTCGTCGCCGTCGCGCTCGAAGCGCGGATCGCGCGCGACGTGCACCTCGACGTACGCGTCGCCGGGGCCACCGCCGCCGGTGCCGGCATGGCCGGCGCCGCGGATGCGGATCCGCTGGCCGTCGTGGATCCCGGCCGGGATCTCGACCTTAAGCTCCTTCGCCTCGACCGTGCGGCCGTTCCCCGCGCATGCGGCGCAGGGCGTCTCGACGACCGTGCCGACCCCCATGCAGGCCGGACACGCTTGCGTGCGGACGAACTCGCCGAAGACGCTGCGCGAGACCTGCTGCAGCTGGCCCTGACCGCCGCATCTCTGACAGGTGACGCGCGCGGTGCCCGGCTCGGCGCCTTCGCCGTCGCAGGCCTCGCAGCTGACCGCGACTTCGACGTCGACGGTGCGCTCGACGCCGGTGAACGCGTCCGCGAGCTCGATCGCGACGGCGACCCCGACGTCGCCGCCGCGGGCGCGGCCGCCGCGGTTGCGCGCGAAGAGGTCGTCGCCGAAGAAGGCCGAGAAGATGTCGCTCAGGTTCGAGAAGGCGAAGTCGCTCGGCGCGTAGCCGCCGCGCCGGAGCCCGGCGTGGCCGTACTGGTCGTACAGCTTCCGCCGCTCGGCGTCCGAGAGCACCTCGTACGCCTCCGCGACGGCACGAAAGCGGTCCTGCGCGTCGGCGTTGCCGTTCACGTCCGGATGGAGCTCGCGGGCGAGCTTGCGGAACGCCTTCTTGATCTCGGCGTCGCTCGCCGAGCGCTCGACCCCGAGGAGCTCGTAGTAGTCGCGTTCGGCCGTGGCCATCGACCTAGCGTACCGGGGAGGTAGAGCTCCCAACGTGATGGCGCCTCGTCGCCGGGGCGCGCTCGGCGGGTGCGAGGCAAGGACGCGGGAGCGGCGATATGGATGCATATCGCCGCGACCGAGGACGCCGCGTCGCGCCGCCGAGCGTGTCCCGGCGGCACAGAGCTCCATCGCGTTGGGAGCTCAGTCCTCCTCGTACGCCGCCTCGACGAGCCGCGAGAGCTCGTGGGCGGCGGCCCGAACGGTGCGGACGGCCTTGTCGTAGTCCATCCGGACCGGGCCGAGCAGGCCGATCGAGCCGAGCGTGCGCGTCGGCAACCCGTAGGTCACGCCGACGAGCGCCACGTCGTGCAGCGCCGGGTGATCGAGCCCGACGCGGATGTACGGGCGCCGGACGTCGAACGACTCCGTCATCAGCTCGAGCACGGCGGCCCGTTTCTCGAGCACGGAGAGGAGGCGCCGGCAGGCCTCGAGCTCGTCGGCGCGGACGTCGTCGAGGAGCGACGCGGCACCGCCGACGTAGAGCGACTGCGACATCGGCGCCGCCAGGTCGGCGAGTGCCGGCCGCAGCGCGTCGATGAACTCCCGCTCACGCCCGGTCAGGCCCGGATCGTCGATCCGCGTCCGCAGCGTGTGCGTGCCGATGCCGACGCCGACGAGCCGCTCGTTCAGGTACTCGTTCGCCCACAGCGCGAGGCCGGGGTCGACCCGACCGTCGAAGGTGATCAGCTTCTTCGCGACGCCGCCGGCGGACGTGATCGTCACCACCATCACGACGGACGGCTGCAGCAGCAGCACCTCGACGTGGCGCACGGACGCGGTCTCCAGGCCGGGCGCCGAGACGAGCGCGAGCAGCCGCGTCACCTGGCTGAGCATCTCCGTCGTCGACTGCAGCGCCGCCTCGACCTCGCTCCGCATCGAAGTGAGGTCGAGCGGGAAGCGGGGCGGCCGCGGCTCCTGGCGCTCGAGCAGCCCCTCGGCATAGAAGCGGTAGCCGGCGTCGGTCGGAATCCGGCCGGCGGACGTGTGTGGGTGGGTGAGCAGGCCGAGCGACTCGAGCTCTGCGAGCTCGTTGCGCACCGTGCTGGGCGAGACGGGAAGATGGGCTCGCTCGACGAGCGTCTTCGAGCCGACGGGCTCGCCCGTGGCGACGTACTCCTCGACCAGGCGCCGGAGGAGGTCTCGCTTGCGCTCGCTGATCTCTGCCATTTGCAGGAAAATTCTAGCTTTCGACCAGCAGCTCGGCGGTGACGCCGCCGCCGAGGAAGCGGCCACGGCGGGTGAGCTCGAGCGTGCTGTCGCCGGCCTCGACGAGGCCGTGCCGCTGCAGCCGCGCGAGTGCGTCGCGATCGACTGCCGCCCCGAGTCCGGCGAGCTCCAGCGGCTGGTCGAGGCGAAGCCCGAGCATCACGCGCTCGCGCGCCGCAGTCTCCCGGTCGAGCTGCTCGAGCTCCCGCTCCGGCCGCTCGCGGCGACCGAGTGCGGCGAGGTAGCGAGGGAGGCTCGGCGCGTTCCGCCAGCGGCTGCCGCTCACGGTCGAGACGGCGCCGACGCCGATCCCGAGATAGTCGTGACCGAGCCAGTAACCGAGGTTGTGGCGGGCGCGGAGATCGCGGCCGGCGCCGTCCATGCGGCAGAAGTTCGCCGTCTCGTACCAGCGGTAGCCGGCGCCGGTGAGGATCTCGACGACGCGCTCGAAGTAGTCCTCCATCGCCTCCGCCTGCCGCTCGAGCTCGTCGCCGTGCGCGTGCGTGAATCGCGTCCCAGGCTTCGCCTCGAGCTCGTAGCAGGAGAGGTGCTCCGGCTCGAGCGCGATCGCCTCGGCGAGGTCGCGCTCGAGGTCGGCGGGACTCTGGCCGGGGATGCCGTAGATCAGATCGAGCGAGACGTTGTCGAAGCCGGCGTCGCGGAGCGTGCGCACGGCGCTGCGCACATCGTCGGGGCTCGCCAGCCGCTCCAGCGTCTCGAGCAGGTGTGGCTGGAAGCTCTGGGCCCCGAGCGAGACGCGGTCGACGCCATGTTCCCGGAGCAGCGCGGCCAGCTCTGGCGTGACCGTCTCCGGATTCGCCTCGACGGTCGTCTCCGTCGCGTTCGGAAGTCCGTCGAGGAGGCGGGCGAGCGCCGCCGGCTCGGTGAAGGTGGGCGTGCCACCGCCGAGGAACACCGTCTCGACCTCGTCCGCGAGCAGGCTGCGCTCGAGCTCGAGCTCCGCGAGCAGCGCGTCGACGTAGCCGCCGTGCTCGCCCCCGTGGCCGGTGACGGTGACGAAGTCGCAGTAGCCGCAGCGGTGCGCGCAGAACGGAAGGTGGACGTAGAGGTGGGCGGCACCCGGTCCAGCCCCCGGGATGGGGGTCGCAGAGCCCCCTTCTGGAACGGTACGCGGCGGGTCGTGACGCGTGTGTGACGCGGGCGTGCCGGTTGCGTGCCGGTTCTCCACCGTCACTTGCTCCGCTCGTCCAGGTTGAGCACGGCCAGGAATGCCTCCTGCGGCACCTCGACCCCGCCGACCTGCTTCATCCGCTTCTTGCCCTTCTTCTGCTTCTCGAGCAGCTTCCGCTTGCGGCTGATGTCGCCTCCGTAGCACTTGGCGAGCACGTCCTTGCGGCGCGCCTTGACCGTTTCGCGGGCGATGATCCGGGCGCCGATCGCCGCCTGGATCGCGACGTCGAACATCTGCCGCGGGATCTCCTTGCGCAACCGCTCGACGAGCAGGCGCCCGCGGTCATAGGCGAAGTCGCGATGGACGATCAGGGAGAGGGCGTCGACCTGCTCGCCGCCGACGAGGACGTCGACGCGGACGACGTTGCCCGGCCGGAAGCCGGCGAGGTCGTAGTCGAAGCTCGCGTAGCCGCGCGTGCGCGACTTGAGCTGGTCGTAGAAGTCGAGCACGATCTCGCCGAGCGGCAGCTCGTAGGTGAGGTGCACGCGCTCCTCCGAGAGGTACTCCATGTGGTCGAATTTGCCGCGGCGCTCGTTGTTGAGCTCCATCACGGCGCCGACGTACTCCTTCGGCACGATCACCGACGCACGGATGTAGGGCTCCTCGGCGGCCTCGATCTCGACCGGCATGTCGGCCGGGTTGTGTACCTCGACCCAGCTGCCGTTCCGCTCCTGGACGCGGTAGGCGACGTTCGGCGCGGTCACGATCAGGTCGAGGTCGAATTCGCGCTCGAGCCGCTCGCGGACGATCTCCATGTGGAGTAGGCCGAGGAAGCCGCAGCGGAAGCCGAACCCGAGCGCCTGCGAGGTCTCCGGCTCGTAGAAGAGCGCGGCGTCGTTCAGCTTCAACCGCTCGAGCGCGTCGCGGAGCTCCGGATACTCGTCCGAGTCGGTCGGGAAGAGGCCGGCGAAGACCATCGGCTTCACCTCCTTGTAGCCCGGCAGCGGCTCGGCAGCGGGGCGCTTCTCGGCCGTCAGCGTGTCGCCGACGCGGAGCTTCGAGACGTCCTTGAGTCCCGTGATCACGTAGCCGACCTCGCCGGCGACGAGCGCCTTCACGGGCCGTCGCTCCGGGGAGAGGAAACCCAGCTCCTCCGCCTCGAAGCGCGTCCCCTGCGCCATCGCGCGCACGGCGTCGCGGGTCTCGAAGCGGCCGTCTACGACGCGCACGAAGGCGACGACGCCGCGGTACTGGTCGTACGACGAGTCGAAGATGAGCGCGCGGGCGGGCGCGCCCGGATCACCGTCGGGCGCCGGGATCCGCTCGACGATCGCGTCGAGCACGTCCTCGACCCCCTGGCCGGTCTTCGCGGAGATCCGGAGGACGTGATCGGGATCGTCGCCGATCAGGTCGGCGACCTCCGCCGCGGCGCCGTCTGGATCGGCCTGCGGCAGGTCGATCTTGTTCACGACCGGGACGATCTCGAGGTTGTTCTCGATCGCGAGGTACGCGTTCGCGAGCGTCTGCGCCTCGATCCCCTGCGCGGCGTCGACGACGAGCAGCGCCCCCTCACACGCTTGTAGCGACCGGGAGACCTCGTAGGTGAAGTCGACGTGGCCGGGCGTGTCGATCAGGTTCAGCTGGTGGCCTTTCCAGAGCACGCGCACGGCCTGCGCCTTGATCGTGATCCCGCGCTCGCGCTCGAGCTCCATCGAGTCGAGCAGCTGCTCCTTCATGTCGCGGTCGGCGACGGTGTCGGTCGCCTGCAGGACCCGATCGGCCAGGGTCGACTTCCCATGGTCGATGTGGGCGATGATCGAGAAGTTGCGGATCTTGTCCTGGTCCATGCGCGATCAGCCTCGGCGGGTACGGCCTCGCAGGGAGAGTAGCGTCGCCAGCTCGCGCACCCGGAGCGCCCGGCACGCAGCGAGATAGACGGCGGCACCGGCAACGAGGGCCGTGCCGAGCGAGATGAGTTGCGCGAGGAACGAGCGGCCGAGGGCCTCGTCCAGCCCGCGCCAGACGGCATAGCTCGTGACCGCGAGCAGCGCCGAGGCGACCGTGACGAGGCAGAACGACCGCACCGTCTCTTTCAGGTCGAGGCTGCCGATCCGGCGGCGCAGCGCGAAGAGCAGCATCCCGACACCGGCGATGTTCGCGAGCGAGATCGCGAAGGGTATCCCCCACGTTCCCACGCGATAGAAGACGGCGTAGAGCGCGACGTTGAGGGCGAGGATCACGAGCGCGATCCCGGTCGGGACCCACGGCTGCTGCAGGCTGAAGAAGCCTCGGTTCAGCATCAGCATCATCCCGTTGAAGGTGAGGCCAACCGAGAAAGCGGCGAGTGCACCGGCCACAACTGCGGTCTGGCCAGGCTCGAACGCACCGCGCTGGTAGAGCAGGCGGACGATCGGCTCGGCCAGGACGATCGAGAAGGCTCCCGCGGGCAGCAGCAGGAAGTTGATCTGCCGCAACCCGAGCGTGATCGTGTTGCGCACACCGGCCAGGTCGCCCCTCGTCGCGAGCCGGGCGAGCGTCGGGAAGAGCACCGTCGCGACCGCGACAGAGAACATCCCCTGCGGGAGCATGTAGATCCGGAAGGCCTTGTCGATCGCGTTCGGGGAGATGAACGGGTCGATCCACTTCGACGCCACGATCGTGCCGATGACGGCGTTGACGTTGATCAGTCCGAGCCCGAGCGTGACGGGGATCATCAGCGTGAAGACCTGCTTCACGGCCGGGTCGCGAACGTCGAGCGCGAGGCGGAGATGCCCGTCGAGCCCGCGCAGCCACGGCAGCGGCAGCAGCAGCTGGATCACGGTGCCGAGAAGGATCGAGCCGGCGTAGACGTAGAGCTTGCCGGTCTCGGTGTCGGCCTGCGGGACGCCGAATACGAGCCCGACGATGATCGCGAGGTTCCAGGCGACGGGCGTCAGCGCCGGGATCGAGAACTCGTCGTAGCTGTTCAGGATCCCGGTGACGATCCCGAACATGCCGAGCAGGACGACGATCGGGAAGAGGATCTGCGAGAGCGTCACCGTCAGGTCGTCGTAGGCGCCCGTCAGCGCCGGCATCAGGAGCGGCGCGACGAGGATGAAGAGCGCGGTGACGCCGCCGCCGATCAGGAGGAAGAGCCAGAAGATCGTCGACGCGACCCGCCAGGCACGTGCCTTCTCCCCCTTCTCGAGCAGCTCGCTGAAGACGGGAACGAAGGCGGAGGAGAGCGCAGCGTCGGCGACGAGCGCCCGGATCAGGTTCGGGATCTGGAATGCGACCGTGAACGCGTTGATCGGCCCGCGCGCACCGAAGTAGTTGGCGGCGACGATCTCGCGCACGAGCCCGAGGACGCGCGAAAGGCCGGTCGCGGCCGAGAACAGCGCCGTCGACCACGCGAGCCTGCGTGCCTTGGCTCGCGTTTCCACGGCAACGAGTATAGGAACCCGGTCTGCTACGATTCCGCGCGCCCGCCGAGTGCGGGCCTTTCTTCGACATGGCCAACATCAAGCAACAGAAGAAGCGCGTCCGGATCTCCGAGCGCCAGCGGGAGGAGAACCTCCGCTACCGCTCGACCGTGAAGACGCTGGCCAAGCGTCTCGAAGCGGCCGTCTCCGACGGCGACCAGGACAAGATCGTGGTCGAGCATCTCGAGCTGACCCGGATGATCGACAAGGCCGCGTCGCACGGCGCTCTGCACAAGAACACCGCCGGCCGCAAGAAGTCACGCGCCGCGCGGCTCGTCGCCGGCGACACCGCCGCCGCCTAGCCCTCGGCGCTGATCTCGATCAGGGCTCGCTGGAGCTCGAGGTCGGGCGCGAGCTTGCTGCCGCCCTTGAGCGCGTGGTCCAGCCCGGCGAGCCGAACAACCGCCGTGCGCAGCTCGTCCTCGGTGAAGTTGCCGGCCTGGCCGAAGACCTTCTCGACGTAGAACGGATGCCGCTTCAGCGAGGAGGCGGCGTCGCGTGCGCGCACTCCCTCGGCCGCGAGCCGCTGGCAGCGGCGCATGAAAGCCAGGTGGTTCGCGAGCGCTCCGGCCAGCCGCGGCGCCGTATCGCGGCGCGGGCGTCCCTCGCGCTCGAAGATCGTCTCGCTGGCCTCGAGCGTGCGGCCCGGGTCGCGCTGGGCCCAGGCGTCGGTGAGCGCAAAGGTCGGCGTCTCCGCCACGGCCGCGACGAGTTGTTCGACTTCGTGCTGACCGATCGGCTCGTCACCCGCCCAGAGAGCGAGCTTGTCGACCTCGCTCGCCAGCTGCTGGAAGTCGTCGCCCACGAGCTGAACGAGGGCCGCGACAGCGTCCGGCTCGGCCCGGACGCCCGCCTGCTTGAAGCGCTCCGCGACCCAGGCGTCCGCCTTCCGCTTCACGACCTCGAACGCGAGTACGTCTCCCGCCTTGGCGCAGGCCTTCGTCAGCGGTGCGTCCTTCTTCAGCTCCTCGGCGACGAGCGCGAGCACGGTGCCCGGCGCCGGCGAGGCGAGGTACTCCTCGATCGCCTTCACGTCGGCTGCCTTCCAGCCGTTCGCGAGCCTGCCCTCACTGTTGCGGCGTCCGTCGACTCCCTCGACGAGGACGAGCCGCGCGTCCCCGAACAGGCTGCCGGCATTGCAGAGGGCGGCGGCCTCGGCACCCGACCGATCCTGGGCGCTGACGAGCTCGGTGGCTTCCGCTGCGAAGTGCCGCCGGAGCCGTGCCAGCGCCGTCTCGATCTTGGGCCGGTCGCTGCCGGTGAGCAGGTAGACGGCCTTGAGGGCTGGCGTCTCGGCCATCACCCCACCCTACTCAACGGTCCGACCGGACCGAGATCCGCCGGCCGTCCGACTCCAGGACGACGCGACCGTCCTCATCGGTGCGAAACACGCGCAGGCCGGGGCTCTCACGGAGAGCGGCCAGCGTCGAGGGCGTCGGGTGGCCGTAGTCGTTGCCGCGGCCGCAGGAGATGACCGCAACGGCGGGACGCAGCTCCCGCAGCTCGGCTGAGAGGCCGGCGTCGGCAGACCCGTGATGCGCGACCTTCAGGATCTCGATCGGCCGTGAGAACAGCCGCGCGGTGACCTCCGTCTCCGCATCCGCCGTCAGCAGCGCGTCGACCTCGCCGTAGCTCGCGAGCAGCACGACCGGGAGCAGGTTCGGGTCGTCGCTCACGGTCCCCGGCCGGTTCGGCCAGAGCACGCGGAGCCGGAGGCGGCCGAGCCGGAAGCCGTCGCCGGCGCGAGTCTCCACGACGGGAACGCCGCGATCCGCCGCCTCCGCAAGCGCGGCGCGCTCGAATGGGCCCGAGACCGCCAGCCGTGGATCGAGGACACGGTCGACCGCCACCCGTCTCAGGACGGACTCCGCACCGCCGATGTGGTCGCGCTGAGGATGCGTGAGCACGAGCGCCGCCAGCCGTCGGACGCCGAGTGCCCGCACCTGTCGCGCGACGTCCGCCTCCGGCGGCCCCTGGTCGACGAGCACGGCACCCTGCGGCACCTGGAGCAGGATCGAGTCGCCCTGGCCGACATCGAGGAACGTGATCCGGAGCCCGGTCGGTGGCGGCAGGCGAGCGTCCGGGAGCAGCTGCCATGCGAGCAGCGCCGGGAGCGCGGCTGCGACGCTCGCGACCGCCAACGGGCGCCGCCACCGCGGCAGTCGCTGGAGGACCAGCAGCGCGACCGGCGTCCCGAGCAGCAGACAGACGGCGGTGGCGGATCCGACCTGCGCGAACGGCAGTCCTCCGACGGCGCGTGCGCAGGCGGCGATGTAGGCGGCCAGCCACCCGTTCAGCCACCCGAGCGCAAGCGCCGCCGTCGGCAGCACGGGCTCGATCAGCGACCCGACGAGCGCGATTCCGAGCAGCGGGCCGATCGCGAGCGTGACGAGGGCGTTCGCGGGCAGGGAGTAGACAGGGACGCTGCCGAACTGGAGCCAGAGGATCGGCGCGGTCGCGGCGCCGCAAGCGGTCGAGACTGCAATTGCGTCGCGGAGCCAGTCCGTCAGCGGGTAGCCCTCCAGTGCCGGCCGCAACCGCGGCAGCAGGAGGAAGATCGACCCGACTGCCGCGAACGAGAGTTGGAATCCGGGCTCGAGCAGGCTCGCCGGTGTCCACGCGAGCAGCACCGCGGCGCCGAGAGCGAGGAAGTGCCACCGGTCGCGCGGCCGCGAGAGGAGCCAGGCGAGCGATGCGAGGCCGCCGGCGACGCCCGCGCGCACGACCGACGGCTGCCAGCCGACCGCAAGGACATAGCCCACGATTGCGGCGATCGCCACCACCTCCGCCGCGAGCCGCGGGATCCCGAGGAGCCACGCCAGTCCGAGGACGCCCAGCGCCAGGAACGTGATGTTCTGCCCCGAGACGGCGAGTAGGTGGTAGAGCCCGGCCGCCTTGAAGTCGTCGCGGAGCTCGTCGGTCAGCCCCTCGTCCTCGCCGAGCACGATCCCAGCCAGCACGGCGTGTCGCTCGCCGTCGAGCCCAGGGGTGATCGCGCGCGCGACATGCGCGCGGAGGCGATCCGAGATGCCGCCGACGCCGCCGCGGCGGCCGACGATCCGCCAGCTGCGCCCGTGCAGGACGACGTGGACGCCGCGGCGCGCGAGCCAGCCGCGCTCGTCGAAGCCGTCCTCCGGGCCGCGCGGTGCGGCGACGGTCGCTCGAAGCTCGAGGACGGCTCCCTGCGGCGGCGAGCGCCCGAGCGGGAGCTCGAGCAGCACCTTTTCGTGCAGGGTGCGCTCGTCGAAGCGCCGCACCTCGGCCGGCAGCCGAAGCGCGAAGGTCGACCTGCGGACCGGCCCGGTCACGACGGCGGTGACGCGTGCGGAGCGACCGATCTCCGGCACGAGGGTGCTGCGCTCGAGCGCATCGAGCCGGGCGCTCCCCCACCACCAGCCGGCCAGCAGCAGCGCCAGAGCGCAGGCCTGCACCCGAGCACGGGAGCAGGCCGCCGCGAGCACGGCCGACGCCACGATCGCGGCCACGACGAGTGCCGGCGCTCGCATCGCGTTCGCGAGCGCGAGCCCGAGGCACGCGGCGACGACGAGGAGCGTCGGCCAGGCGCGCGCGATCAGGGCGACACCACGTCTCGCAGCTGCTCGATGCGCGCGGGCCCGATCCCCGGGATCGCGTCGAGATCCTCGATGGAGCGGAAGCCGCCGTGCTCGGCGCGGTAGTCGAGAATCTTCTGCGCGGTGACAGGACCGATACCGGGCAGTGCGTCCAGCTCGGCGGCCGTCGCCGAGCTCAGGCTGACGCGACGGCCGGCCGCCGCACTGCCTCCGCCGGGACCTCGCCGCGGCACGAGCACCTGCATCCCGTCCGCGAGCGGTGCGGCGAGGTTGATCGCGGCGGTGTCAGCCGGCGCGGTCGCTCCGCCCGCACGGGCGACCGCGTCGGCGACGCGTTTGCCCTCCGCCAGCCGGTACAGCCCCGGGCGCCGGACGGCACCCGCGACGTGCACGACGAGCTTCGGCGCAGCCGCAGCCGGCTCGGCGAGGAGTGCCTGTGGCGGCTCCTCGGCGGCGGCGCCCGCGCCGGCCAGCGTGCGCCCGGCCACGGCCAGCACCGCGAGTGCGGCTGCCGCGAGAAGGAGCGCCCGCCGGCGCGACACGGGCAGGGAGGGCATGACCCGAGCGTGCCGGGAGAGCTGTCACGGAGGGTGAACGCCTCCGCGACGATTGTGTGCCGAATTCGCGCTAGACGACGAAGTTGACGAGCTTGCCGGGGACGACGATCGTCTTCCGCGGCTCGCCGCCGTTCAGGTGCGCCCGCACTCTCTCCGACTCGCGCGCCAGGGCGACGAGCTCCTCCTCGGAGATCGACGCCGGCACCTGCAGCCGGTCGCGCAGCTTCCCATTCACCTGCAGGACGACCTCGACCGTCTCGCGCTCGAGCATCGCCGGATCGGCGACGGGCCACGGCTGCTCCCAGAGCTGCTCGTGCCCCAACCGCTCCCACAGCTCCTCGGCAACGTGCGGCGCGTACGGCTGGATCAGCGAGACCGCGGTCTCGGCTGCGAAGCGCGCGTCACGGCCGCCCGTGTCCGGGGAGAGCTCGTTGACGAGCTCCATCACGGCCGAGATCCCCGTGTTGAAGGCGAAGCGGCGGCCGACGTCGTCGGTCACCTTCGCGATCGTCTCGTGCGCCTTGCGTGCGAGCGCACCGCCCTCCGGCTCCCCGGCAGGCGCGTTCTCGACGACTTCGTTCACGACACGCCACAGCCGACGGACGAAGCGCGACATGCCCTCCACCGCCTCTTCCGTCCACTCCATGTCCTGGTCGGCGGGCCCGAGGAAGAGGATGCAGAGCCGGCCTGAGTCCGCGCCGTAGCGTTCGATCACCGCGTCCGGCCCCGTGGCTGCACCCGAGCGCTTCGAGATCTTCTTCCCGCCGGTCGTCACCCAGCCGTTGGAGAAGAAGCTCGCGAACGGCTCCCGGAAGCCGATGTAGCCGAGGTCGTTCAGGACCTTCATCCAGAAGCGCGCGTAGATCATGTGCATCGTCGCGTGGTCGACGCCGCCGATGTACAGGTCGACCGGGTTCCAGTAGTCGACGGGCGCGCGGTCGAACGGAGCGCTGTCGTTGTCCGGGTCGCAGTAGCGGAGGAAGTACCAGGCGGAGTCGACGAACGTGTCCATCGTCTCCGTCTCGCGGCGTGCCTCGCCGCCGCAGCGCGGACACGTCGTCCGCACCCAGTCCTCCGCCTGTGCGAGCGGCGGCTGGCCCTTCGGTTTGTAGTCCTCGACATCCGGGAGCACGACCGGTAGCTCGTCGTCCGGCACCGGCACGATCCCGTCGGTCTCGCAGTAGACGACCGGAATCGGGCAGCCCCAGTAGCGCTGGCGTGAGAAGCCCCAGTCGCGCAGCCGGTAGTTGACGGCGAACCGGCCGCGCCCGTCCTGCGCGAGCTTCTCGACGATGCGGCGCCCGCCCTCCGGCGCCGGCAGCCCGTCGAACTCGCCGGAGTTGACGAGCACGTCGTCCTCCGAATGGGAGATGTACGGCAGCTCGGCCTCCCCCTCCGCCGGCCGGATCACCTGGCGCACCGGCAGACCGAATGCCCGCGGCGAAGTCGTAGTCGCGCTGGTCGTGGGCGGGGACGGCCATGATCGCGCCGGTGCCGTAGTCGGTGAGGACGTAGTCCGCGACGTAGATCGGGATCCGCTCGCCGTTGACCGGGTTGACCGCGTGCAGGCCCGTGAAGACACCCGTCTTCTCGACCGCAGCCGCGCGCTCCTCGGTCTTCTTTGCCGAGGCATGGCGCACGTACGCCTGCACCTCCTCCGACTCGATCCGCGGAACGAGCTCGTGCTCCGGCGCGAGCACGAAGAACGTCGCCCCGAAGAGCGTGTCCGGCCGTGTCGTGAAGACGGTGACGTCCTCGCCCCACTCCTCGATCCGGAAGTCGAGCTCGGCGCCCTCGGAGCGTCCGATCCAGTTCCGCTGGCGCGCCTTGATCGAGTCGGGCCAATCGACGGTGGCGAGGTCGTCGAGCAGCGCATCGGCGTAGTCGGTGATCCGGAAGAACCACTGCTCCATCAGGCGGGACTCGACGAGCGCGCCGCAGCGCTCGCACGTGCCGTCGGGGAGCACCTGCTCGTTCGCGATCACGGTCTGGTCGTTCGGGCACCACTTCACCGGCGCGCCCTTGCGGTAGGCCAGTCCCTGCTCGAGGAAGCGGAGGAACTGCCACTGCTGCCAGCGGTAGTAGCGCGGATCGTGGGTCGAGATCTCCCGCTCCCAGTCGAGCCACCACCCCATCCGGCGCATCGTCCGGCGGATGTTGACGATGTTGCGCTCGGTGGTCTCGCGCGGGTGACCGCCCTCCTTGATCGCGTTGTTCTCGGCCGGCAGGCCGAAGGCGTCCCAGCCCATCGGATGGAGGACGTTCAGGCCGTTGCGGCGCCGGAAGCGCATGACGACGTCGCCGATCGTGTAGACGAGCAGGTGCCCGAGGTGCAGCGAGCCGGAGGGGTACGGGCAGCATCTCGACGACGTAGCTCTTGGCGCGGTCGGCCGCGGCCGGGTCGGCCGGGTTGTCGACGTGCCACGCGCGCGCGTCGTCCCAGACGCGCTGCCACTTCTCCTCGATCGTCTTCGGGTCGTACGTCTCGCTCATCGCGGTCTCCGGGTACAAAAAAGCCTCTCGCAGGAGAGGCCCGGGGGAAGCTCTCGCGGCTCGCTCGCCGCGCTGGCCTCCTGCTCTAGGAAAGAAGCTGCTTCACTTGCGCGCATGCTAGCACTGTTCCCCGGCGGAACCAGGGTCGCGGCGGGCGTGCTCGAGCTCGACGGAATGCCCGTGACCGAGCTGGCGGAGCGGTTCGGCACGCCGCTCGTGGTCTACGCCGAGGACGCGCTGCGCGAGCGCGCGCGGATGTTCCAGCGGGCCGTTCCGGACGCGCTCGTCGTCTACGGGACGAAGGCCTTCCCGAACGTCTCGCTGATGCGCCTGCTCGCCGAGGAAGGGCTGGGCGCGGACGTGTCCACGCTGGGTGAGCTTGCGTTCGCGCGCCGGGCCGGGATCGAGGGCGACCGGCTGCTCGTGCACGGCAACAACAAGTCGGACGAGGAGCTGCGCGCGGCGGCCGAGGCAGGCGCGCTCGTCGTCCTCGACGCGCTCGACGAGCCGGCGCGCGCTGCCGCCGCGGGCGTGCGCCGCGTCCTGGTCCGCGTCACGCCGGGAGTCGAGGCCGAGACGCACGAGTCGATCCGCACCGGCCACCGCGGCTCCAAGTTCGGCCTCGACGAGGACGACGCGGTCGAGGCGGTGCGCGCGTCGCGGGACGCCGGTCTCGACGTCGAGGGTCTCCACGTCCACGTCGGCTCGCAGCTCGCAGACGTGCGCGCGCACCTGCTCGCGGTGGCGTTGCTGGCGCAGTTCGCCGACCGCTGCCGGAGCGAGCTCGACTGGCTGCCGCGGACGATCGACATCGGCGGCGGCTTCGGGATCCGGCACGTCCAGGCGGAGCTGGAACCGCCGGTCGAGGAGCTCGTGCGGACGGTCGCGGCCGCGGTCACGCGCGACTGGACGATGCGCGGGCTCGACGCGCCGCGCCTGATCGTCGAGCCCGGGCGCGCGCTCGTCGGGCCGACGGCGTTCACGCTCTACCGCGTCGGCGCGGTGAAGCGCGCGGGTGACCGCCGCTACGTCGCGATCGACGGCGGCATGTCCGACAACCCGCGGCCGCAGCTCTACCAGGCGCGCTACACGGCCGTGCTCGCGAACCGGGCCGACGAGGAGCCGGACGACGTCTTCACGATCGCCGGCAAGCACTGCGAGTCGGGCGACGTGCTGATCGAGCGAGCCGAGCTGCCCGAGCCGCGGCGCGGCGACCTGATCGCCGTTCCCGCGACGGGCGCCTACACGCTCGGGATGGCGTCGAACTACAACGGCGTGCCGCGGCCCGCCGCAGTGCTTGTCGGCGGCGGCGATGCGCGGCTGATCCGGCGCCGCGAGACCGTGGACGACCTGCTCGCGCTCGAGCCCTAGGCCGCCGCCGCGAGCAGGGCCGCCTCCTCCAGCGGCCCGGCCTCGAGCAGCCGCGCGCGCACACGCTTCGCCAGCTCCCCGTTCGCCCCCGCGCCGCCGATCCAGAGCGGGACGCCGCGCGCGCGCGCGAGCTCGTCCGCCGCGGCCTCGAGCAGGCCCCGCTGCGTCGCCGAGACGACGACCGCGGCGGGCTCGAGCGCGGCCGCCGTCTTGACGAGCGTCTCAACGGGCGTATCGGCGCCGAGGAAGGTGATCCGCCAGCCGTGCTCGCGCAGGGCGAGCCCGAAGACGATCAGCGGGAGGTCGTGCTGCTCGCCCGGGACGCATGCGAGCACCGCCCGCGGGCCGATGCCGCGGTCCCAGCCGCGCGCGAGCCCGAGCAGCCGGCCGCGGAGGAGCTGCGACGCGAAGTGCTCCTGCGCGACGCTCGCCTCCCCGCGCTCCCAGCGCTCGCCGAGCTCGTGCAGGAGCGGGAGCACCGCTTCGCCGAGCACCGCCTCGATCGAGAGCCGCGAGAGCAGCCGGTCGAAGGCACGGTGCGCACCGGCGTCGTCGAACGCATCGAGCGCCGCGCGCAGCTCGGCGGCCGCGTCCCCGGCGCCCCACCGCCGCGGGCGCGTCCTCGAGCGCGAGCCGCGCCGCCTCGGCGGTGGCGATCCCACTCGCGATCAGCTCCCGCATCCGCACCACGCGCTCGGCGTCGTCCTCCGAGTAGAGGCGGTAGCCGCCGGACGAGCGGATCGGGCGCAGCAGCCCGTAGCGGCGCTCCCACGCCCGGAGGACCTCTGGCGAGAGCGAGGTGCGACGGGCGAGCTCGCCGATGCGGAGCGTTCCCATCGCTCGAGTGTACAGGCATTTGACAAACCCTGAACAGAGTCGCTACAGTCTCGACGAACATTGAACAAACATTCGACGGAAGGAGCAGCACATGTCCAAGCTCACCCTGATCGCCGGCGCACTGGTCGTCGTCGGAGGCCTCAACTGGGGCCTCGTCGCGATCGCCGAGTTCGACCTCGTGGCCGCGCTCGTCGGCCTCGAGTTCGGCGAGACCAACGCCGTCAGCCGCATCGTCTACGGCCTCGTCGGCATCTCGGCCGCCTACCTCGCGACCCAGCTGCCGGCCCTGACCCGCACCACCGAGCCGCACCCGGCCCGGTAACCCATCCCGCAGAGAAAGGACACACCGATGACCCGCATCATCCTCGTCGTACTCGCCGCCCTCGCCCTGGCCGTCCCGGCCGCGAGCGCAGCCCCGACGCGCGAGCAGGCGTCGCCGACGATCGCCGGCCTCGCCGCGAAGACGCCGCAGCTCTCGACGCTGCTCGCGCTCGTCAAGAAGGCCGGCCTGGCCGACGAGCTCTCCGGCAAGACCCAGCTGACGGTGTTCGCGCCCACGAACGCCGCCTTCGCGAAGGTGCCGAAGGCGACTCTCGACACGCTGGCGAAGAACAAGGCCGCGCTCAAGCGCGTCCTGCTCTACCACGTCGTCGCCGGCAAGGTCACGGCGGCGAAGGTCGTGACGCTGCGCTCGGCGAAGACGCTCGCGGGCCCGGCGGTCAAGCATCCGCGTCGCCGGCAAGACCGTGCGCATCAACAGCGCCAAGGTGGCGAAGGCGGACGTGATGGCGTCGAACGGCGTCGTCCACGTCGTCGACACCGTGCTGATCCCCCCGGCGGCCTAGGGGGAGGCGCGGCGCGCGAGCTCGGCTTCGACCTCGGCCGGGTCGAGCCCGCGCGCCGCAAGCAGCGCCAGCGCGTGGAACCAGAGGTCGGCGACCTCGGAGACCACGCGCTCGTCGTCTTCCCCGGCGCCGGCCAGCGCTGCCTCCAGCCCCTCCTCCCCCACCTTCCGCGCCGCGAGCGCGTAGTCGTCCAGCAGCGAGACGACGTACGACCCCTCCGGCCGCTCCCGTTCGCGCTCCTTGATCCGCCGCCAGAGCCAGGGCGCGAAGCACGACTCCGCTCCCGTGTGGCAGGCGGGACCCGGCCGGACGGACGCGCAGCAGGATCGCGTCGCCGTCGCAGTCGTCGCGCAACTCCTCGACCGCGAGCGTGTCTGCCGGACGTGGCGCCCTTGCGCCACAGCTCCCGGCGCGACCGGCTCCAGAACCACGCCTCGCCGGTCTCGCGCGTGAGCAGCAATGCGTCGGCGTTCATCCACGCGAGCATGAGGACGCGACCGGTGTCGGCGTCCTGCACGATCGCCGGCGTCAGCTGCGGAGGTTCCATCCCGCCTGCCTGAGCTCGGCCTTCAGCTCGGGGACCCGCTCCGGACGCTCGTGCACGATCGACGCCACGAGCGCTGCCTCGGCACCCGCCGCGAAGGCGTCGGCGAGATGCCGCGACTCCCCTGCCCCGCCCGAGGCGATCACCGGCACCTCGACCGTCGTCGCGATGGCGCCGGTGAGCTCGAGGTCGTACCCCTCTCTCGTCCCGTCGGCGTCGATCGAGGTGACGAGCAGCTCGCCGGCACCACGCTCGACGGCGGCGGCGGCCCAGTCGACGGCAAGGGACTCGCGGGGCACGCGTCCGCCGTGCGTGACGACACGGCCGGCACGGGAGTCGATCGCGCAGACGACGGCCTGCGAGCCGAATTCGTCCGCGAGGGTCGTCAGCAGGGCGGGGTCGTCGAACGCGGCGCGGTTCACCGCGACCTTGTCCGCCCCGGCCTGCAGCAGCGCGCGCGCGTCCTCGAGCCCGGAGATGCCGCCGCCGACCGTGAACGGGATCGTCAGGCTCTCCGCGGCTCGTCCGACGAGCTCGAGCAGCGGCTTCCGTTCCTCCACGCTCGCCGTGATGTCGAGGAAGACGAGCTCGTCGACGCCGACCTCCGAGTAGCGCTCGGCGAGCTCGACCGGGTCGCCGACGTCGCGCAGCCGTTCGAAGCGGACGCCCTTGACGACGCGGCCGCCGGCCACGTCGAGGCACGCGATCAGGCGCTTCTTGACCATCGCAGCGCGTTCTCGAGCACGCGGGCGCCGGCGGCGCCGCTCCGCTCGGGATGGAACTGGACGCCGGCGAGCGGACCTGACTCGACAGCCGCGACGATCGAGCCGTCGTGGTCGACGACCGCCGTCGTGACGTCGTCCTCGGGCTCGGCGGCGTAGCTGTGGGCGAAGTAGACGTCCGCGCCGTCGACGCCCGCCAGCAGCACGGAGGGCTGCCGCGCGACGAGCGTGTTCCAGCCCATGTGCGGGACCGTTCTCGCCCGCAGCCGCCGCACCGGTCCGCGAAGGAGTCCGAGGCCGGCGCCGCCCTCCTCGCTCCGCTCGAAGAACAGCTGCATGCCGACGCAGATGCCGAGCACCGGCCTGCCCGCCGCGGCCCGGTCGCGCAGCGCAGCGGCGAGCGGCCCCAGGCCGGCCGCTGCGGCGCCGGCGTGCCCGACACCCGCCACCACCGCGAGCGGGGCGGCGAGCACCTCCTCCGGCTCGACGGCGATCACGGGCTCGGCGCCGGCGCGTGCGAGCGCCGAGCAGACGCTGCGCAGGTTGCCCGCGCCGTAGTCGGCCAGCACGACCCTCACGCGAGCCCCTTCGTCGAGCGGACGCCGGCGGCGTCTCGTGCGCACGCCTGTCCGAGCGCGCGGCCCAGCGCCTTGAAGGCGGCCTCGGCGACGTGATGGTCGTCTCTGCCCGAGGCCGAGACATGGACGGTGATCCCGGCCTGCATCGCGAAGCGCTCGAGCGCGTGCGGCAGGAGCGCCGGAGCGAGCCCGCCGATTCGATCGCCGGCGAACGTCAGGTCGATCTCCGCGTGCGGGCGCCGGACGAGGTCGACGGCTGCGTTGGCGATCGCCTCGTCCATCGGAACGGACGCCGCCCCGTAGCGGGCGACCCCGTCGCGGGTACCGAGCGCCTGCGCCAGCGCATCTCCGAACGCGGCCAGCACATCCTCGACCGTGTGATGCTCGTCGACGTCGAGATCGCCGGACGCGAGCAGCTCGAGGTCGAACCCCGCGTGGAAGGCCAGCAGCGTCAGGAGGTGGTCGACGAAGCCGATTCCGGTCTCGATGCGGGCGCGGCCGCGGCCGTCGAGGTCGAGCGAGAGTCGCAGTGCCGTCTCCATGCTCGTGCGGACGACGAGAGCGTCACGTGCCTCGGACGGGGAAGCCGCGGCGCCGAGCGCGTCCAGGAGGACGTCGTTCTCGCGTGGGCGCCGCAGCGTGACGCGGATCCCCTCCGGGAACTCCCGCACGACGAGCCCGCGCTGCTCGAGGCGGGCGGCGAGCCGCTCGTCATCGCGCACGAAGACGAAGTTGCCGTGGCCCGGCCGGCAGTCGTAGCCCGCCGCAGCGAGTGCCTGCTGCACCCGCGCCCGCTCGACGAGCGTCTCCTCGACGTCGAGCCGCGGCTCGCGCAGAGCAGCGGCGGCGATGCGTGCGGCGGGCGCACCGATGCTGGCGGGCGGTCGGCGCGACTCGAGCTCGGCCGCGACCTCGGAGGTCGCGACCGCCCAGCCGACACGGAGCGCGGCGAGGCCGAACGCCTTCGACAGCGTTCGCAGCACGATCAGATTCGCGTGCTCCGCGATCAACGGCACGCAGGTCGCGCCCGCGTACTCGAAGTAGGCCTCGTCGACGACGACCGCCGCCTCAGGATGCGCCAGCGCAATCGCGGCGATCTCGGCCGGGTCGCGCAGCTCGCCCGTCGGGTTGTTCGGGTTGCAGACCCAGATCAGCGCCGCGCCGTCGGGCTCGGACTGAACGTCCGCGCGTTCGAGCTCCGTGGCGATCCGGTACAGCCCGTAGGTCGGCGTCTCGATCGCGGCCGACCGGCCCGGGGCGAGGAAGGTTCGCGCACAGACCGCGATCAGCTCGTCCGCGCCCGCGCCGACGACGATCTGGTCCGGCATCGACGCCGCAGTAGGCGGCCGCCGCCTCCTTCAGCTCCGCATAGGTGCCGTCCGGATAGTCGTTCAGCCGCGCGAAGCTCTCGGCCAACGGCACCTGCGGCACGCCGGGCACCGGCGGCGTGTTCTGGTCGAAGCGGAGGATCTGCTCGAGGCCGAGCCCATGGCGGGCGGCGATCGCCGCCGACGCCGGAGCCCACGCGTAAGGCCGAAAGCCCGCAGGCAACGCAACGGCGTTCACGCGAGCTCCAGGGCCGCCGCATGCCGCTCGAGGCCCTCCAGCCGCGCCAGCGGCAGCGCGATCTCACGGGAGCGATCGCGTCCGGCGGCGTCGGCGCTCACGACCTGCACCGGCTTGAGGAACGTCTCCAGCCCGAGACCGCCGGTGCCGCGCGCGAGGCCGCCGGTCGGGAGGATGTGCGTCGCGCCGGCCGCGTAGTCGCCGACGACGGCCGAGGTGCGCACGAAGACGGTGCCGGCGTTGCGGATCCGGCGAGCGACCTGTTCGGCGTCGTCGATCCAGAGCTCGAGATGCTCGGGCGCGTACGCCTCGGACAGCTCCAGCGCCTCGGCGAGCGAGTCGACGTCGCGGATCGAGACGTTCTCGTGCCCGGCGACGAGAGCGCCGACGGCCGCGCTCAGCTCGCGGTCGAGGCTGAGCAGGATCGCCTCGCTCTCGGCGCCGTGCTCAGCCTGGGCCAGCAGGTCGGCGGCGCAGCGAGCCGGGGTTGCCGTCCGGTCGGCGATCAGGACGACCTCGCTCGGCCCGGCAGGAAGGTCGATCCCGACCCGGCTCGACACCAGCAGCTTCGCGGCCGTGACCCAGCTGTTGCCGGGCCCGACGATCTTGTCGACCGGCGCGATCGTCTCCGTTCCGTACGCCAGCGCCGCGACCGCCTGGGCGCCGCCGACGGCGTAGACCTCGTCGATCCCGAGAGCGTGCGCGGTCGCGAGTGTCGCCTCGGCCGGCCGCGGTGTGACGACGGCGATCCGCTCGACGCCGGCGACCTGGGCGGGGACCGCCGCCATCACGAGCGAGGACGGATACGCGGCGCGGCCGCCCGGCACGTAGATGCCGACGGACGAGAGCGGGATCCAGCGGCGCTCGGAGAGCACCCCCTCGACCGCCTCGATCGCGACGTCGGGCGGACGCTGCGGCGTCGAGAACGCTGCGACAGCGTCGGCGAGCGCTCGGACGGCGCCGAGCGCATCCGGCGCCAGGCGTGCCGCGTGCAGCCGCTCCGGCGTGACCCGCAACGGCTGCGGCTCACCGTCGAACCGCGCCGTCCAGGCGAGCAGGGCCGCGTCCCCGCCCTCACGGACGTCCGTCACGATCTCGAGGACACGCGGGAGCACGTCTTCGAGCGCCGTTCCCCTCATGCGACCATCCGCTCGACCGGCAGGACGAGGATCGACGACGCGCCGGCGGCCTTGAGCGGCGCGAGCAGGTCCCAGATCTCGTCGGCGTGGACGGCGGCGTGCACGGCGATCTGCCCCGGCTCGGCCAGATCGATCACCGAAGGGGCGCCCATGCCCGGCAGCAGCTCGCCGATCCGCTCGAGCGCGCTCCGCGGCGCGTTCAGCATCAGGTAGCGCCGCTTCCGGGCCTCGACGACGCCGGTGACCATCAGCTCGATCCGCTCGACCAGCTCGCGCCGGCTCTCGAGCGCCGCGGCGCCTGCGATCAGCACGGCCTGTGAGTCGAGGAGTGTTCCGACGAGACGGAGACCGTTCGCGCTCGCCGTCGAGCCCGTCGAGACGAGGTCGACGATCGCGTCGGCGAGCCCGAGCCTCGGCGCCGCCTCGACCGAGCCCGAGACCGAGATCAGCTCTGCCTCGACTCCGTGCGCGGCGAGGCACGACCTGGTCGAGACGGGGTACGCGGTCGCGACCCGCAGGCCGTCGAGCTCGCCGAGCGACGATTGCGGAGCATCATCGGGAACAGCGGCCTGGAGCGTGCAATGGGCGAAGCCGAGGTCGGCGACGGTGACGACGTCGGCCTGTGTCTCAGCGACGAGGTTCGCGCCGGTGATGCCGAGATCGACGACACCGTCCTGGACGTACTCGGGCACGTCGTGCGCCCGCACGAGCAGGAGATCGACGGGCGCGTTGGCGCAGGGGACGAGCAGCGCGCGCTCGGTCGTCTCGAAGCTGAGCCCGGCGTCTGCACAGAGACGCAGTGCCGGCTCCGCGAGCCGTCCCTTCGATGGGCAGGCGATGGTCAGCCGGCCGTTCGAGCCGGCGCGCGTGAACGCGCTCTGCTGCACTTAGCGGCGCCTTCGCTTCAGCCGCTCGAGCGCGATCCGATAGCCGCCGGTTCCGTGGCGCAGCCACTGTGCGACCCGGGTGACGGTCGCGGTACTCGTCGGCACGCGGCCGGCGATCTCGAGGTAGGGCGCGCCTTCGTCGAGCAGCTTGACCGTCTGCCAGCGGTGCGTGAGCGCCTCGAGCTCCGGGAACGTGCAGAGGTCGCGCAGGAAGCGCTGGACGTCGTCGCGGCTGCGCAGAACGAGGAACGCGTCGGCGAGATCGTCCAGGCCGGCGAGGGCCTCGACGTCACGCGTGGTGTCGGTGGTGGTCATCACGCATCATGTTAGCATGCTAGCGTGTTAGCACAACAATTCACCATCTACCCGGCGATCGACGTCCTCGAAGGACGCGTCGTTCGCCTCGAGCAGGGCCGTCGGCACAGCGTGACCGTCGAGGGCGGCGATCCTGTCGCTGCTGCGACCGAGTTCGCCGCGGCGGGCGCGTCCTGGCTCCACCTCATCGATCTCGACGGCGCATTCTCGGGGACACCGGATCTCGAACTCGTCCGCCGCGTCGCGGCCGTCGGGCCGCCGGTGCAAGTCGGCGGCGGTTACCGCAGCATCGAGCTGGTCGCGGCGGCACTCGAGGCCGGTGCTGCACGCGTTCTCGTGGGCACGGCGGCAGTCGACGAGGCATTCCTGCACGCGGCGGTCGAGCGGTACGGATCCCGCCTCGCGGTCGCCCTGGACGCACGCGACGGGCAGCTTGCCGTCGCCGGCTGGACCAGGTCCGCCGCGACGACGCCGCGCACCCTCGCCGAGCGGTGCGCCGCTGCGGGCGTTGCGCGGCTGGTGGTGACGGCAACGCGACGGGACGGGACGCTGGCCGGACCTGATCTGGCCCTCCTCGAGGACGTCCTGGAAGCCGGGCTCCCCGTGATCGCCGCCGGCGGGATCTCGTCGCTCGGCGACCTGCACGAGCTCCGCGAGCTCCGCTGCGAGGGCGCAGTCGTGGGCAGCGCAATCTGGCGCGGGCGTTTCGGCCTCGCGGACGCGGTTAGCCTGGAGGCGTGAGCGTCCGGTTCGCCGACGAAAGCGAGTTCGGATTCGGCTGGATCGAGAGCGAGCGGATGCAACGGACCTCGCATGCACTCGTCGCCGACGGCCGCGTCTGGGTGATCGATCCGATCGACGCCGACGGCGTCGACGAACGGATCCGGGCGCTCGGCGCGCCGGCCGGCGTGATCCAGCTGCTCGACCGCCACGACCGCGACTCGGCTGCGTACGCGGCCAGGCTCGGTGTGCCGTTGCACGTCGTTCCTGTCGAGATCGAGGAGGCGCCGTTCGAGTTCCGCCCCGTTCTCCGCAATCGCTGGTGGAAGGAGGTGGCGCTCTGGTGGCCGGAGCGGCGCGTGCTCGTGTGCGCCGACGTGCTCGGCACGGTCTCGTTCTTTCGCGCCGGCGACGAGCAGGTCGGTGTGCACCCGTTTCTCCGGCCGCGGCCGCCGCGATCGCTTCGCGGCCTCGGCGTCGAGCACCTGCTGGTCGGCCACGGCGAGGGCTTGCACGGCAACGGGACTGCGGGAGGGGTCGAGGAAGCACTGCGGTGTGCGCGACGGCGGATCCCGCGCTGGCTCGCCGGGGTGCCGCGGATCATTCGCGCCGGCTAGGGCACGACTCCCACTCGCTGTTGTCTCTGCGCGTGCGCGCGACACCCACCACCCGCCCCCCACCCTCAGTTGGGTGGGGGGACGATCGCAGCCGACGACTCACGCGCGGGTCACGAACGCGCAACTCTTCTGTGCCGATCTCTCCCCAGGTCAGCGTGCGCGGGCGAGCAGGCCCGGGCGGACGAGCCGGGGCGGCGCCTTCAGGCCGGCGTCCCGCACGGGCGGGTTCGACGGCTCGGCGAGCGGCGCCGCCGCGAACGAGGCGGCGCGGCGATCGGCCGAGGCGTCGCCGTAGAGCGTCGTCCGCTGCCGCGGCGTCCGGCCGTTCGCGCGGATCAGCGCCTCCATCGACTCGGGCGGCATCTCCTGCCCGTGCTCCGACCCCGCCGAGCGCGAGATCGACTCGTTCATCAGCGTCCCGCCGAGGTCGTTGACGCCCGCCCGCAGCGCGGCGGCGACGCCGTCGGGGCCGAGCTTCACCCACGACGCCTGGATGTTCGTGATCGCCGGATGCAGCGCGAGCCGCGCGACCGCGTGCATCAGGAGCGACTCGCCGAACGTCGGCCCCGAGCGGGCGCGGCCCTGGAGCCAGATCGGCGCCTCCATGTGCACGAACGGCAGCGGCACGAACTCGGTGAACCCGCCCGACCGCCGCTGCTGCTCGCGCGCCCGCAGCAGGTGCCGCGCCCAGTGCCGCGGCCGCTCGACGTGCCCGAACATGATCGTCACGTTCGAGCGGAGCCCGACCCGGTGCGCGGCGTCGTGCACCGCGAGCCACTGCTCCGTCGAGACCTTGTCGGGGCAGATCTCGGCCCGCACCTCGTCGTCGAGGATCTCGGCCGCGGTGCCGGGCAGCGAGCCGAGGCCGAGCGAGCGCAGCAGCTCCAGGTACTGCTCGAGCGGGAGCCCGAGCGTCGCCGCGCCCTGCCAGACCTCGAGCGCCGAGAACGCGTGGATGTGGAGGTCGGGCAGCTCGGACCGGATCGCGTCCACGACCGACGCGTAGTACTCGCCCGTGAACGCCGGGTGGATCCCGCCCTGGAGGCAGACCTCGGTCGCGCCGCGGTCCCAGGCCTCGCGCGCGCGCCGGACGATCTCGTCGTGCGGGACGAGGTACGGCGCGCCGCGCAGGTTCGCCGCGAGCTTGCCCTTCGAGAAGGCGCAGAAGCCGCAGCGGAAGTAGCAGACGTTCGTGTACTGGATGTTCCGGGTGACGACGTAGCTGACCTCGTCGCCGCACACCTCGCGGCGGAGCCGGTCGGCCGCAGCGAAGACGCGCTGGCGCTCGTCGCCGCGGGCGCGGAAGAGCCGGACGAGCTCCTCCTCCCCCAGCTCGGCGCTCGTGCCGACCGGCAGGGCGTCGCGGGCGACGAGGAACGGGACCGTGCCGGCCTCACCGGGATGCCAGCCGTCCTCGCGAGCCAGCCCGAGCGAGTCCGACGCGCGCAGCGCCTGCGGCAGCACAGCCGGATCGACCCACTCGCCGGAGAGGTAGCGCGGGTAGACGGGCAGCCGGGCGGCGAGCTCGAGCCCGCGCGAGCGCGTCGCGGCCTCGAGGCGGTCGCGGTCGGGCCAGGGCGCCTCCGGGTTGACGTGGTCGATCGTGACCGGCGAGACCCCGCCCCAGTCGTCGATGCCCGCGTCGAGCAGGCGGGGGAAGTCGTCGTAGGAGAGGTTCGGCGGCGCCTGCACGGCGACGTCGTCGGGGAGCAGCAGCCGTGCCGCGGCGATCGTCCAGAGCTGGTCGTCGAGGGTCGGCTCCCGGTGCGACGCCATCCGCGTCCCGGGCTTGGCGCGGAAGTTCTGGACGATCACCTCCTGCAGGTGGCCATGCCGCTCGTGCAGGCCGCGCAGCGCGGCCAGAGCCTCGAGCCGCTCGGCGCGCGTCTCGCCGATCCCGATCAGAATCCCGCTCGTGAACGGGATCCGCAGCTCACCGGCGAGCTCGATCGTCTCCAGCCGCCGCTGCGGCAGCTTGTCCGGCGAGGCCCAGTGCGGGCCGCCCCTCGCGGCAAGCCGCTCGGCGACCGTCTCGAGCATGATCCCCATCGAGGCCGAGACCGGACGGAGCGCCGCCAGCTCCGCGCGCGTCATCACGCCGGGGTTCAGGTGCGGCAGCAGGCCCGTCTCGTCGAGCACGAGCTTCGCGACCCGACCGAGGTACTCGAGCGTCGTCGCGCAGCCGAGCTCGGCCAGCTCCGCGCGCGCGACCTTGTAGCGCAGCTCCGGCTTGTCGCCGAGCGTGAAGAGCGCCTCTGTGCAGCCGGCGGCAGCGCCGGCGCGCGCGATCGCGAGCACCTCGTCCTCGCTCAGGTACGCACGCTCGCCCCGCCGCGGCGGCCGCGCGAACGTGCAGTAGCCGCAGACGTCGCGACACAGGGTCGTCAGCGGGATGAAGACCTTCGGCGAGAACGTGACCAGGCCGCCACCGCGCCGCCGCTCGCGCGCCGCCGCGAGCAGGTCGTCGAGCGGCGCCTCGAGCAGCGCGTCCATATGAAGACCTTAACTAGCCGGCTCGATGGCCCCAGAGGCCGCCGAAGCTCTTCCAGCTCCCCTTCGACCAGCGCTGCAGCAGCACCTGCTCGATCGGGAAGCGCTCGGTCGCGGTCGTCTTGACCGTCAGCCCCGGCAGCAGGAACGGGTTCGCGGGGTCGTTCAGCTTCCGCGTCTGCGCCATCACCGACGCACGGGTCGGGTTCTTGCCGGCGGCGTTCAGCACTTTGACGAACTCGTGGGCGACCGCCATGCCGTAGACGTGGTGGACGTCCTTCTGGTTCGCGCCGGCGGCGAAGCGGGACATGATCGAGCGGTAGAGCTTCACGGCCGCGTCGTTCCGCCACTTCGCGTCGGTCGGATCCTTCAGGAAGACGATCGAGACGGAGTTCTCGACCGCTTTGTTCGAGCCGCCCTCGGAGGCGAGGGCCATGATGTTTGAGGCGCTCGAGACGGCGTTGTTGATGATCAGCGGCCGCCAGCCGAGCCGGTTCGCGAACACGTAACCCTGGATCGCGTGCCGCGGGGTGGCGAAGAGTGCGAGCACGTCGGCGCCCGACGACTTCAGGCGCGTGATCTGCGCCTGCACGTCCGCGGTCGGTGACCTCGAACGACTGCGCCGCGACGACCTTCACCTTCGAGCGTGCGATCCCCTGCTTGAGGCCCGCCAGCAGTTCCTTGCCGTAGTCGTCGTTCTGGAGGAGGACGCCGACCTTGGCGCCGGGCCTCGTGCGCGCGAGGTACGTGCCGTAGATCCAGCCCTCGGCGCGGTAGCTGGGCTGGAAGCCGATCGTCCAGGGGTACTCCTTGTAGTCGCGCCCGAACGTGGTCGCTCCGGAGGCGACGAAGAGCTGCGGCACCCGCGCGGCGTTCAGGTAGTCGCGGGTCGCGACGTTGTGCTCCGTCCCGAGCGAGTTGAAGATCGCGAAGACCTTGTCCTGCTCGACCAGCTGGCGGGTCGCCTGCACGGTCAAGGCGGGGTCGTAGGCGTCGTCGACGGTCTTGTAGGTGATCGTGCGGCCGTTGACGCCGCCGCGCGAATTCACGTGCTTGAAATACGCGTTGGCTCCGCGCGCGACCGACGCGTACGCGGAGTCGGTGCCGGAGAGTGGCGCCGTGCCGCCGACGAGGATCGTCTTCGTGGTGACCCCCGGGTCGGCGCTCGTCGCCGCGGTGGCGCCCGTCGCGATTGCGCCCGCGAACGCGAGCAGGCAGAGGAGAAGTCTCGGTCGACGCATCGTCAGTGCAGCCCCGGGAGGTCGAAAGAACGGCTCAGCGACCGCGATGGTAGCCGCGACTGAACGCTTGGAGACGCCTGATCAGGCCGGCCGCACCGCCCGGGAGCAGGATCATGAGGAGGATCAGGATCACCCCGTAGACCACGGCCGGCGCCCCCTGCGCCTTCGAGACCTCCTGCGCCCAGAGCGGCAGGAACTGGATGAAGATCGCGCCGAAGACGAGCGGCCAGAGCGAGCCGAGACCACCGACCACGACGCCGACGAGCAGGAAGATCGAGAGCGTGATCGGGTACGTGTCCGGGTTGACGAAGGTGGTCGCGATCGCGAGCAGCGAGCCGGCGATCCCGGCGTAGAAGGCGCTGATCCCGAACGCGAGCGTCTTGTAGGTGGCGAGGTTGACCCCCGAGGAGGCCGCGGCCAGCTCGCTGTCGCGGACGGCGCGGAACGAACGGCCGGTCCTGCCGCGCAGGAGGAGCCAGGCGATCCCGAACATGAGCAGCGCGACTCCCCAGCTGAGGTAGTAGAGCCACTCGTTGAAGCTCGCGATCTCGAAACCGAGGAACTTGATCGGCTCCGAGATCGTCTCGAACGTGATCGGATCCGTCGTCTCGACCGGGCGCGTGCGGGCGGCGGATTCGAAGAGGTTGATCCCGCCGCCGCCGCCCGTGAACTGCTCGAAGCGGTCGTACTTGATCAGCCCCGGCATCGCGACCGCGATCGCAAACGTCGCAAGCGCGAGGTAGAGCCCCGTCAGCCGCAGCGCGGGGAAACCGAAAGCGAAGCCGATGAGGCCCGCGACGAGCCCGGCCAGCGGGATCGTCCAGATGTCCTTCACGTCGGCCGAGAAGGTGTGGCCGCCGAGCTTCAGACCAGTGTCGGAGACGAGGATCGCGGTCGTGTAGCCGCCGATCGCCATGAAGGCGCCGTGGCCGAGCGAGATCAGGCCTGTGTACCCGGTGAGCACATTCAGCCCGAGCAGGGCGATGAAGTAGATCCCGACGTACGCGAACTGCTGCGCCCGAAAGTCGCTGACGAACCTCGGCAGCAGGAGGACCGCGGCGGCAGCGAGCGCGAACAGCCCGACGCCGGTGAGGTCGGAGCGCTTCACACACGCCTCGTGATCGGCTTGCCGAAGAGTCCGGTCGGCTTGACGAGCAGGACGACGAGGATGATCAGCAGGGCGACAGGCAGCCGCAGCCCGGCGCCGACGAAGTCGATGTAGGTGCCGATCAGGTTCAGCCCGACGCCGAGCATCAGGCCGCCGACGACGGCGCCGAACGGGGAGTCGATCCCGCCAAGGACGGCCGCCGCGAAGGCGTAGATCAGCACCGCCTGCATCATGTTCGGGTCGAGGAACACGGTCGGCGCCGTCAGCATCCCGGCGGCGGCGCCGAGAACTGCGGCGAGCCCCCAACCGATCGCGAGCATCCAACTGACGCGGACGCCGACGAGCCGGCTCGCTTCGGGGTTGAGCGCGGACGCCCGCAGCGCCAAGCCGATCTTCGTGAACTGGAAGAACGCCCACAGGAGCGTGACCATCACCAGCACGGTCAGGAACGTGAACACGTCCTGCTGGGAGATCGCGACGCCACCGATCTCCCACGTGTCGTTCGGGAACGGGCTCGGGAACGCGCGCACCTCGGCCGTCCAGATCAGGCTGACGAGGCCGTTGAAGATCAGGACGAGCCCGATCGTGACGATCACCGTCGTCAGCAGCGGCGCCCGCTCGATCGGGCGGATGACGACGCGCTCGGTGCCGAGGCCGAGCCCGAAGGCGATCACGAGCGTGAGGCCGAAGGCGAGCCACTCGTTCACGCCGTGGTTCTCGATCAGAGTCCAGGCGATGTAGGTGGTGAACACCGCCATCTCGCCCTGCGCGAAGTTGATCACGCCGGTCGCCCGGTGGATCAACACGAGCGCGAGCGCGAGCGCGGCGAAGATCGAGCCGGTGGCGAGCCCTGCGACGACCTGCTGGAAGAACTCGGCCACTCTGGCCCCGCGCGCTCCATCAGTACCCCAGGTAGCTCTTGCGGACGGATTCGTTTCGGCCGAGCTCCTCGCTCGGCCCGGAGACGGCGACCTTCCCGACCTCGAGCACGTACGCGTACGAGGCCACCTCCAGCGCGATCGCGGCGTTCTGCTCGACGACGAGCACGGTCAGCCCTTCCTTCTCGTTCAGCTCGCTCACGATCCGGAAGATCTCACGCGTGATCAGCGGTGCGAGCCCGAGCGAGGGCTCGTCGAGCAGGAGCATCCGCGGATGGCTCATCAGCGCGCGTGCGAGCGCGAGCATCTGCTGCTCGCCGCCCGAGAGCGTGCCGGCGTGCTGGCCGAGGCGCGTGGCGATCCACGGGAAGTACTCAGCGACGCGCGCGACGTCGTTGTCGACCGAGCCCTTGCGGACGTACGCGCCGAGCCGCAAGTTCTCCTCGACCGAGAGCTCGGCGAAGGTACCGCGCCCCTCTGGGACGTGCGCGACGCCGAGCTTCGCGACCGACTCCGGCCCGCGCCGGCCGAGCGGCTTGCCGTCGAAGAGGATCTGGCCGCTGCGGCGGACGGTGCCCGAGATCGAGCGGAGCGTCGTCGTCTTGCCGGCCCCATTGGCGCCGAGGACGGCGACGATCTGACCCTGTTCGACCGCGAGCGAGACCCCGTTGAGCGCCCGCACCTGTCCATAGCGCGCCTCGACGTCGCGCAGCTCAAGCAGGGCCATCGGCCGCCTCGTCGGTGCCGAGATACGCCTCGATCACGGCCGGGTTCGCCCGCACTTCGGCGGGCGTTCCCTCTGCGATCATCTTGCCGAAGTTCATCACGTGCACGTGGTCGGAGATCCCCATCACGAGGTTCATGTGGTGCTCGACGAGGAAGACCGTGAGTTTCCGGTCGTCGCGGATCTGTTGGATGAAGCGTCCGAGCTCCGCCACCTCCTCGTGGTTGAGCCCGCCGGCCGGCTCGTCGAGCAGGAGCAGCTTCGGCGCGGCGACGAGCGCGCGCGCGAGCTCGACACGCTTCAGCGTCCCGAACGGCAGCCCCGCAACGGGCCGCTGCGTGATCGCGTCGAGGCCGACATACGCAATCACCTCGCGCGCCTCGGCCTCGATGTTGCCGCGCCGCGATTGCGCGCCGACGAGGACGTTGTCCAGCACCGTCATCGTCTTGAACAGCTCCACGTTCTGGAACGTGCGCGCGATCCCGCGTCCGACGATCCCGTGCACCGGCGTCTTCAGCAGCGTCTCACCGGCGAAGAGCACGTCGCCCTCGTTCGGCGTGTAGAGCCGCGTGACCACGTTGAACGCCGTCGTCTTGCCGGCCCCGTTCGGCCCGATCAGACCGACGATCTCGCCCTCCGGCACGTCGAGCGAGACCCCGTCGAGGGCGACGATCCCGCCGAACCGGCGAGTCACGTTCCGCAGCGAGAGCAGGGCCATCGGCCGGAGGAGCTTATTCGGGTCGGGCGCCGGTCCGCAAAAAGACCCGCCACCGACCAGGATGGCCGCTACTCTCCGCGGGTGACCGAAATCGCCGCCGAGCTGCACATGAGCCGGGGCCAGAAGATCACGAACCTGCTCGGCGTCACGATTCCGTTCGCCGGCTTCCTCGCGTCGATCTTCTTCCTCTGGGGCCAGTACGTGACCTGGCGCGACCTCGTCATCTTCGCGGTCGGCTATGCGCTGACGACGCTCGGGATCTCGATCGGGTTCCATCGGCTCTTCACGCACCGGTCGTACGAGACGTTCAAGAGCATCCGCTACGGCCTTGCCGTGCTCGGCTCGATGGCCGTGCAGGGGCCGGTGATCCGCTGGGTCTCCGACCATCGCAAGCACCACAGCTTCGCCGACCGCGAGGGCGATCCCCACTCGCCGCACGCAGGCTTCGGCCCCGGCGTGCGCGGCAAGATCGCAGGCCTCTGGCACGCTCACGTCGGCTGGCTCTTCCGCAACGTCGGCCGGGCGGAGTGGACGAAGTACGCGAAGGACCTCCTCGCCGACCGCGGCATGGTCTTCATCTCGCGCTGGTTCGGCCTCTGGGTGGCGCTCTCGCTGCTGCTCCCGTTCCTCGCCGGCTATCTCTGGGGCGGGACGGTCGGCGCCGGGCTGCAGGCGCTCTTCTGGGGCGGCGTGATCCGGATCTTCCTGCTCCACCACATCACCTGGTCGGTCAACTCCGTCTGCCACTTCGTCGGCTCGCGCCGGTTCCGCGTCAAGGACGAGTCGCGCAACGTCTGGTGGCTCTCGTGGATCTCCTTCGGCGAGTCGTGGCACCACAACCACCACGCCTTCCCCTCGTCGGCGTTCCACGGGCTGAAGCCCTGGGAGCTCGACATCGGCGGGCTCGTGATCAGGCTGATGCGCCGGCTCGGGCTCGTCTGGAAGGTGAACGTGCCGTCGCCGGAGATGCAGCAGCGCCGCGCCGAGGTCCTCTCCTAGCCGGGATGGGCGCGGACGCGCCGGAGACGCCGGCCGACTCGCCGCTGACGCTCGAGACGGCGATGGCCTCGCCGCTCTACCGGCGACTGATGGCGCCGGAGCTCCGCCGCGGCGAGCCCGCCTTTCCGTTCGAGCTGCCGCTGCTCGATCCCGAGACGCACAAGCCGAGCGGAACAGTCGTCCGGTTGGCCGACTTCGCCGGCGAGCGCCCGGTGGCGCTCGTCTTCGGCTCCTACACCTGACCGCCCTTCCGCCGCCAGTTGGGCGAGCTGGAGGAGCTGTACGAGCGGCACCACGGCGAGGTGGAGTTCTTCATCGTCTACATCCGCGAGGCCCATCCGGAGGACGGCTGGGTGCTCGCCGACAACCGGCGCGAGCAGATCGCGCTCGTCGATCCGGTCTCGCTCGACGAGCGGGCCGAGGCCGCCGACGCGTGCGCGCTGCGGCTCGCGACGCGGATCCCGATCCTGCTCGACGACGTCGACGACGCCGTCGCCTCCGCCTACGGCGGCTGGCCCGACCGCCTCTACCTGATCGACCGCGACGGCCTGGTCGCCTTCCAGGGCGAGGTCGGCCCGTTCGGGTTCAAGCCGGAGGAGCTGGCGCAGGCGATCGAGACGGAGGTCGCTAGCCGAACGTGAAGGTGCCGCCGTCCGCGAACTCCTTGAGGATGCGGCGGCTGACGACCATCCGGTGCACCTCGTCCGGGCCGTCGTAGATCCGCGCGGCTCGCGCCTGCTCGTACATCCCGGCCAGCGGCGTCTCGTCGGTGAGGCCGCGGGCGCCGTGCACCTGGATCGCCCGGTCGATCACCTCGTTCAGCACCCGGGCGGCGTAGAACTTGATCAGCGAGACCTCGACCCGCGCCTCGTCGCCCTCGTCGAGCTTCCGGGCGGCATCGAGCGTCAGCAGCCGGCAGGCCTGGATCTCGGCCGCCGAGTCGGCGATCCAGTTCTGCACCGTCTGCTTCTGCGCCAGCGTCCCGCCGAAGGCCTCGCGCTCGAGCGCGTAGCGGCACATCAGCTCGAAGGCCCGCTGCATCTGGCCGAGCCAGCGCATCACGTGGTGGATCCGGCCCGGCCCCAGCCGCTTCTGGGCGATCCGGAAGCCGTCGCCGGGCTCGCCGAGGACGTTGTCGCGGGGAACGCGGACGTCGGTGTAGCGCACCTCGCAGTGGGTCGACCAGCCGCGGCCCGCGTGGCCCATCACCGGGATCGGGCGGATCAGCTCGTAGCCGGGCGTGTCCGCGGGGACGAGGATCTGGCTCATCCGCTGGTGCGGCGGCGCGTCCGGGTCGGTGACCGCCATCACGATCCCGAACGAGGCGCCCTCGGCGGAGGAGGAGAACCACTTGTGGCCGTTGATCACCCACTCGTCGCCGTCGAGCACGGCCGTCGTGCGGAGACCGGTCGGGTCGGCCCCGGAGACCTCGGGCTCGGTCATCGAGAAGAACGAGCGCGCCGTCCCCTCGACGAGCGGCTTCAGGAAGCGCTCCTTCTGCTCCTCGGTGCCGAACAGGTGCAGGATCTCGCCGTTGCCTGCGTCGGGCGCCTGGCAGTTGAAGACCAGCTGCGCCCACATGCTGCGGCCGATCTCCTCGTTCAGGAGCGCGTACTCCATGAAGCCCGAGCCGCTGCCGCCGGCCTCGGGCGGGAGGTGCGGCGCCCAGATCCCGGCGTCCTTCGCCTTCGCCCGCAGCTGCTCGATCACAGCGTCGGCCGACTCGTCCTCGCGGGCGAGCGCGGCCTCGTTCGGATAGACGTGCTCCTCCATGAACGCGCGCACCTCGGCGCGGCG
>CAVTSN010000011.1:0-95866 GCA_963737455.1 uncultured Gaiellaceae bacterium | reverse complement strand
CTCATCGCGGCCGTCGGGGCCGACACCGGGGCGATCCTGATCGAGCCGGTCCAGGGCGAGGGCGGGATCCACCCGGCGAGCGCGGAGTTCCTGGCCGCCGCCCGCTCGCTCGCCGACGAGCACGGCGCGCTGCTGGTCTTCGACGAGATCCAGTGCGGCATCGGCCGCACGGGCAGCTTCTTCGCCTGGGAGCAGCTCGGCGTCCGGCCGGACGCGGTCACGCTCGCGAAGGCGCTCGCGAACGGGCTCCCGATCGGTGCGCTGCTCGTCGCCGACGGAGCGCCGGACGGGCTCGAGCCCGGCGACCACGGCAGCACCTTCGGCGGCAACGCCGTCGTCTGCGCCGCCGCCGCCGCGGTCGTGGAGACCGTCGACGAGGCGCTGCTCGCGTCGGTCCGCGAGCAGGGCGCGGCGCTCGCGGCGGGGCTCGCAGCGCTTCCGGGCGTCGTCGAGGTGCGAGGGCGCGGCCTCATGCTCGGCGCCGAGCTCGACCGCCCGGCCGGCCCGGTCGTCGCCGCCGCGCTCGAGGCCGGGCTGCTCGTCGGCTCGGCGGGGGAGACTGTCCTGCGCCTGACGCCGCCCTTGACGATCACCGGCGACGAGGTCGCGGCCGGCCTGTCCCTGCTCGAGGAGGTGCTGACGTGAACAAGTTCGAACGCCAGGGGGCGATCCTCCGCCTCGTCGGCGAGCGCGAGCTCTCGACCCAGAGCGACGTCGTCGAGGCGCTCCGCGACGAGGGTCTCGACGCCGTCCAGGCGACCGTCTCTCGCGACATCGCGCAGCTCGGGCTCGTGAAGGTGCGCGGCGAGAGCGGCCGGCTCGTCTACGCGCATCCCGGCGCAGCCGATCTCGACCGGCTCGGCGAGCTGACGACCGCGCTCCGGCGCTGGGTCGTCTCGCTCGAGCCTGCGGCCGGCCTCGTCGTGCTGCGGACGCCGCCCGCATGTGCGAACGCCGTCGCGATCGCCTTCGACGACGCTGCTCTCCCCGAGATCGCAGGCTGCATCGCCGGCGACGACACGATCTTCATCGCGCCGCGCGAGGGCACGACGGCGGCCGAGCTGGCCGAGCAGCTCCGGCACCACCTGGACGGGGACACGTAAGTGCCGCTTCCCGCAGCCCTCTCGCTCGACCTCGGCGGCCGCTCGCTCACCCGCGTCCGCGACTGGGCCGCCGCCGAGCTCGAGGCCGTCCTCGATCTCGCCGACGAATTGAAGGAGCAGCAGGCCGCCCGGGAGCCGCACCGACTGCTGGAAGGCCGCACGCTCGGGCTGCTCTTCCGCAAGCACTCGACGCGCACGCGCGTCTCGCTCGAGGTCGCCGCCGCCCACCTCGGCGCGACCGCGCTCTATCTCCCCGGCGAGCAGCTCCAGCTCGCCCGGGGCGAGTCGATCGAGGACACGGCGCGGGTGCTCTCGCGCTACCTCGACGCGCTCGCGATCCGCACGCACGCGCATGCCGAGGTGGAGACGTTCGCCGCGGTGTCGGGGATCCCGGTCGTGAACGCGCTCACCGACGAGGCTCATCCACTGCAGGCGCTCGCCGACCTGCAGACGATCCGGGAGCGCTTCGGCACGCTCGACGGCGTCCGCGTCGCCTGGATCGGGGACGGCAGCAACGTCTGCGTCTCGCTGGCGGAGGCCTGTGCGCTGCTCGGCGCCGAGCTGACCTGTGCGACGCCCGCCGGCTACGAGCCGCCCGACCCCTCGATCCGGCTCGTCCGCGATCCCCGTGAGGCTGCCGACGGAGCGCACGTCCTCGTCACCGACGTCTGGGTGAGCATGGGCCAGGAGGAGGAGCGCGACCGTCGGGTCGCCGATCTCGCCGGCTACTCGCTCGACACGGAGCTGCTCGGCCTGGCCGACCGGGACGCGATCGTGCTCCACTGCCTGCCGGCCCACCCGGGCGAGGAGATCGCCGGCGACGTCCTCTACGGGCCGCAGAGCGCGGTCTGGGACGAGGCGGAGAACCGCCTGCACACGGCCAAGGCCGTGCTCGCGCTCACCGTCGGCGGCTGGCCACCGCTCGCGCGACGAGGCTGACCGGCAGCCAGGCGAGCTCGCGGCCGATCAGGTGCGGCGGCCGCGTCCGTGCAGGCGTCGCGACGGCAAGCCGTACGCCGGGGTCGAGCGCCGCCTCCACGAGCAGGCGCGCGCGGCGTGCGTGCCAGGACGAGGTCACGATCACGACCTCGTCGGCGCCGATGTGCCTGGCCGCGGCAGCGACGGCGCGCGCGTTGCCGGCCGTCGTGCGCGCGTCCCCGTCGGCGACGAGCCTCACCGCCGGCCCGCGCCAGGCCCGGCGCATCAGCTCCGCCTCGGACGGCCGGTGCCGGCGCCGCGACCACCCCGACAGGAGCACGACCTCGGCTCCCTCGGCGGGACGCTCGGCCGCCTCCAGCCGGGCGGCGCAGATCGGGTGCAGCCCCTCGTGGCGGCCGGTCGAGTAGCCGAGGACGGCGACGAGGCGGGTCACCGCCGCCAGAAGCGCCGCGCGGTGAGCAGTGTCCCGATCACCGTCACGACGAGCAGGACTGCCTTCTTGCCCTTCAGCTTCGACTCGCCGCTGGCGCGCTCGCGCATGTCGACCGGCACCTCCGCGACGCGCAGGCCCTCGTCGTGGAGCCGCAGCACCGCCTCGACCTCCGGGGCGCCGCTCTCGTACGGGCGCGAGAGCGCGGGCAGAGCCTTCGCCGACGCCGCATAGAGGCCGCTCGTCGCGTCGTTGAAGGGGCGGCCGAGCGCGACCTTCATCGAGCGGCGCAGCAGACCCGTGCCGAGCTTGCGGATCCCCTCCGGCTCGTAGCGATAGGGCTCATAGCCGGGGCCGCTGACGAAACGGGAGCCGACGGCGACGTCGGTCGTGTCGGACTGGACGAGCTCGAGCAGCTTCCGCAGTTCCGCTGCGGGATGCTGCCCGTCCGCGTCGACCCGTCCGCAGTAGGCGTACTCGTGCTCGAGCGCCCACGCGTAGCCGGCCGCGATCCCCGCCCGCAGGCCGCGGTTCTCGCCGAACGAGAGCACCTCGGCTCCGTGCTCGCGCGCGACGTCTGCGGTGCGGTCGGTCGAGCCGTCGTCGACGACGAGCACGTCGGCGTCCGGGATCTCCAGGCGCAGCTCGTCGAGCACGGCCGGCAGGTTCTGCTCCTCGTTCCAGGCGGGGATGAAGACCAGCGTGTCGTTGCTCATTGCGCCAGGGTAACGCGCCGCGAGCGCGGATCGACATCGACCAGCACCGCGACTATCGTTCGGCAGACCCGCGACGAGGAGGAAAGACGTGAACGAGCGCTCGACGTCCTACGAGTACGCCGAGGTCGGAGCACCGGCACAGGCGATCAGCACCACCCGCCTGTTCGGGCAAGTCATGTTCCTCGTCGCCGTGGCGATCGGCCTGCTCGGCCTGGGCGCGTTGCTCGGCCAGGACCTCTCGCGCGGCGCCGCGATGGCGTGCAGCTTCGGCGGGCTCGGGATGCTGCTCGCGCAGTCGTTCGGCGGCGAGCGGTTCCGGGTCGGCGGCTTCGCGATCGGCTGGCTCTACGGGCTGTCGGTCCTGCTCGGGCTCGGCCTCGGGCCGGCGATCAGCTACTACATCTCGTTCGATCCGGGCGCGGTCGCCCAGGCGGCCGGCGGGACGGCGCTGATCGTCGTCGGGATGGCGGCGGTCGGCCTCCTGATGTCGAAGGACGTCTCGCCGTGGATGAAGCCGCTCTCGATCGTCGTCCTGATCGCGGTCGCGATCAGCATCGGCTCGCTGGTCTTCGGCGGCGTCGGCTCGCTGAGCCCGATCCTGAGCCTGCTCATCCTCGCGGTCTCGGCGCTCCTGATCATGGTCGACTTCAACTACCTGCGAAAGCACGGCACCGAGGCCGACACGGTCTGGCTCGCGACCGGGATCTTCGTCTCGATCGTCAACATCTTCGTCTCGCTGCTGAGCCTGCTCGGCGACAACTAGAGCGCGCTCAGGCCGGATAGAGCCGCCGGTAGCGGGCGTAGCCGTCCTCGTAGGCCGCCCGCCAGCCGGCGTCGGGCTCGACCCGGTCGCGGACGCGGACGGTGGCGGCGACGGCCTCGCCCGCGTCGGCGAAGACGCCCTCGCGGACGCCGCCGAGGAGCGCGGCGCCGTAGGCGGCGCCTTCCTCGGCCTCCGTGCGCTCGAGCGGCAGCCCGAGCACCGAGGCGACGATCGTCAGCCAGAGCCCGCTGCGGGCGCCGCCGCCCGAGACACGGCCGACCTCCGCCTCGACGCCGACCGCGCGCAGCAGCTCGAGCGAGTCGCGGAGGCCGTAGGCGACGCCTTCGAGGACGGCGCGGACGAGGGCGCCGCGGTCGTGGCGCTGCTGCAGGCCGACGAAGGCGCCGCGCGCATCCGGATCGGCGTGCGGCGTCCGCTCGCCCTGGAGGTAGGGCTGGAAGAGGAGGCCCTCGGTGCCGGGAGGCCACGCGGCCGCCTCCGCGAGCAGCTCGTCGTAGGGCGCGCCGCCGAGTGCATGTCGCAGCCACTGCAGCGCGCCGGCCGCCGAGAGCATCACGCCCATCGCGTGCCAGGTGCCGGGCACGGCGTGGCAGAACGTGTGCAGCCGCGCCTCCGGCTCCGGCCGGTAGGCGTCGAGCGCCGCGAAGACGACGCCTGACGTGCCGAGCACGACCGAGAGCGGGCCGGGCGCGGCGATCCCGACGCCGAGCGCGCCCGCGGCCTGGTCGCCGGCGCCGGCGATCTCGGTCGACTCGTACGCGGGCGGCAGCCACTCGCGCGGCAGCTCGAGCGCGGCGAGGACGTCGTCGCTCCAGCGCCTGTTGGCGACGTCGAAGAGGAGCGTCCCCGACGCGTCGGCGGCGTCGATCGCGTGCTCGCCCGTGCGCCGGAAGCGGACGTAGTCCTTCGGCAGCAGGACGTGCCTGATCCGCGCGAAGGCCTCCGGCTCGTGCGTCCGCAGCCAGAGCAGCTTCGGGGCCGTGAAGCCGGTCAGCGCGCGGTTGCCCGTCAGCTGGATCAGGCGCTCGAGCCCGATCCGCTCCTCGATCTCGGCGCACTCGGCGGCCGTGCGCTGGTCGTTCCAGAGGATCGCCGGGCCGGATCACCTCGCCCGCCTCGTCGAGGACGACGAGCCCGTGCATCTGGCCGCTGTAGCCGATCGAGGCGGGCTCGACGCCGAGGCCGGCGACCGCGGCGTCGGCGGCGCGCGCCCAGTCGTCGGGATCCTGCTCGGCCCAGCCGGGCTGCGGTGTCGAGAGCGGGTAGTCGTGCTCGGCGCGGGCGAGGATCTCGCCGGTGGGCGACAGCGCGATCGCCTTGACGCCGCTCGTGCCGACGTCGATCCCGACGAGCGCCGTCACTCCGGCAGCTGCGTCAGCTCGACCAGGTTCCCGAAGGGGTCGTGGCACATGAAGCGCGGGCGGCCGACGATCTCCGTCGGCGTCCGCGTCTCGATCCCCTCGGCCTCGATCCTGGCCCGCAGCTCGTCGAGCCCGCTGTCGACCGCGATGCAGAAGTGCGCGCCCGGCGGCGGCTCGTCGCCCGTCTGCATCAGGTGCAGCTCGAGGTCGCCGCCGAGGTGGAACCAGACGAGCTCGTTCGGATCGAGCTTCGGCGGCACGGGCTTCTCCTCGAGCCCGAGCAGGCCGCCGTAGAACGCACGGGCCTCGTCGGCGCCGTCGGCGGCGATCGCGATCGAGACGTGCTGGAGCCTCATGCGCCCATCGCGGCGTAGACGAGCTCGTACGCCCGCACCGCGTCCTTCTGCTGCTGCGCCGCGCGCAGCTCCGCGTCGTCGATCCGTCCGGCGATCCCGTCGATGAAGCGCCACTGGAGGATGCTCCGCTTCACCGCGCCGACGGCGTCCTCGGTGTAGGGGTAGAGGTCGAAGCCGAGCCGCTCCCCGTTGTCGCCGTAGCCGGCGCGGCGCAGCTCGACCGCGAGCTCGAGCGTCTCCATGAACCGGATCGTGCCGACCATGTTGTCGTCGTCGAACGTGCCCCAGCCGTCGTTCGCGTGCTGGTGGCCGAGCAGGCCCTCGGCGGCGAGGAGGCCCGCGTACTCGGCCAGGCTCTCGCCGTTCATCAGCAGGTGCTGCCAGTCCATGTTGACGCTGACGTTGTCGATCCCCTGGCGGCGGAGCGTGTGGATCACGTGCAGCGTCATCCCGATGTTGCGCATCAGGATCTTCATCGCCGGCTCGGAGTTCTTGTGCTCGAGGAAGACGGTGACGCCGCGCTCCTTCGCGTGCTGCGCGGCCTGGCCGACGCCGTCGACGAAGCGCGCCCACGACTCCTTGTACGGCGTCTGGAACGGGTAGTTGTACCCCTCGATCCCGGGCCAGATGATCATCTGGGCGCCCGTCTCGCCGGCGAGGTCGATCGCCTCGCGCGTCAGCCGCAGCGCCTCCTCGCGGGTCGCGTCGTCGGGCGAGCAGAACGCGCCCTTGCCGAAGCGCGGGTCGAGGTGGAGGCCGCTCGCGACGCAGTAGATCCCGTGCCCGTCGAGCGCGTCGCGCACCTCGTCGAGGTTCGCCGGCGCCAGCTCCTGCGGGTAGTGGAACTCGTAGTCGTCGATCAGGTCGCCGAGCCCCTCGACCGCCGTGCGCACCTTCTCCGCCGTCGACTTGCCGGTCAGCTCGGGCTTGTACCCGGCCGCGTTGAAGCGGGTCGCCATGTTGCCGAAGGCCCAGATGCCGAGACTCGTCTTCATGTGGTTCCTTTCCGCACCCAGGCTGCGGTGTTCGGGGGGAGGGTCGTGGTGATGCCGGGCTCGCTTGCCAGCAGGAGCTCGCCGTCCGGCAGCTCCAGCTCGCTCGCGTCGACGTTGACGAGGCACGTCAGGTCGCCGCGGTCGAAGATCATCGTCCCCCGCGGGCTCTCGCGCCAGGCGAACCGGTCGTGACGCGGCCGGAGGCGGAGCGCGGAGCGGAAGAGCGAGAGCGTCGAGTCGGGGTCGCGCTCCTGCTCCTCGACGCTGAGCAGCCCCCAGTCCTCGGGCATCGGCAGCCACGGCTCGCCGTCGGTGAAGCCGAACGTCGGCGGCTCGGTCGTCCAGGGCAGCGGCACGCGGCAGCCGTCGCGGCCCTTCCGCGCGCCGCCGGTGCGGTGGAAGATCGGATCCTGGCGCTCCTCGTCCGGGACGTCGACCTCCTCGAGCCCGAGCTCCTGGCCCTGGTAGGCGAACGCCGCGCCCGGCAGGCCGAAGAGCAGCAGCGCCGCCGCGCGGGCGCGCCGCCGCCCGAGCTCGCCGCCGCCGTAGCGCGTCGGCAGCCGGGTCACGTCGTGGTTCTCGAAGACCCAGGTCGCCGGCGCGCCGGCGTCGCCGAGCGTCGTCAGCACGCGGTCGATCGTCGCGCGCATCCGCTCGGCGTCCCACTGCTCGTGCAGGAGCGTGAAGTCGAAGGAGAGATGCAGCTGGTCCGGCGCGACGTAGCTCGCGATCGTGTCCTGGTTCTCGATCGTGATCTCGCTGACGTACATCCGGTCGCCCGGATACTCGTCGGCGATCCGGCGCCAGCGGCGGTAGAGCGGGTGCAGCTCGGGCTGCATCAGCGCCGAGAGCCAGTCGCCGAAGGGCGGCCGCGGCGTCGGCTCGACCATCTCCGGCAGGTCCTGCGCCTTGAAGAGCGCGTGCGCGACGTCGATCCGGAAGCCGTCGACGCCTCGGTCGAGCCAGAAGCGGAGGATCTCGTCGAAGCTGTCCTGGACGGCCTCGTGATGCCAGTCGAGATCGGGCTGCTCGGGCGCGAAGAAGTGGAGGTAGTACTCGCCCGTCGCGCTCGTCGAGCGTCCAGGCGGGGCCGCCGAAGGCGGACGTCCAGCCGTTCGGCGGCCCGCCGTTCCGTCCGGGCCGGAACATGTAGCGCTTCCGGTCGGGGTGCGCCGGGTCGGCGATCGCGTTCCGGAACCACTCGTGCTGGTCGGAGGTGTGGTTGGGGACGATGTCGATCGTCACCTTGATCCCGCGCTCGTGCGCGTCGGCGACGAGCTCGTCGAAGTCGGCGAGCGTGCCGAAGAGCGGGTCGACGTCGACGTAGTCGGCGACGTCGTAGCCGTGGTCGGCCTGCGGCGAGGGATAGAACGGCGTCAGCCAGAGCGCGTCGACGCCGAGCTCCTGCAGGTAGGGCAGCCGCGAGCGGATGCCCTGGAGGTCGCCGATGCCGTCGCCGTTCGAGTCCTGGAAGCTGCGGACGTAGATCTGGTAGAAGGCGGCGCTCCGCCACCACGGCTGGTCAGACACTTGCCTTCCCCCTGGAGCGCTGCGGCGATGTCGGTCAGCACGTCGCCGGAGAGATTAGAGGCGACGACCAAGCGGACGTGGCGCTTGCCGCCCGAGTACGCTCGCACCCCGATGCCCGACCGTGCGCTCATCCCCCGGCGGGTCGTGTTCATGACCGCGAACGAGGTCGCGCGCGAGACCGGCTGGGCGATGCACGGCTGGAGCCACGGCGACCGGGCCACGAACGAGGCCTTCGCGCCGCTCGAGACGTTCGGCGAGCGTTTCGACGCGCTGCTCGCGCGGGTCCGCGGGCTCGGGTTCGAGGCGATCGATCTCTGGGGCGCCCATCTGAGCCCGGACTGGGCGACGCGACGAGCACGTGCTGCTGGCGCAGGAGGCGCTCGGCCGGTACGGGATCGGGGTCGCGACGTACGCGACCTGGGTCGGCCCGGGCAACGTCCGGCGCTCGTGCGAGCTCGCGCTCGCGGTCGGCACCAGCGTGATCGGCGGCGGCTACTCCGGCGATCCCGCCGAGCTCGCGCCCGTGCTCCGCGAGCACGGCGTCACGCTCGCGGTCGAGAACCATCCGGAGCGGACGCCGGCGGAGGTGCTGGCGAAGATCGATGCCGGGGGCGGCACGATGGCCGCGACGGTCGACACCGGCTGGTGGGGAACGCAGGGCTACGACGCCGCCAGGGCGATCGAGGAGCTCGGCGAGCACGTCGCGCACGTGCACCTGAAGGACGTCCGCCACGCCGGCGAGCCGCACGAGACCTGCGCCTGGGGCACCGGCGTCGTCGACATCGAGGGATGCGTCCGGACGCTGGCGAGGATCGGCTACAGCGGTGCGCTCGCCGTCGAGCACGAGCCGGAGAGCTACGACCCGAGCGAGGAGATCCGCGCGATGCGCGAGCAGCTGGAGGGGTGGCTGCGATGAGGGTCGTGCTCGTCGGCGCCGGCAACATCGCCGACCGCTACGCAGCCTCGATCGTCGCGGCGCCGGAGCTCGAGCTCGCCGGCGCGACCGACCTCGACACGGCACGGACCGAGGTGCTCGTGGCGCAGTTCGGCGGCCGTGCGTACGCGGATCTCGCCGCGGTGCTCGCCGACGACACCGTCGACACGGTCGTCAACCTGACCGTGCCGCAGGCGCACTTCGAGGTCGCCTCGGCGGCCCTCGCGGCCGGGAAGCACGTTCACAGCGAGAAGCCGCTCGCGCTCCGTCACGCTGATGCGGTCCGGCTCGTCGAGCTGGCGGCGGAGCACGGCGTGCGGCTCAGCAGCGCGCCGGCGACGCTGCTGGGAGAAGCGCAGCAGACACTCTGGAAGCGCGTCCGCGAGGGAGCGGTCGGAACCGTGCGCGCCGTCTACGCGGAGGCGAACTGGGACCGGATCGAGTCGTGGCACCCGGACCCGCGCAGCCTCTACGCGGTCGGTCCGCTGGTCGACGTCGGCATCTATCCGCTCACGATCCTGACCGCGATCTTCGGCCCCGTGCGGCTCGTGCGGGCGTTCGCGACGACGTTGCAGACCGACCGAGTGCTGCTCGACGGCACGTCCTTCACCCCGGCGGCTCCGGACTTCGTCGTCGCCGTGCTCGAGCACGAGGGCGGATGTCGTCTCGCGCCTGACGGCGAGCTTCTACGTCGGCCCGTGCAAGCAGAGCGGGATCGAGGTGCACGGCGACGAGGGCTCGCTCTACATGCCGACGTGGCAGGCGGCGAACTCGCGGCTCGAGCACCAGCAGCGGGGCGGGGAGTACGCCACGATCCCGCCCGTGCGCGAGCCGTTCCCGGGAAACGACTGGGGACGGGCCCTCGTCGACCTGGCCCGCGCGATCGACGAGGGCCGGCCGCACCGTGCCGGGGCCGAGCATGCAGCCCACGTGGTCGAGGTGCTGAACGCGGTCGAGGAGTCGGCCGGCGCGGGCGGGGCGGTCGCCGTCCACTCCGCGTTCCCACCACCGGAGCCGATGGACTGGGCACGATGACGCCGTGATCACGCGCGAGGAGCAGCGGGCGGCCCAGGGCTACGCGGCGGACGAGCTCGCGGCCTGCGGCATCGTCCTCACCGACGCCGAGCGCGACGCGATCGAGGTCGCCGACTTCGGGCTCTCACGGCTGCGCGAGGAGGGCCTGATGGTGCTCGTGTACGTCAACACCGACCGCTACTGCGCGAAGGAGCTCGTCCTCTACCCGGGTCAGACCTGCCCCGAGCACCGGCATCCGCCCTTCGACGGCGGCCCCGGTAAGGAGGAGACGTTCCGCTGCCGCCGCGGGCTCGTCCACGCTGCGACGTCGACGGGCGCGAGCTCGTCCTCCGCCCGGGCGAGCAGTTCACGATCCCGCCCGACACGCTGCACTCGTTCCCGGCCGGCCCGGACGGCGCTGTCGTGTCCGAGTTCTCCTCGACGAGCCGCGACGACCTCGACGTCTTCACCGACCCGCAACGTGCGGCGGGAGACGGTCGTAGCCTGACGAGGACGAGGCTGTCCTCGGTCTCCGAGTGCGGGACGAGACCGCCCATCGCGTAGAGCCGCTCCGCGGTCGCCGCGAGCGGGTCGAGATCCTCGGCTGAGGACGTCTCGCTCGAAGACGAGCAGCGCGTGGCGCGTCCGCGACTGCGGCAGCCCGACCACCACGATGTCGACGTCCGTGTCGCGGAAGGCCGCCAGCGCGAGCTCAAAGCCTGGCGCCTCGCGGCGAACGCGCCCCAGCCGAGGCTGCACGGCCGCAGGGGGCCGCGGTCGCAGAAGCCGTAGTGGACGCCGTTGCGCGCCGGGACGCTGCGGCCGCTCCAGTGCACTCGGGTCGACGAGCTCGAGCGTGGCGACGCCTGCGGTCGTCGAGCCTTGCGAGACGGAGATCGTGCCGGGGTCGCGGCGAGTGCGCTCCCGACGCGGCGCTGCCGACGGCGGCGACGAGGATGTGCAGCGTTCGTGCTCATGTCCACCTGACGCTGCGGAGCCTCCGCGATCTTCCCGCGTGGTAGACAGTCGCCGTGGCCGATCATCCCGTACATCCATCGCGACAGCGTCCGCTTCCGCGACTGCGACGCGATGGGGCACGTCAACAACGCCGTCTACTCGACCTACCTCGAGGAGGCGCGGATCGGCGTCCTCGGCGACCTGATCGACTTCATCCTCGCCCGCGTCGAGATCGACTTCCGCTCCGAGCTGCGGATGGGCGAGGACGTCGAGGTGCGCACGCGCTGCTCGCGGATCGGGACGAAGAGCTTCGACCTCGAGCACGTGATCGCCGCCGACGGGCGGGTCGTCGCCGAGGCGAAGAGCGTCCTCGTCTCCTACGACTACGAGCGCGGCGAAAGCGTGCCCGTACCGGACGAGCTGCGGGAGCGCCGGCGAGCCGCACGAGACCTGCGCCTGGGTAGCGGTGTCGTCGACGTCGAGGAATGCGTCCGGACGTTGGCGAGGATCGGCTACGAGGGCGCGCTCGCCGTCGAGCACGAGCCCGAGAGCTACGACCCGAGCGAGGAGGTCCGCGCGATGCGCAAGCAGCTGGAGGAGTGGCTGCGATGAGGGTCGTGCTCATCGGCGCCGGCAACATCGCCGACCGTTACGCGGCCTCGATCGTCGCGGCGCCGGAGCTCGAGCTCGCCGGCGCGACCGACCTCGACACCGCACGGACCGAGGCGCTCGTGGCGCAGTTCGGCGGCCGCGCGTACGCCGATCTCGCCGCGGTGCTCGCCGACGACGCCGTCGACACGGTCGTCAACCTGACGGTGCCGCAGGCCCATTTCGACGTCGCCTCGGCGGCGCTCTCGGCTGGGAAGCACGTGCACAGCGAGAAGCCGCTCGCGCTCCGTCACGGTGATGCGGTCCGGCTCGTCCAGCTGGCGGAGGAGCACGGCGTGCGGCTGAGCAGCGCGCCGGCGACGCTGCTGGGAGAGGCGCAGCAGACGCTCTGGAAGCGCGTGCGCGAGGGAGCGGTCGGGACTGTGCGCGCCGTCTACGCGGAGGCGAACTGGGATCGGATCGAGTCCTGGCACCCGGACCCGCGCAGCCTCTACGCGGTCGGTCCGGCCGGTCGACGTCGGCATCTATCCGCTCACGATCCTGACCGCCATCTTCGGTCCGGTGCGGCTGGTGCGGGCGTTCGCGACGACGCTGCAGACCGATCGAGTGCTGCTCGACGGCAGATCCTTCACGCCGGCGGCTCCGGACTTCGTCGTCGCCGTGCTCGAGCACGAGGGCGATGTCGTCTCACGCCTGACCGCGAGCTTCTACGTCGGCCCGTGCAAGCAGAGCGGGATCGAGGTGCACGGCGACGAGGGCTCGCTCTACATGCCGACGTGGTCGGAGGCGAACTCGCTGCTCGAGCACCAGCAGCGGGGTGGGGAGTACACCACGATCCCGCCCGTGCGCGAGCCGTTCCCGGGAAACGACTGGGGACGCGCACTCGTCGACCTGGCACGCGCGATCGACGAGGGCCGGCCGCACCGTGCCGGGGCCGAGCATGCGGCCCACGTGGTCGAGGTGCTGAATGCGGTCGAGGAGTCCGCGGGCGCGGGCGGGGCGGTCGCCGTCCACTCCGGGTTCCCGCAACCGGAGCCGATGGACTGGGCACGATGATGCCGTGATCACCCGTGAGGAGCAGCAGGCGGCCCAGGACTACGCGGCGGACGAGCTCGCGGCATGCGGCATCGTTCTCACCGACGCGGAGCGCGCAGGGATCGAGGTCGCCGACTTCGGGCTCTCACGGCTTCGCGAAGAGGGGCTGATGGTGCTCGTCTACGTCAACACCGACCGCTACTGCGCGAAGGAGCTCGTGCTCTACCCGGGTCAGAGCTGCCCCGAGCACCGGCATCCGCCTTTCGGCGGCGGTCCCGGTAAGGAGGAGACCTTCCGCTGCCGTCGCGGGCTCGTCCGCCTCTACGTCGACGGCAGCGAGCTCGCGCTCGGCCCGGGCGAGCAGTTCACGATCCCGCCCGACACGCTCCACTCCTTCACGGCCGGCCCCGAAGGAGCGGTCGTCTCCGAGTTCTCCTCGACGAGTCGCGACGATCTCGACGTCTTCACGGACCCGAACGTGCGCCGGGAGACGGTCGTAGCCTGAAGAGGACGAGGCTGTCTTCCGTGGGTGAGTGCGGGACGAGGGCGCCCATTGCATAGAGTCGCGCCGCGGTCGCCGCCACGGGGTCGAGAGTCTCGGTGAGGATGTCCCGCTCGAAGACGAGCAACACATGGCGCGTCGGCGACTGGGGCAGCCCGACCACCACGAGCTCGACGGCCGTGTCGCGGAAGGCGGCCCGTGCGAGCGCGACGGCCTGCCGCCTCGCGGCCAACGCGCCCAGGCCGAGGTTGCACGGCCGCAGCGGACCGCGGTCGCAGAGGCCGTAGTGGACGCCGTTGCGTGCCGGGATGCTGCGTCCGCTCCACTCGATCGCGTCGACGAGCTCGAGCGTGGCGACGCCCGCGGTCGTCGATGCCGGCGAGACGGGGATCTTCGACGGGCTCGCTGCGAGCGCGGACGCCGACGCGGCTGCTGCGACGACGGCGGTGACGAGTGCGAGCGTTCGTCTCATGTCCTCCGGACGCTGCGGAGCCTCCCCGTCTTCCCGCGTGGTAGACAGTCGCCGTGGCCGATTTCCCCCACGTGCACCGCGACACCGTCCGCTTCCGGGACTGCGACGCGATGGGGCACGTCAACAACGCCGTCTACTCCACCTACCTCGAGGAGGCGCGGATCGGCGTCCTCGGCGGCCTCAACGACTTCATCCTCGCCCGCGTCGAGATCGACTTCCGCTCGGAGCTGCGGATGGGCGAGGAGGTCGAGGTGCGCACGCGCTGCCCGCGGATCGGGACGAAGAGCTTCGACCTCGAGCACGTGATCGCGGCCGACGGCAGGGTCGTCGCCGAGGCGAAGAGCGTCCTCGTCTCCTACGACTACGCGCGCGGCGAGAGCGTGCCGGTGCCGGACGCAGCTGCGGGAGCGCCTGGGCGGCTAGGTCGCCCGACGCTCCTTCCTCCGAGCGATCACGGGTTCCGGCGGGGTTCGTGACCGTGAGCCGGACGATGCGTTCCGCCGTCTGGTCGGCGACCCAGATGTCGCCGCCGGCGACGATCGCACTCAGGTAGTGGCCGGCGGGGAACCGGATCCCGAGCTTGTCTCCGTTCGCAGGCCTGACTCGTGCGACGCGTCCGGGCACCGCCAGCCAGAGCGCATCGCCTCCGGCCAGCTGGGGGCCCAAGGCCGTTGGCACGGTGGCCCGGAACCGCGATCCGCACGGCCTCTCCGTCCCTGATCCGGAGGAGCGACGCGCTGTTGGCGATACCGACCCAGACGGAGCCGAGCGCGACGGTGAGCGCGCGTGCGCCTCTGAGCGGGATGCGTAGGTCGACGGTCGAGGTCTCGGGCCGGATCCGGTCGACGACGTTCCCGTCCCCGGCGACCGCCCAGACCGCTCCTGATGTCGCAACGATCGCGTCGGGCCAGATCCCGCCCCGGTCCAGCTGGATCGTCGCCACCGTCCGGCCGGTCTCGGGCGAGACCCGGGAGACGGTCGAGTCGAGCTGGTTCGCGACCCAGACGGAGCCGTGGCCGATCGCGATCCCGGTCGGCAGGCCCCCGACGGGGATCCGGTCGGTGATCCGGTTCGTCTCCGGGTCGATGCGGAGCAGGACGTCGGCGAAGATGTCGACCGCCCAGATCGAGCCGAAGCCTGCCGCGAGCGAGACGCCGCCCGGTTGGATTCGGGCGACGATCTCGTTCGTGGCGGGATCGATGCGGGCGATCCCGTCGACGCCGAGCGAGACCCAGAGCGAGCCTGCGGCCATGACCATGCCCGAGGGGGCGCCCCGGACCTCGATCGTCGCGACGACGCGTAGCCCGCTCGCGCTCGCCGGCTTCCCGCGAGCCGGTTCGGCGCCCGCCGCCGCGCTCACAGCAAGCGCTGCCACCGCGACGCCGGCCGCGACTGCCGAGCCGAGGACGGTGCCGAACGCGAGCTTCATTTCTCGCCTCCGACGAGCTTCAGCTTCCCCGAGAGCGAGGACTGCGCGGTCGGGATGTGCACCGTTTCGGTGCCGCTCCCTCGGGCGCCGGCGAAGACCCCCGTGCTCGAGTCCCCGTCGACCTGCCACTGGGCCGTCGCGACCGGACCGGCACCGGTCTGGCAGACGTACGCCTTGCTGCGAAGGATCAGCACACCGGCGGCGACGACGATCCGCCGGATGCCCGCGTTCGTCCAGCTGCCCGGGCCGCACGGAGTGACCGAGCGGTCCTGCGACATCGCGAGCATCATCGTCGCGGGGCCGAACCCGTCGACCGTCCCGGTGCCGGTGTTGATCAGCTGGAAGAGGCCGAGATCGGCGATCCGGTTCGTCACCGACACGTTGCTCTCCTGAAAGTGCGCCTCGAACCGCTTCGAGTCGCTCGACGCGCCTGACGCCGAGCTGAGCGCGACGCCGCTCGCGAGGGTCACGAGTGCCGCTGCGAGGAGCAGCAGCCGCATTGTCCTTGTCATCTGCCTCTACCTCCTGTCGGATGGACTGCGCCAACATCCGCGGAGGTGCTGAATTCCGGCCAAAAGGACGCCAAACTGGATCCTGAAATGAGCGATCTTCGCTTTCGGCTGCTCGGGCCGCTCGAGGCAGAGCGCGGCGGGATCCGGCTCGAGCTGGGGCCGCGCAAGCAGCGGGCCGTGCTCGCGCTGCTCCTGCTGGAGGCCAACCGCGTCGTGCCGACCGAGCGGCTGATCGACGAGCTCTGGGGCGACACGCCGCCGGAGACGGCGCGCTCGGCGCTGCAGGTGTACGTCGCCCGGCTTGCGCAAGGCGCTCGGGGAAGACGGTGCATCGCTGCGAACGCGTTCGCCGGGGTACGTGCTCGAGCTCGAGCCGGGCGCGCTCGACCTGCAGGCGTTCACGGCGCTCCGCGCAGAGGCGCGCGACGCGTCCGAGCCGGCCCGAGCTGCCGAGGCGCTGCACGAGGCGCTCGCGCTCTGGCGCGGCGCGCCGCTGGCCGAGCTCGACGGAGCGCCGTTCGGTGCCGCTGCCGCGGCCCAGCTCGAGGAGCAGCGCCTGGGAGCGCTCGAAGATCGGATCGATGCGGACCTGGCGCTCGGCCGCCACGCCGACCTGATCCACGAGCTGGACGCGCTCGTGGCGGAGCACCCGTACCGCGAGCGCTTCCGCGCGCAACAGATGCTCGCGCTCTACCGGTCGGGGCGGCAGGCCGACGCGCTCGCCGCGTACCGCTCCGCGCGCGAGGCGTTCGTCGAGGGCCTCGGAATCGAGCCCGGCGCCGAGCTGAAGGCACTCGAACGGCAGGTGCTCGACCAGGATCCCGCCCTTGTCGCTCCGGCCGGGCGAGCCGGCACCGCCCCGGACAGCGGTCGAGGCGGAGCGCCGCCGACGCCGGATCGCGATGCGTCGCGGGACCGTCCGTCGGCGACGCGTGGCCGCAGCGTCCTGCTCCGCGACGAGCCGCCGCGATCACGCGACGCCGAACTCGGTCGCCGTGATCGATCCGAAGACGAACCACGTCGTGGACGCCGTCGCCGGCCGGGCCGAGCCCGGCCCGATCGCCTCCGGCGGAGGCGCGGTCTGGGTCGGCAACGCGGGCAACCTCGACGGCAAGTCCCTCACGCGCATCGATCCCGCGCTCGAGGAACGGTCGTCGACGACCATCGCTGCTCGATGCGACCCCCACCGGGGTGGCGTTCGGCCACGGCTATCTCTGGGTCGCGCACGGCCTCACCGGGCAGATCTCCCGGATCGATCCCGCAGCTCGGCGGCATCAAGACGATCGACGATGTCGCGCAGACGAAGTTCGCGTCCGTCGTCGGGGCCGTCGCTGCCGGGAGCGACTGCGGTCTGGGCCGTCTTCGGCGACGCGACGCTGGCGCGCATCGACCCGACGTCGAGCGACGTCGAGCGGACGGACGCCGGAGCTCGAGGCCGACGGCTGTCGTCGAGGGTGGCGGCTCGCTCTGGGTCGTCAGCTCCGGCGACTCGACCGTCTACCGCTTCAACCCAGCCACCTTCCTCGCCGGCCCGCTCGGCAGATCCAGCGTGGGCCGGCGGTCGACCGGGATCGCCTACGGCCACGACGCCGTCTGGGTCACCAGCAGCGGTGACGACCTCGTGACCCGCATCGATCCCAGCACGTACGCAGACGCGTCAGATCGACGGTCGGCGAGGAGCCCGAGGGCGTCGCCGTCGGCGAGCAGGCCGTGTGGGTCGCGAACGCCGGCGACGGCACGGTCTCCCGCATCGATCCCGCGACGCAGAAAGGTCGTCGCGACGATCGAGGTCGGCAACAGTCCCGTGTCGGGATCGCCGTCGCCGCCGGGCTCGTCTGGGTGACGGTGCAGGCGCCTTAGCGCCGCGCTACCGCTTCAGGCAGACCGTCGTCAGCACGAGGCCGGGCCGCAGCAGCATGCATGCTTCGGAACGCGTGCCGAGACGAGCGTCGCCTCGTTGAGGACGACGATCGGCACGACCGGCGCGGCGTCGCGCGCGAGTTCGCAGGTCGAGCTCGGCGTATGCCTTGCCGCGGGCGGCGCCTCGCAGGCGTGCCGCCCTGCTGCATCAGCGTCGGTGTACTCGCTGCTCGTCGAAGCGCGCCAGGTTGGTGCCGCCCGCGTGCTGCGCGTCGAGCAGGCCGGTTGATGTAGGCGTACGGGATCGACGAAGTCAGGGTCCACAGGACGAGCGCCATGTCCCAGGGCTCGTCCGGGTTGCCCAGCCGGCCCGAGATACGCGGACGTCGGTCGTCCAGCTCGGCGAACGGCCGGATCTCGACCTCGAGCCCGATCTCTGCCAGCTGCTGCTCCACGCACTGGGCGAAGCCGATCGTCCAGGGCAGACGTCGGGAACGTAGAGGACGATCTTGCCGCCGCGCAGGTTTCCGGCCGCGAGCGCTCTTCGCTCGAGCCAGGTCACCCTCGCGCGGGTAGATCCGTGCGATCCCGGAATCCCGGCACGCCGCGGCGGCACGATACTGGTCGGTCGACCGTCGCCGCGACCGCGGAGCTGGAACGCGGCCCGGTCCAGCGCGAGGTTCACCGCGCGGCGCAGCTGCGCGTTGTCCTTGAACAGCGGCCGCGATGAGTTGAGGACGTACATCGCAGACGGTCAGCCCGGGCATGACCCGAAGAATCGTGAGTAGTCGATGCCGTACTTGCCGATCAGACCGCCGCTGGGGATCGAAGGCGGCTGCGGGCAGCGTGTAGCCCCAGTCGGCCTTGCCCGCTTCGATTCGGTCGAGCACTTCCTCCGGTGAGTCGGCGCTGAGGTCGACGTCGAAGCCGTCGACGTGATGGACGCGCTCGCCGCCGTAGTAGCGGTTGCGGCGGAGCACGATGCGCTCGTCGGGTCGGTACTCCCGGATCGTGTAGGGGCCGGCGCCCGGGGAACGTGCGCACGCCCTCCGCGTCGGGCGGGAGCGTCGGCGGGACGGCGCAGAAGAACGGCATCGTCGTCCAGGCGGCGAAGTCCCGCACCTCGCGGGTGAAGCGGACGGCGAGCGTGTTGCCGCGCGCGGTCGACGCCGGATGCGCGGCGCCGCCCTGCCGGCGTGGACGTCCTCGGCGCCGACGATCGCCTGCGTGTACCGGTAGGCAGGTGAGTCGACGCCCGGTGCCATCGTGCGGTGGATCGCCTGGGCGAAGGCGTCGGCGCGGACCGGGCTGCCGTCGCTGAAGCGGAAGCCGGTGCGCAGCCTGAACGTCCAGGTCGTCTTCCCGTCGTGACGAGACCTTGGCGGAAGGCGGCCGCGACCTCGGGCACCATCCGGTAGCCCTCGGGCGGCGGCCGGTCGCGGTAGCGCATCAGCCGGGCGCAGACCGTGTCCAGCAGCGCCCAGCTCTCGCGGGTGTAGGCGAGCGCCGGGTCGACGTGATCGAACGCCTGCAGGCTGCTCGAGCCCTGGAAGCTGACCCGGAAGATCCCGCCCGCCCGCGCATCCGTCGACCCTGCGCACCGGGGAGCACCGCGACCGCGAGCAGGCTCGGCGCGGCCAGGCAGGCGAGGATCAGGAGCCGCGCCTCACCGCTTGAGGCAGACCGTCGTGAGCACGAGACCCGGCCGCCGCAACATGCAGCCGACGCGTCCCGAGACGAGCGTCACCTCGTTCAGGACGGCGATCGGCGCGAGCGGTGCGGCGTCGCGGGCGAGTCGCAGGTCCAGCTCGGCGTAGGCCTTGTCGCGGGCTGCGCCTCGCAGGCGCGACGCCTGCTGCATCAGCGCGTTGTACGGCGGCTCGTCGAAGCGGGCCAGGTTCGTGCCGCCGGCGTGCTGCCCGTCGAGCAGGCGGTTGATGTATGCGGCGGGGTCGACGAAGTCCGGGGTCCAGAGCACGAGCCGCCAGATCCCAGCTCGCGGCGAGCGCCAGCGCGACCAGGAAGGCGGCGAAGCGTCGACCCGAGGGACGCGGGCTCACACCCCTACGGTAGCGCGCCTGGCGTCCTCCTGTGCACCTCGACCGTGACGAGCCGCGGGCCGCGGCTGTCGATCAGCTCGAGATCGAGCTCGTCGCCGATCTCCCGCTCCGCGATCAGCTTCGCGAGCGCGTTCGCATTCCGGATCGGCACGTCGTCGGCGGCGATGATCACGTCGCCGACCGCCATGTCCGCCTTGTCGGCAGGCCCGCCCGGATAGACGACGGTCACGGCTGCGCCGCGGGTCGAGGAGTCGAGCCCGAGCTGGACGGCCGCCGACTCGGAGTCGACCGAGCTGTACGCGATCCCGAGCCATGCCTGCGCCGCCGGCGGCGCGTCGCTGATCCGGGCGATCACCGGCAGCGCCTCGTCGATCGCGATCGCGAAGCCGATGTTCTCGGTGTCGGCGTTCCGGATCCCGGCCGTGTTGATCCCGACGAGCCGCCCCGACCGGTCGACGAGCGGCCCGCCGGAGTTGCCGGGGTTGATCGCCGCGTCGGTCTGGAGCAGCCCGGTCAGGTCGCCGTTCGGGCCCTCGATCGTGCGGTCGAGCCCGGAGACGATGCCGGAGGTGACCGTCGGGCCGCCGAGGCCGGCCGGGAAGCCGAGCGCGATCACGACGTCCCCGAGCCGAAGCGCCGAGGAGCGCGCCAGCTCGACCGGGGTGAGGTCGCTCGCCTCGACGCGGACGACCGCGAGGTCGCGCTCCGGCGCCGTCCCGATCACCGTCCCCTCGAGCGGCGTCTTGTGGACGCCGTCGTTGAAGGCGATCGTGATCCCCGTCGTGCCCTCGACGACGTGGTTGTTCGTCAGGATCAGCCCGTCGCGCTGGAGGATCACGCCCGACGCCTCGCCCTCGCCGCCGCCGAACGACGTCGTCTGGACGTTGACGAGGGAGGGGATGACCCGCTCGACCGCGGCGGCGAGCGAGCCGGCCCGGTCGGGGGCGGCGGCCGTCTCGGTCGGCGTCGACTCGCGGACGGTGACCGTCTGCGTCGCGGTCGTCGCCGGTGTCGACTCCTCGTCGTCGCCGCCGCTGCAGCCGGCGAGCGAGCGCGGCCGCGGCGACCGCGAGCGCGACGAGCCTCACGGCAGCCTCGGGAAGGTGATCGACGGCGATCGCCGCGGCAGCGAGCAGCAGCACCAGGCCGCCGGCCAGGAACGCGAACGTCACCTCCTGCTTCCTCTCCACCTTGCTCACGAGCGACCCCATCTTGTCGTACGCCTCGCGCAGGTCGTCGACGTTCTCGGCCTCGTAGAAGCGGCCGCCGGTCGACGTCGCGATCTGCCGCAGCGTCGCCGGGTCGGGCGGGACGGGGATGATCCGCGTGCCGCCGAAGCGGTTGAACTCGACGATCCCCTCGGGCGTGCCGAGCGCGATCGTGAAGACGGGGATCTTGAACGACTTCGCGCGGGCGGCGCCCTCCTGCGGCAGCAGGATCCCCTCCGTCTGCGAGCCGTCCGAGAGGAGCAGGATCGCGGCCGGTCGCGCGACGCCGCGGTCGCCCGCGTCGGCGGCGCGCGCCACCTCGACGCCGCGTGCGATCGCGTCCCCGATCGCGGTGCCGCGCTGCGGGTAGAGGTAGTCGATCGCGTCGATCGCGAGCTGCCGGTCGTCGGTCGCGGGCGCCGCGACCTCCGCCGTCTCCGAGAAGGCGACGACGCCGACCTTGAAGCGCTTCGGCAGCTCCTTCATGAAGCCGCGGACGACCCGCTGCGCCGCCTCCAGCCGCGTCGGCTCGACGTCCTCCGCCTGCATCGAGCCGGAGACGTCGATCACGAGCACGATCGTCGCCTCCTCGCGGTCGGCGAGCCGCGTCATGCTCGGCCGGGCAAAGCCGACGAGCAGCGCCGCCAGCGCGAGCAGGAAGAGCGCCAGGCCGGCGTGTCGGCGCCACGAGCGCGTGCTGCCGACGACGCTCGCGAGCACGTCGAGGTTCGTGTAGCGGACGGCGAACTTGCTCGGCCGCCGCTCCAGGCGCCGGTAGGCGAGGACGATCAGCGGCAGCAGCAGCAGGCCGAGCAGCAGCAGCGGGCGTCGCGAAGCTCAGCTTGGCCCCCGCACGCAGATCGCGTGGATCTGCAGCTCGACGCGGACGTTCTGCGGCCGAGTGATCCCGGAGCGGACGTCGACGACGACGCGGTTCGCGGCGGCCCGCGCGGTCGCCCGCACGGAGCCGAGTGCGCTCAGCGCGAGCGGCCGGTTGCGGCGGAAGGCGACGGCGGTCGAGTACGCCAGCAGCCGCTCACCGGCGAGGCAGGAGAGCCCGGCGCGCTCGCGAGGCGTGTCCTTCAGCCGGATGTCCTTGACGCGGCGGATCGTGGCGTCCACGACCGGCGCGGCCGCCATCAGCTTCCGCTTCGGCTTGTAAGAGGTGCGCGAGCGCCCGCCGCCGCCGCTGGCGGGGATGCAGCCGAGCAGCGGCCGGAAGCTCGCGAGCGACCGTGTCGTCCTCGCGACGAAGACGGCGGACCGGTTCGTCGTCACGCCTGGGCCGACCGGCCCTCCGAGCAGTGCCGAGGAACGAGAGCTCGAGCAGGCCGGCGCGGTCGGCGTCGAGCCCGCCGATGATCTGGCCGCGCCCGGGACAGGAGAGCTGGTAGTAGGTCGGCGTCCCGCCGCCGGGCACCTGCACCCACGGCCCCTTGACCGGGATGCAGACGATCAGGCCGTCGCACTCCGTTCCGGCGTTCGCCGCGGAAGGGCCGAAGCCGGCGACGGCCGCGACGGCGATGAGGACGAGCAGAGAGCGCTTCACGGCAGCCTCCCGAAGAGGAACGCCGAGATGGCGCCGGCGGCGAGGAGCAGGAACGCACCGCCCGCAGCGAAACCGGCCGTGACCTCGCGTTCCTTCTTGACGCTGCCGATCCTCGAGCCGAGCTCCTCGTAGACCGCGTTCAGCTCTGCCGCGTCGGGCGCGGCGTAGAAGCGCCCGCCGGTCGTCTGCGACACCTTTCGCAGCGTCGGCGGGTCCGGCGGGACCGTGACGCGCTGTGTGAAGCCGTTGTCGTCGACCACCTCGACCACCCCCTGGTCGGTTCCGAATGCCACCGTGTAGACCGGGATCTTCAGCTTCTTCGCCCGCGCCGCCGCCGCCTGCGGCTCGAGCACGCCCTGCGTCTGGGCGCCGTCGGAGAGGACGAGGATCGACGCCGGCGGCTTCTTGCCCTCTTCGGCCGGGACGCGCTGCGCGACCTGGATCGCCCGCGCGATCCCCTCGCCGAGCGCGGTGCCGTCGCCGGTCCGCAGGTTGCGGAGCGCGGCCTGGGCGGCTTCGCGGTTCGCCGTCGCGGGCAGGACGGTCTGCGCGCTCTGCGCGAACGAGACCATGCCGACGCGGTATTCCTCGGGCAGCTTGCCGATGAAACGGCGGACGGCCTGCTGTGCGACGGCCAGCCGGCTCGGCGGCACGTCGTTCGCGACCATCGACCGGGACGTGTCCATTGCGAGCACGACCGTCGCCTGCTCCTGCTTGACCGAGAGCGTCGCATGCGGCCGAGCGAGCCCGGTCGCGAGCGCCGCCAGCGCGAGCAGCGCGAGCGCGGGCGGTAGGTGGCGCAGCCGCCCGGGGCTGCGGCCGACGAGATTCGGGACGAGGGCGGGCGTCGCGAACGCGGCCGCCTGGCGGTGCCGGCGCCGCTCGAGCAGGACGTAGCCGAAGATCGCAAGCGGAACTGCGAGCAGCGCGAGCAGCGCGAGCGGCCACTGGAAGCTCACCGGCGGCCTCCGCGGCGGCGGAGGTGGAGCGCGAGCGGGCGCAGCCAGTCGCCCTCGGTCGAGAGCACGACGTGGCCGACGCCGAGCGAGGAGAGCTCCTTCGCGATCTCCTGCCGCTCGGCGGCTGCCGCTGCCGCGAAGCGCTCGCGCAGCTTCGCGTTCGCGGTGTCGACGCGGAGCTGGCGGCCGGTCTCCGGGTCGACGAGCCGGAGCTCGCCGACGTTCGGCAGCGCCTCCTCGCGCGGGTCGCGGATCTCGACCGCGAGCACGTCGTGGCCGCCGGCGAGCTGCAGCAGCGGCGGGCGCCAGTCGCGGGGCCCGCGGAAGTCGGAGACGATCGCGACGAGCGAGCGCTGCTGCGCCATCCGCGCGACGAGCCCGAGCGCGGCGCCGAGCGAGGTGGCGCCGCCGCCTTCGAGCACCGGCTCGCGCCGCAGCGAGAGCAGCAGCCCGAGCATGCCGGCGCGTCCCGCCCGCGGCGGGATCGCCTGTGCCCGCTCGTCCCCGAACGCGACGAGGCCGAGCCGGTTGCCGCGGCGGCTGGCGAGATGGCCGAGCGCGAGCGCGACGCCCTCGGCGACGTCGGCCTTCCGCCGCTCGGCCGTCCCGAAGGACATCGACGCCGAGACGTCGAGCGCGAGCCAGGTCACGAGCACGCGCTCGGCGAGGTCGACGCGGACGTGCGTCTCGCCGGTGCGCGCGGTGACGTTCCACTCGATCCGGCGGACGTCGTCGCCCGGGACGTAGGGGCGGACCTGCGCGAGCTCGCTGCCCTGGCCGAGCACCGACGACCGGTGGTCGCCGGCCAGCATCCCCTCGATCCGCCGCCCGATCGTCAGGTCGAGCGCTCGGAGCAGCGTCTCCGGCAGCGGCCCCGGCCCCGGCCGGTCGGGCGGGCGGGGGTGCGCTTCGGGAGCGACCGTCAAGCCGCCTCCCTCGCCTTCAGCTCGGTCGCGCGGGGGAAGCCCGGCTTCCCCCGCGGGCCCCCTTCGCGCTGCCGCCGATGCTGCGCATCGGCGCGTTCCTTCGGGGGAACCCGCCGGTTCCCCCGCGCCCCTTCCTGGCGGCGCGACGGTGTCACGCCGCCGTCTCCCGCCTCCCGACCTCGAGCTCGGGCGCGGTCACCTTCTCGAGCACGGCGTCGAGGATCCGGTCGGCGTCGACCTGCTCCGCGAGCGCCTGGTAGCTGAGCACGAGCCGGTGTCGGAGCGCGTCCTTCGCGAGCGAGTCGACGTCCTGCGCGACGACGTAGTCGCGGCCGCGGAGGAAGGCGAGCGCGCGCGCCGACTGGACGAGGCTGATCGGCCCGCGCGGGCTGGCGCCGAAGGAGACGAACGGCGCCAGGTCGCCGAGCCCGTAGGCACCGGGATCGCGGGTCGCGGTCGCGAGCTGGACCGTGTAGCTGATGATCCCGGGATCGACGTAGACCGCGGCCGCGGCCTCCTGCAGCTCCCGCAGCCGCTCCAGCTCGAGCACGCGCCGGAGCTCGGGCGTGGCGACGAGCGAGCGCTGGACGACCGTCAGCTCCTCGTCGTGCTCGGGGTAGCCGACGAGGATCTTGAGCATGAAGCGGTCGACCTGGGCCTCCGGGAGCGGATAGGTGCCCTCGGACTCGATCGGGTTCTGGGTCGCCATGACGAGGAACGGCTGCGGGACGGCGTGCGTCTCCTGGCCGATCGTCACCTGGCGCTCCTGCATCACCTCGAGCAGCGCGGACTGCACCTTCGCGGGCGCGCGGTTGATCTCGTCCGCGAGCAGGAAGTTGCAGAAGACCGGGCCGAGCTCGGTGTCGAAGTCGGCCGAGCTGGGGCGGAAGACCCGTGTGCCGACGAGGTCGGAGGGGACGAGGTCGGGCGTGAACTGGATCCGCTGGAAGCTGCCGCCGAGCACCTGAGCGGTCGTCTTGATCGTCAGCGTCTTGGCGAGGCCGGGGACGCCCTCGATCAGGAGATGGCCGCCGGCGAGCAGACACACGAGCACGCGCTCGAGCATCCCGTCCTGGCCTGCGATCACCCGCTTGATCTCGAAGAGCGCCTGCTCGAGCAGCTCTCGCTGCTCCTCTACGGTCGTCTCGCTCACGGCACGCTCCTTGCTCGCGGTTACGTGCCGCCAGTCAACCAACCCCGCGATAAAGCGCGGATAAAAGCGGCGAGTACGATGGGTTAAGGATGCGCGTGCTTGTCGTCGAGGACGAGCAGGACCTGGCCGACGCGATCGCCGCGGGCCTCCGCCGCGAGGGCTATGCCGTCGACCTCGCCCACGCCGGCGACGAGGCGCTCGTGAAGGCGCGCGTCTACCCCTACGACCTGATCTGCCTCGACCTGAACCTGCCCGCGATCGGAGGCCGCGAGGTCTGCCGTGCGATCCGCGCCGAGCCGCGCTCGGACGGCGCGCCGCAGCCGCGGATCCTGATGCTGACCGCGCGCGGCGGCGTCGACGACCGGATCGCCGGGCTCGACGACGGGGCGGACGACTACCTGGTCAAGCCCTTCGAGCTGGGCGAGCTGGCGGCGAGGGCGCGGGCGCTGCTGCGCCGGAACGGCGACGGCGGCCGCAGTGCGCCGCTCCGCGTCGGCTCGCTCGAGCTCGATCCCGTCCGCCACGAGGCGACCCAGGCGGGCGAGCCGCTCGCGTTGACGCCGAAGGAGTTCGCCCTCCTGCGCTACTTCATGACGAGGCCGGGGGAGGCGATCTCCGAGTTCGACCTGCTCACGCACGTCTGGGACGAGAACGCGAACCCGCTGACGCGGACCGTGCGCGTGACCGTGATGACGCTGCGGCGCAAGCTCGCGGGAAGCCCGATCGAGACGGTGCAGGAGCCGGCTACCGCCTCCGGGAGGACGCGTGAGCCTCACGCCCCTGACGCCTCGCTCCCGCCCGCGAAGCCGGCTCCGCGGAAGCTGCCGCCGCTCGGGCGCTCCAGCCGGCGGCCCGTACGTCCGTACTGTTCCACCGGCCTACGTGCCGCGAGCGGCGGCTCAGGAACGTGAGGCGTTCTTCCGCTCGATCCGCGTCCGGCTGACGCTGCTCTACTCGGGCGTGCTCTTCGGCGTCGCCGCGATCCTCGTCGCCGGCCTCTACTTCGGCCTCTCGCTCAGCCTCCGCGACGAGCCGGTCTCGCAGACCGTCGTCGTCGAGCAGGTGCCGGTCAACGACGGCAGCCAGACCGAGGAGCGGACGCTCGTGGACGCGCAGGCGTTCGAGCATCTCGTCAACGAGCGGACGCTCAACAACCTCCGCACCTTCTCGCTCGGCGCGCTCGGCGCGCTGTTCGTGGCCAGCCTCGCGGTCGGCTGGGTGATCGCCGGCCGGGTGCTCGCGCCGATCGCGCACATCACGAGCGTCGCGCGCGAGATCCAGGCGCGCGAGCTCTCCCGCCGGATCGAGCTCGACGGCCCCGACGACGAGCTGAAGCGGCTCGCGGACACGTTCGACTCGATGCTCGCGCGGCTCGACGTCGCCTTCGCGTCGCAGCGCCGGTTCGTCGCCGACGCCTCGCACGAGCTGCGGACGCCGCTCGCGATCATCAAGGCCAACCTCGACCTCGCGCTCACCGACGCCCAGGCGACCGACGAGAGCCGCGCCACCGCCGCGGCGGTGATCAAGCGCGCGATCGACCGGATGGCGCGGCTCACCGACGACCTGCTCGCACTTGCCCGCCTCGATGCACCGGCGTCGGGCCGCGAGCCCGTTCCGCTCGCGGCGCTGCTCGAGGACGCGCGTGAGGAGTTCGAGGCTGCCGCCGCCGCACGGGCGGTCGAGCTGGAGACGGCCGTCGTGCCCGGCCGGATCGTCCAGGGCGACCGGGAGGTGCTCAAGCGGGCCGTCACGAACCTGCTCGACAACGCCGTCCGGGTCGCGCCCGAGGGGTCGAGCGTCCGCCTCTCGCACGGGGAGGTCGACGGCTGGGCGTGGCTCGCCGTCGCCGACGACGGCCCCGGGATCGCGCCCGAGCATCAGGAGTGGATCTTCGACCGCTTCTGGCGCGCCGACGACGGCCGCGCGCGCCCGGGAGGCGGCAGCGGCCTCGGGCTCGCGATCGTCCGCCAGATCGCCGAGGCGCACCGCGGCGCCGTCGACGTCCACTCCGAGCCCGGCGCGGGCGCGACCTTCGTTGTCTGGCTGCCGCGAACGGGCGATCCGGGCGATGTGCCCGGGTCGACCCGACGCGGGTGCCGGCGCTGGCCTAGGCTGCGCGACGGCGTCCGTCTCGAACGCGTAGTCAGGCGCGACGGTCCGCAGTCGTTCGAGCGCGAGCCTAAGCCGGCCCTTCACCGTTCCGAGCGGTACGTCGAGCCGGGCGGCGATCTCGGCCTTCGTCAAGCCCTCGAAATACGCGAGCGAGACGACTTCGAGCTGCGACTTCGGCAGCTCGGCGAGGGCGGCGGCGACCCGCCCCCCGTTCTCGGTGGCCGCGACGAGTTCCGCCGCGTCCGGTGACTCGCCGGCCGACCAATCTTCGGGCAGTGGCTCCGCAGCCCGCCGGGACCGCCACCGGACGGCGTCGACCGCCTTGTTGCGGACGATCGTGAAGAGCCACGTCGTGACGCGCGCGCGCGGGTCGTAACGCCCGGCGTTCCGCCACACGGTGACGAAGACCTCCTGGACGCAGTCCTCCGCCAGCTGCCGGTCGTCGAGCGTCCGGTAGGCGAGCCCGAAGAGCACGGCGCCGTACCGGTCATAGAGCCCCGCAGCGCCTCCGTGTCGCCGGCGGCGACCCGCCGCGACGAGCACCGCGTCGTCAGTGAGGGGCTCCGACATCGTGTGATCCAGCCCGCCGGGGTCATGTGACGTACAACTTTTGTCCAAGTTCGATGAAATCTACACGACAGGAGGTCGTGCCGTGCACAAACGCATCGCTCCACTGCTCGCGGTAGTGCTCGGAGCTGGACTGCTCACCTCCGCCGCTCCGGCGCTCGCCGCGTGCCGCGGCGAACGTCGTCGCTCGCCCCGACAAGCGCTTCACGCCTCGTCGCGCTCGTCACGCAGGCCGGCCTCGCGCCGACGCGATCGCCAGGCGCCCGCTGCGTCCAGGACGGCGTGCGGTTCCTGCTCGACAACGACCTGCTCGTCGCCGCCGCGCGGCAGCAGATCGACTACGACGCGATCGACTCCGACTCCGGCGGCACCGAGGGTGCGATCAACACGAACCTGCCCGTTGGCTCGTTCCTGCCGCTCGGCGCCGTCATCCGGCTTCACTTCACCAACCCGGAGCTCTTCGACTGGTGCAGCTAGGGGTCTGCCCCGTCCGCGGCCGTTGCGGCGGCCGCGGACGGCTACCTCTTGCGGACGAGTGCGCCGAGGACGGCGCCGAAGAGCGCGTGAGCGGCCACTTCCTGGCCGAAGACGCGCGGATTCAGGAGGAGCGGCGGCCAGGCGCCGCTGCGGCGGTCGGGGTGGTAGCGGTCGACGACCGCCATTCCGGGCCAGAGCGCGGCACCCTCGAGCTGGGCGGCAGCGATGCCGGACTTCCAGCCGTGCAGGCCGAGGCGTCGGAAGAGCACGCCGGCCGCCGCGCCGTTCGCGAGGTGGACGGCGGTGCCGGCGAGCCGCCACCGCCGCTTCGAGAGCGGTGCGCCCAGCAGGCGGACGTCGGTGTACGGCGTGCGGAAGAGGCGCCGCAGCGCGGGCTCGGCGGCGGCCCAGGCGGCCGCCGCCGTCGCGCCTGCGAACGCGGCGTGCAGGTCGTTGTTAGTCGCTCGGATTCTCGACCTCGCCGCGCCAGGCGCCCGACTCGGAGCCGCGCTGCTCGATCAGCTCCTTGAACCGCTGCAGGTCGCCCTGCACGCGCCGGCTGTCCATTCCGAGCGTGGAGCCGATCTGTTCGGTGACTCCCTCCGGCTCCCAGTCCATCTGCACCATCACGCGCGTCTGCGCGTCGTCGATCCGGTGGAAGGTGACGACGCCGGCGTTGCCCTTGCCGCTCGTCGCGGTCCAGGCGACGCGGTGGTCGGGGTGCTGCTCGGTGATCTCGGCCTCCCACTCCTCGCGCGTGCCGCCGATCTCGGCGACCCAGTGCAGGTGGGTGTCGTCGACCTGCTGCACCTGCTCGATCCCCTCCATGAAGGTCGGGAACTCTTCGAACTGCGTCCACTGGTTGTACGCAGTCTCGACGGGGACATCGACGTCGATCGACTCCTCGATTCGGGCCATCTGCGTTGCCTCCTCGGGTTGACTGCGCGGTTGTCTACCCTTTGTCCACAGATGGGCAAACCTGGGCTTCGAGCGGCGGTCGTTCTCTTCACGCGTGATCTCCGCGTCCACGACCTCCCCGCGCTCGCGGCCGCCGTCGAGCGCGCCGAGCGGATCGTCCCGCTCTTCGTCCTCGACGACGCGGTGCTCTCGACCTTCGGGGCACCCAACCGCGTCGCGTTCCTGCTCGACGCGCTCACCGACCTCGATGCCTCGCTGGGACGCCGCGGCGGCGCCCTCGTGCTCCGGCGCGGCAACGTGGTCGCCGAGACGTACCGGACCGCGGTCGAGGCGGGCGCAGAGGCCGTCTTCTTGAGCGAGGACGTCAGCGCCTACGCCCAGGAGCGCGAGCGCCGGCTGCGCCGCACGCTCGGGGCCGCCCGGATCGAGCTCGAGGTCCTTCCCGGCGTGACGGTCGTGCCGCCGGGCGACCTCGCGCCTGCCGGCGGCGACCACTACCGGGTCTTCACGCCCTACTGGCGCCGCTGGCACGAGCAGCCGCGCCGCGACGTCCTGCCGGCGCCCGACCGGATCGAGCTCCCGGACGGGGTCGACGCCGGGCTGCCGGCCCGGCTTGACGAGCTGCAGCCGCGCGGCACCGCCGCGGCGCTGCCCGAGGGCGGCGAGAGCGCGGGGCGGCGACGCCTCGACGCCTGGCTCGACGACGGGCTCGCGCGGTACGGCGAGCTCGCGGACGATCTGGCCGCGGACGCGACCTCTCGGCTCTCGCCCTATCTCCACTTCGGCTGCGTCTCGGCCGGCGAGGTCGCCGCGAGAGCGCTCGAGCGGAACGGCGCGGAGCCGTTCGTGCGGCAGCTGTGCTGGCGCGACTTCAACCACCAGCTGCTCGCGGCTCGCCCGGAGCTCGCCAGGGAGGACCTGCGGCCGCGCTCGGCGGCCTGGCGCGACGACGACGAGGGCTTCGAGGCCTGGCAGGAGGGCCGCACGGGTTATCCGCTCGTCGATGCGGGCATGCGACAGCTGATGGCCGAGGGTTTCATGCACAACCGCGCGCGGCTCGTCGCCGGGTCGTTCCTGACGAAGCACCTCGGGATCGACTGGCGCCGGGGGGCGGAGCACTTCGCCGAACAGCTCGTCGACGGAGACGTCGCCAACAACACGGGCAACTGGCAGTGGGTCGCCGGCACCGGTACAGACTCGCGCCCGAACCGAAGGCTGAGCCCGCGCCGCCAGGCGGAGCGCTTCGATCCGGACGGGGAGTACGTGCGCCGCTACGTCCCCGAGCTCGGCACGCCCGACTACCCGAAGCCGCTGGCGGTGGCCGCATGACCGGCTGGGAGACGACCGAGCGCGTGCTCGAGTCGGGCGGGTTCGAATCGCGGCAGCGGGTGCTCGTGAGCGACCCCGTCGTCGAGGCGTCCGAGGCGGGCGCCCGCACTCTCGGCGTCACCTACTGGCAGGCAGTCGACCGCTTCACCCGCGGCGGCGTCCGCGCGAGCTGGAGTGGGGGCGGCGGGACGCTGAAGCTGCTGGGCGGACTGACGCTGCTGACGTTCGGGCCGCCGGAGCTGTCGTTCGAAGACGATCTCGTCACGTGCCGGCACGAGATCCGCGGCGGCCTGCTCACCCTCCGCGCCGGCGGCTCGGTCACGCTCGCGCAGCGGCCGGAGGGACAGCAGCAGGAGCTGAGCGTCAGCGTCGCCGAGTACCTGCCGCGGCTGGCGGCGCGCGCCGGCGCGCCGCCCTGGACCGGGATGCTCTACGCGAAGGGGCAGAGCCCCTTCCACGCCGCGGTCAGCCGACGCTACTTCGACCTGCTCCTCCGGAGCCGGGCGTGAGGGTGACCGTCTTCGGCGCGACCGGCGTCGTCGGCCGAGCGCTCCTGCCCCTCCTGGCCGAGCACGAGCTGACGGCGGTCTCCCGCGGGACGCGGGACGAGCCCGGCGCGCGCTGGGTCGTCGCGGATGCGGCGAGCGGGGAGGGCGTCGCCGAGGCGCTGGCGGATGCCGACGCCGTCTACTACCTCGTCCACTCGCTCGGCTCACGCGACTTCGCCGAGCAGGACCGCGCCGCGGCGGAGACCGTCGCGCGTGAGGCGGCGGACGCGGGCGTGCGGCAGATCGTCTACCTCGGCGGGCTCGGCGCCGACGGCCCCGACGCGTCGGCCGCACCTGCGCAGCCGCCGTGAGACGGGCGAGCGGCTCGCCTCCGCGCGGCGTCCCCGTGACGACGCTGCGGGCCGCGATGATCGTCGGCAAGGGCAGCGCCGCGTTCGAAACGATCCTCGGCCTCGTCAAGCGGCTGCCGGTGATGGTGACGCCGAGCTGGGTCTCGACGCCGACGCAACCGATCGCGCTCGACGACGTCGCCCGCTACCTGGCCGGCGTCTGCGGCCTGGAAGCCGCCTACGGCGAGGGCTACGACACCGGCGGGCCCGAGGTGATGACCTACCGGCAGATGATCGAGCGGATCGCCACGCTGCTCGGCCGGAAACCGCGCGATCGTCGAAGTGCCGGTGCTGACGCCGTATCTCTCGTCGCTCTGGCTCAACCTCGTCACGCCGGTCAACGCCTCGGTCGCGCGGCCGCTCGTCGAAGGGCTGCGCAACCCGACGATCGCGCGCGAGGAGCGGATCCGGAGGCTGCTGCCGCTGGAGCTCACGCCGTTCGACGAGGCGGCGCGGCAGGCGCTCGCCTGAGCAGCCCCGGCACCTCGCGAGCCCGGTAGTCGAAGATCCCCTCGACCCAGCGGGCGACCAGCAGCCGGCGGACGATCGCCCCGAGCGGGCCGAAGAACAGCCTGTAGCGGACGTGGTCGTAGATCTCCGTTCCGCCGTCGGTCGGGGTCAGCCGGTGCGCGTGCTCCCAGAGCAGGAACGGCCCGCGGCGCTGCACGTCGACGAAGCCGCGCGGCGGGTTCCAGGCGACGATCTCGGTACGCCAGCGAATCGGGATCCCGAAGAGGCGGAGGCGGTAGTGGAGCCGCGCACCGACCTCCAGCTCGTCCGGTGCCTCGACGATCCGGAAGCGGAGCCAGGGCGGCGTGATCCGCTCGAGGTTGTGGGCGTCGGCGAAGAACGCGAACGCCTGCTCGAGCGGGACGGGGACGACCTGGGTGCGCTCGAGCCGGTACTCGCTCACGCGGCGGCGCGCTGATCCTTCGCCCAGGCGGCGAGCAGGCCGCGGTAGTGGGCGACGAAGTGCTCGTGCTCGTGCGGCGGGAAGGTCGACGTGACCGTGTCCACGAGCAGGCCGTCGAAGTCCGGCCCCTCGACCCAATCGACGAGGATCTCGTCCAGGTGCGGCAGCCTGGTGGCGCAGAACTCGTCGTACTCGGGCACCTGGAAGTAGTCGTCGGCGAGCCGCCGGTACGCCGCCAGCTTCTCGCTCGTAGCCCAGGTCGTCGCGGTCGCCGATCTCGAAGTAGTCCCGCGTCGTCTGGTTGATCCGCATCTGGCGGCCGCTGGCCGAGCAGAACGCCGTCCAGCGGACGAGCGCCCGGATCGCCCACGGGAAGTAGTAGTGCAGGCTCGTGAGGGCGACGTCGGGCGATGCGTTCGCGTAGTCGATCGGTGACGCGACGCCGTCCTTGACGATCGTCTCGCACGAGTTGAACTCCCAGCGGAAGAACGCGTTCACGAGCCGGCTGATCGTCACCACCTCGTCGCCGGTCGCGGGCGAGAGGAAGTCGTGGTCGACCTGGTAGCGGTCGTACATCGGCCGGTCGGGCTCGAAGTGCATCACCATCGTCTCGGCCCCGATCGAGAGGCTGCGGGCGAAGACGTCGAAGTCCTCGACCGATGCCTGCAGGTGCATCAGCCGCTCGCCGGAGGTGTCGTAGACGGCGTGCAGCTCGGTCGCGTCGCGGATGCGCGTCACCCCGACCCACTGGCCGCCGTCGAACGGCTTCATGTAGAGCGGGTAGCCGACCTTGGCCGCGATCTCCTCGAGGTCGAAGGGGAGGTTGTAGCGCTCCGCGGTCGGCTGGAAGCGCTCGTTCGCGGGCGGGCTCTTGTGCGGGATCAGCCACGTCTCCGGCACGTTCAGGCCGAGCCGCATCATCGCGCAGTAGGCGGAGTGCTTCTCCATCGCCTGGAAGGTGAACGGGTTGTTGAGCAGGTAGACGTCGTCCATCAGCGAGATCTTCTTCAGCCACTCGCGCGGGACCGTGTACCACCAGCCGAGCCGGTCGATCACGAGCGAGTAGCGCGGCTTCGAGCGGAGGTCGAAGGGCTCGTTCGTGATCCGCTCGGTGGTCAGCTCGTGCGTCTCGCCGCCGTGCTCGACGGGGCCGACCTGCGCGAGCAGGTGCTCGAACGCGCGCGGCCAGTCCTCCTCGGTGCCGAGCAGGAGGCCGATCAGATGCGTGCGGGACGTCATAGGAAGCGGGGGAGATGATGCGCGATCTGGGCGCGCCACGCGGGCCAGTCGTGCGGCGAGTCGTGCCCCCACAGGTCGAGCTCGTGGCGGATCCCCTTCTCGCCGAGGAGCGCGGCGAAGCGGCGCGTGCTCTCGAGCGCGCCGGTCGTGTCCTCCCACTGCCCCTGGCCTGCGATCAGGAGCAGGTTGACGTGGCCGCGGAGCCAGTCGAGGTGGTCGCCGCCGAGGTGCTGGACGTAGTCGCCCGGGTTGTTGAAGTAGACGGCGTCGCCGCGCTCGCCGCCGGCGACGACCGAGACGTCGTAGACGCCGCTCTGGCAGATCGCGAGCGGGAAGACGTGCGCGTGGCGGAGCGCGAAGTTGGCGGCGTGGTAGGCGCCGAAGCTGACGCCGGTGACCATGATCTCGGCCGTGTTCGAGTCCGCCTGGATGAAGGGGACGACCTGGTTCAGGATCCAGTCCTCGTAGCGGCTGTGCTGTTGCGCCCGCTCCTCGAGCGAGAGGCCGTCCCGGTACCAGCTGCCCGAGTCGAAGCTGTCGACGGCGTAGAGCTTCACCCGGCCCTCCTCGAGCGGGCCGCCGATCGCGTCGACCATCCCGCGCTCCTCGTACTGCCACGCAGGCCCCTGCTGCGAGGGGAAGGCGAGCAGCGGCCGCCCCCAGTGGCCGTACGCGATCACGCGGCCCTCGGCGCCGATCGCGGGCGAGTAGAGAGAGAGGTGGCGCCGGGTCAGGTCAGAGCCTCTGCAGCAGCCGGAGCAGGTGGGGGTGGAAGGAGTCGCGCCACGCGACCCAATTGTGACCGTCCCGGAACTCGTGTAACCGCGCGTCGTACCCGCGGGCGCGCAGCGATTCCTCGAGCGCCCGGTTCGCGGGCAGGTTCTCCTCGACGGTGCCGCAGGCGAGCACGATCGGGATCGTCCGGTCGGGGCGGTTGCGGTGGACGCCGCCGACGAAGCGGGCGATCCGCTCGTAGCGGGGGAAGTTCCGCTCGTAGCTCTCGGCGCGGCGGAAGAAGCTGCCCGACTGGAGGAAGAGCGCGTCGAAGCTCTCGGGATGCCGCCGGTGGGTGTGGAAGAGCGAGAGCGCGCCGAGGCTGGCGCCGAGCCCGATCCGGACCGGTGCCGCGGGGAGTTGCGGGAGGATCTCCTCCACGAGCGCCCGCGAGTACCGCGCCGAGGCGGAGTAGATCTCGTTTCGGTCGACCGGGCCGATCAAGGCCGCCCGGAGCGGGGGCAGCTGGCCGAGATAGGTCAGGAGCGCGGAGTGCTCGACGTACTCGGGCCCGTCGTGGGCGACGAGGAGCGGGCTGCGCTCGGTCGCGTCGGGATGCGCCCAGATCAGCGCCGGCAGCTCCGTCTTGAGGATGCGGCTGGCGATCGTGACCGCCTCGGGCTCGCCGACCGGTTCGTCGGAGACCCACTCGGGGGGCTCGTAGCCGGGCTCTTCCCACACGGACTTGAAGCCCCACGGCCCCGACGCGCGCTTCGGATTCTCCGGGTCGAGGATCCATTCGCTGCGCCCGGCGCGGTCGATCAGCTCGAACTGGTACTCGAAGCGCGCGACGTCGGGAGCCGGCGCGCGCAGCTCCCAGGCACGGCCGTTCCGCGTCAGCTCGTACGGCAGCCGCTCGCGCAGCTGGTGGGCGAGGCGGACTGCGGCGAGGCGACGGCGGGGATCGGGGACGTGGAAGCGGAGCTCGATCACCGAAGTGTGTCGAGTGTGTGGAAATTCGCGCGCAGAACCGTGTTCGCGGGACTGGCCTCGCCACGCTTGTGACGGCGACGAGCGTCGGCCGTTTGCTCGCCTCGGTGCTGTTTGGCGCGCTTTGGACGGCATTCGGCTACGAAACAGCAGTCGCCGCTTTCGTCGTCATTCTGGTGGTCGCCGTCGCTACCGCCGCGCCCGTCCTCATCAACATGCAGCGCAAAGAGCGTCATGCGCAATAGCCACCGCTTGCTGCTCCTGGCCGGCATCTGCGTCGCAGCGCTGGTCGCAAGCGTTGCGTTCGTCGTCCGCGCCGAGGTCGGCGAAGAGACGACCGCGGCGCCAATTGCGAGCGCAGGATCCGACGACCTCAGACCGCTCGCGGCGGACGGCACAATCGTCTTCCGGAATCTTGATCGGAAGCGGCCGTCGCTCTACGGCTTCACTGCGTCCGCGCCGCTGCGTGATCCCGCGGCGCGGAAGACTGCCGCCCTGCCGTGTAGCCGCGTCTACTTCGCCGGCGGCCGCGGCCTCTGCCTGGAGCCAGCCGGCGCGCTCGTGAAACAGCGAGTCACGATCGTGGACAGCCGTCTTCGGCCCCTAGGTGGCGTGACGGTTCAGGGCGTGCCAAGTCGGGCGCGCGTGTCACAGGACGGGCGGTACGGCTCCGTCACGTTCTTCGTCTACGGGCACTCATATGCAACGCCGGGGAGCTTCTCGACGCAGACCACGATCATCGACCTCATCGGGCGCAAGAAGCTCGGGGACCTCGAGCGCTTTCGCGTAACCAAGGACGGCAGGAAATTCGATTCGCCTGACTTCAACTTTTGGGGCGTGACATTCGCGCCGAACAGCGACCGCTTTTACGCGACACTTGCTTCGCGAGGCAAGACGTACCTCGTCGAAGGTTCTGTCTCGCGACGGACGGCACGAGTGCTCCGCGACGGCGTGGAGTGCCCGTCCGTATCTCCTGACGGCAAGCACATTGCGTTCAAGAAGCGGATGGGCAAAGCCGGACAGTGGCGCCTCCATGTTCTCGATGTGGCAACGCTGCGCGATCGACCGCTCGCCGAGACGAGGTCGGTGGACGACCAGGCCGAGTGGCTTGACGACGAGCGGGTGCTCTACGGCGTCGAGGACTCAGTCTGGGTTGTTCTTGCGGACGGAAGCGGCGTGCCCCGTCGACTGCTGGAATCAGCGGACAGCCCGGCGGTCGTCCGCGGATCCGCCTAGCCCGGAGCCGGACCGACAGGAGACGCGCCGGCGGCGGAGCTCGATCACGGAAGTGTGTCGAGTGTGTGGAAATTCGCGCGCAGAACCGTCCTTTCCGGGCGGGTCGGGCCGTTTCGGCCACTAGTCGCGGCCGGCGGCCGCGGCTATCACGGTTCCTCCCAGCTCACGAGGAGGAACGATGACGACACGGATCCGAAGGCTCACTGTGGGCGCCGCGGCGCTCGGTGTGAGCGCGATCGCGCTCACGGTCGGGGGTGCGACGGCCGGGCTCGACGCGACGCTCGCCGAGGGCGTGATCAAGGCCTGTCGGCACAAGTCCGGCCTGCTGCTCGTGCCTTCGGCCGGCAAGGTGTGCAAGCGCTCGGAGCAGGCGCTGAGCTGGAACGTGCAGGGGCCGGCGGGGCCTGCCGGCGCGCAGGGAGATCCCGGTCCGCGCGGTGAGACCGGCCCCACCGGCCCTGCAGGTCCGGCCGGCCCGGCCGGACCTCCCGGGCCGACTGGCGGCTCGATCGACGCGATCGAGGCCCTGGACGGGATCGCGTGCACGACGAGCAGCGACACGCGCGGCGTCGTCTCCGTCGAGACGGAGATCGACGGCGCGATCGTCCTGACCTGCGAGGCGGATGACGCCCCACCGCCTCCGCCCGAGACGGCCGAGCTCGTGCTCAACGAGATCGACTACGACCAGGTCGGCGCCGACAGCGCCGGCTTCGTCGAGATCTTCAATGCCGGTGTTGGTCCGGCCGACCTCGCCGGCGTCGCACTGGTGCTCGTCGACGGCGGCACCGGCGACGAATACCTGCGCCGCACGCTCAGCGGCACGCTCGCCGCCGGCGCGTACCTCGTCGTCGAGGTCGACGCCCAGAACGGCGCTCCCGACGGCGTCGCCCTGATCGACGCGGGTGGCGGTCTGCTCGACGCGCTCTCCTACGAAGGCGCGATCGAGGCGGCCACGATCGGCACCGCGACCTACAGCCTCGTCGAGGGCACGGTGCTCCCCGCGGCGACGGCGGACTCCAACACCGACAACGGCTCGCTGGCGCGGATCCCGAACGGCAGCGACACCGACGACGCGGCCACGGACTGGGCGTTCACGACGACCGTCACGCGAGGAGCGGCAAATGTCGGCTGATCGGCGTCGCCTCCAGATCGGCATCTTGGCCGTCCTCACCCTCGCGCTCGCTGCCGGCGCCGCGGGCGCGCGGGTCCGAGCGCTGCTCGCCGACGATGTGATCAACGCCTGCACGAGCCTGTCGACCGGAGCGCTGCGCGTACCCGCGGCCGGCGGCTCCTGCAAGGCTGACGAACAGCCGCTGCGGTGGAACGTACGCGGGCCGACGGGTGCGACGGGGCCGCAAGGCCCGCCGGGTCCGGTCTCGGTCGACTTCCTGGCCGGGACGACCTGTACGACGGCGGCCGGATCCGTCGGCTCGCTCGGCGTGCGCACCGACCCGAGCGGAGCCGTGACTTTCAGCTGTCGCGCACAGGTGGATCCGGAGGCCGAGCCGGGCCTGATCCTGAACGAGATCGACTACGACCAGGTGGGGCCGGACACCGGCGGCTTCGTCGAGCTCTTCAATGCGGGACGGGGCACCGCCGACCTGGGCGGGCTGGCGCTCGTCCTCGTCGACGGCGCGACCGCTGCCGAGTACGACACGATCCCGCTGAGCGGTGCGGTCCTGGCGGGCCAGCTCCGCGTCGTGCCGGTCGATGCCGATAACGGCTCACCCGACGGCGTCGCGCTCTTCGACACCGTCGACCAGGTCGTGCTCGACGCGCTCTCCTACGAGGGAGCGATCGAGCGGGCGCTGATCGGCTCGTCCGCCTACAGCCTCGTCGAGGGCACGCCGTTGCCGGCGGCGGTGGCCGATTCCGACGCGCTCACCGGCTCGCTCTCACGCCTTCCCGAGCGGATCCGACACGGACGACGCGGCGACCGACTGGGCGTTCACGAGGCGGCCGACGCCGGGAGACATGAACCTCGCCGGCTGATCGGCCCCTCAGCGGCGTCCCTTCGCGCGCATGTTCGCGCGGCCGACGGCGCCGGCCTTCGCCCAGCGCTTTCGCTCCTCGGCCTGGAGGCGCTTGTCGAGCCGGCGCTCGAGGTGCGCGAGCTCTCGCTGCAGCTTCTTGTAGCTGGCCCACCGTGCGAACGGCAGCGTCCCGTCCTCGATCGCCGCCAGCACGGCACAGCCCGGTTCGGTCCGGTGCGCGCAGTCTGAGAAGCGGCACTGTGCGGCGAGGTCCTCGACGTCCGAGAACGTCTCGGTGATCCCGTCCGACGACTCCCAGAGCTGCAGCTCCCGCATTCCCGGTGTGTCCAGCACGAGCCCGCCCTCCGGGAGCAGCACGAGCTGGCGGTGCGTCGTCGTGTGGCGGCCCTCGCCGTCGTCCTCGCGGATCTCCTGCGTCGCGAGCAGCTCCTCGCCGGCGAACGTGTTCACGAGCGTCGACTTGCCGACGCCGGATGAGCCGAGCAGGGCGATCGTCCGGCCCGGGGAGAGGTGGGCGCGGACGCGGTCGAGCCCCTCGCCGGAGATGTTCGAGATCGCATGCACGGGGACGCCGTAGGCGATCGCCTCGACCTCGAGCACGCGCAGCTCCCAGTCGGGACAGAGGTCGGTCTTGGTGAGCACGATCACGGGCTGGGCACCGCTCTCCCAGGCCATCGTGATGTAGCGCTCGAGCCGGCGGAGGTTGAAGTCCTCGTTGAGGGACATGACGATGAAGACGGCGTCGACGTTCGCCGCCAGCACCTGCTCCTCGGCGGCGTGGAGCGCGACCTTGCGCGAGAACTTCGTGCGCCGGGCGAAGACGTGCTGGATCGTCGCCGCTCCCTCATCGGCCCGTGCCGCGACGGCGACCCAGTCGCCGACGGCGGGGAGATCGCCGGCGCCGTTCGCCTGGTGTGAGAGCCGGCCGGCCGTGTCGGCGCGCAGCTCGCCGAGCTCGGAGAAGAGGACGTAGGCGCCGCGATGCTGCGCGGCGACGCGGGCAGGCGTCAGGCCGCCCGCGGCGTGGGGTTCGAACTCGATTGTGTGGCTGTCAGTCCAGCCGAGATCGTGCAGTGCGTACAAGCGAGGCTCCTTGAGCGAGTGATGGGCGGATGGGCGCGCGAACGCTGCGACGCGCCTGTGCGACTCAGGGAGCTGCCGGGTGGTCTTCCGACGGATCTAGAGCCGCGAAGCTCTGAAGGCGAAGGGGGCAAGCTCTGACATGTTGTTCGCACCTCCTTCGGTCGTCGGGACGTCTCGAAGTATGCCTACACACGGTCGCGAAGTCGAGAACTCGCCTTGCGTTTCCGTGCGAACCCACTAGAGTCCCGCCCGGGGTGCGGCGACAGGGGGAGCCGTGACCGACTTTGGGGAGAGCTTGGACCTAATAGGGGAGGAGCCTGGGTGTCTCACTTTCGTCTGCCGCCGCGCCGCATCGCAGCGCCGGTAACACTGCCGCGGGTCGTCGCGATGCTCGTCATCGCCGTCGGCGTCCTCAGCTTCGGATCGATCGGCTCCGCCGCATCGACGTCGCTCGTCATCAACGAGGTCGACTACGACCAGCCGGCACTCGACACAGCCGAGTTCTACGAGCTGAAGAACGTCTCCGGCGCCCCGATCAACCTCGACGCCTATCGGGTCGAGCTGATCAACGGCAACGGTGGCGCGCTCTATCAGGTGCACGACCTCCCGAACGTCGATCTGGCTGCGGGCGACTACTTCGTCGTCTGCGCCAACGCCGCCAACACGGCGAACTGCGACATCGACGTCACTCCCGACAGCGACCTGATCCAGAACGGCGCGCCCGACGGGCTCCGCCTCATGCTCGGCCTCGACCTAACGCCGATCGACGCCGTCAGCTACGAGGGAGACACTCTCGGGGCGACGGAGGGCACCGGTACGGGCCTGGTCGACACCGCCGCCGCCGCGCCTGCGCTCGCCGAGAGCATCTCGCGCTGCCCCGACGGAGCCGACGCCGACGTCAACAACGCCGACTTCTCGCTTCGCACCAGCTCGCCCGGCGCAGCCGAACGTCTGTGCCGGCCCGAAGGTCGTCATCAACGAGGTCGACTACGACCAGCCCGGTACCGACGGCGCCGAGTTCCTCGAGCTCAAGAACACCTCCGCCGTCGCGGTCAACCTCGACCCGTACGTCGTCGAGCTCGTGAACGGCACCGGCGGCCTGGTCTACGGCACGATCGACCTGCCGGCGGTCAGCCTCGCCGGCGGCGACTACTACGTGATCTGCGCGGACACGGCGACGACGGCGAATTGCGACCTCGACGTCACGCCCGACCCGAACCTGATCCAGAACGGCTCGCCCGACGGGCTGCGGCTGGTGCTGGCAGGCGCGACGGTCGACGCGCTCAGCTACGAGGGCGACACGCGCGGGCGCGACCGAGGGCTCGGGCACGGGTCTCGAAGACCTCGCCGGGACGGCCTCTCCCGCTGCCCGGACGGCAACGACACCGACGCCAACAACGTCGACTTCTCGCTGCGGGCGATCACCCCGGGCGCGGCGAACTCGTGCGCGGCGCCGAAGGTAGTCGTCAACGAGGTCGACTACGACCAGGTCGGCACCGACGGGGCCGAGTATCTCGAGCTCAAGAACACCTCCACCGTCTCCGTCAATCTCGACCCGTACGTCGTCGAGCTCGTGAACGGCTGCGGGGCGTCTGGTCTACGGCACGTTCGACCTGCCGGCGGTCAGCCTCGCCGGCGGCGACTACTACGTCATCTGTGCAAACGCGGCGACGGTCGCGAATTGCGACCTCGACGTCGATCCGAACACCGATCGGATCCAGAACGGCTCGCCGGACGGGATCCGGCTCCTGCTCGCTGGTGCGACGGTCGACGCGCTCAGCTACGAGGGCGACACGCTCGGCTCGACCGAGGGCACCGGCACGACCGCGGCCGATTCGAACACCGAGGCCGGGATCGGCCTCTCCCGGTGCGCGGACGGTGCGGACACCGACAACAACAACGCCGACTTCTCGGTCAAGGCGATCACGCCTGGAGCGACCAACGCCTGTGGGCCGCCGCCGCCCGACCCGGCCGGCAACTGCGGCGAGCCGGCGACGCGGATCCACGCCGTCCAGGGCAGCGGCCCGGCGACGCCGCTCGCCAACACGTCGGTGGCGATCGAGGGTGTCGTCGTCGCCGACCTCCAGGGAGCCGGCCAGTTCGACGGCTACTACCTCCAGGAGGAAGCAGCAGACGTCGACACCGACCCGCTGACCTCGGAGGGGATCTTCGTCTTCAGCGGCGCGGGCGTCGACAACGTCAGCGCGGGCGAGATCGTGCGCGTTCGCGGCACCGCCGGCGAGAGCTTCGCGCTGACGCAGCTGTCGTCGGTCAGCGCTCCCGTGAAGTGCGGGACGGGCTCGGTCGCACCGACGCCGGTCGCTCTGCCGGTCGCGAGCGTGGACGACCACGAGCGCTTCGAAGGCATGTCGGTCAGCTACACCCAGACGCTGACCGCGACGGAGGTCTTCAACCTCGGCCGGTTCGGCGAGGTCAGTCTCTCGGGTGCCGGCCGCCTCTACAACTCGACCGCGGTCGCGCTCCCGGGGGCGCCCGCCCAGGCCGTGGCGGCGCAGAACGCGCGGAGCCGGATCATCCTCGACGACGGCAGCAACACCCAGAACAACGACCCGACCCGCTATCCGCAGGGTGGCTTGTCGGCGACGAACACGCTTCGCGTCGGGGACACGCTGAACGCGCTCGACGGCGTGATGGACTTCCGCTTCGGCAACTACCGGATCCAGCCGGTGGGCGACGTGAGCTTCATCGGGACGAACCTGCGCACGGCGGCGCCGGCACCTCGTGGGCGGGAACCTCACGGTCGCGTCCTTCAACGTCCTCAACTACTTCAACGACTTCGGCTGCGGCGACCGCTGCCGAGGCGCCGAGAACCAGTTCGAGTTCGACCGCCAGGAGGCGAAGATCGTCTCCGCGCTGAAGGCGATCGATGGCGACATCGTCGGCCTGATGGAGATCGAGAACGACGGCGGCGCCGGCAGCGCCCTCGCCGAGCTCGTGGCGGCGCTGAACGCTGCGACGGCGCCGGGCACGTACGCCTACGTCGACACGGGCGTGATCGGAACGGACGCGATCAAGGTCGCACTCATCTACCAGCCGGCCGCCGTCGAGCCGGTGGGGGCGTGGGACATCCTCACGACCGCGGATGACCCCCGGTTCATCGACACGCGGAACCGGCCGACGCTCGCGCAGACGTTCCGTCAGCTCAGTTCTGGCCAGGTGATCACGGTCGCCGTGAACCACCTGAAGTCGAAGGGATCGGACTGCGGCGGTGCTCCGGACGACCAGCCGGATACGGGCGGCGGCAACTGCAACGGCACCCGCACGGCCGCCGCAGCCGCACTCGCCGACTGGCTCATCACCGATCCGACCGGCAGCGGCGACCCCGACTTCCTGATCATCGGGGACCTCAACTCGTATACGTTCGAGACGCCGATCCAGGAGCTCGAGGCAGGCGGGTTCGAGAACCTCGTCCGCAAGTACGCCGGCCTCACGGCCTACTCGTATGTCTTCAACGGCGAGTCCGGCTACCTCGACCACGCGCTCGGCACCGCGTCGATGGCCGCGCAGGTGACCGGCGTGACCGAGTGGCACATCAACCCGGACGAGCCGACCGTGCTCGACTACAACACGAACTTCAAGTCGGCGAACCACGTCAACACGCTCTACGACCCAGGCCCGTACCGCTCGTCGGACCACGACCCGGTGATCGTCGGGATCGGGCTGAACCACGCGCCGACGGCAGACGCCGGCGGCCCGTACACCGTTGCCGAGGGCAGCTCCGTCACGGTCACGGCGACCGGCGGCGACGCCGACGGCGATGCGCTCACGTACGCGTGGGATCTCGACAACGACGGCGACTTCGACGACGCCACCGGTCAGACGGCGAGCTTCTCGGCCGCGACGATCGACGGGCCGACGAGCCGCACCGTGCGGGTCCGCGTCAGCGATGGCGAGCTGAGCACGATCGACACGGCCAACGTCGACGTGACGAACGTCGACCCGACAGCGACGTTCAACTCACCCGCGTCGGTGTTCGCGGGCTTCCCGATTGCGCTCTCGCTCACGAACGCGACTGACGCGGCTCCGGCCGACCGGCCGGGTCTCATGTACGCGTTCGATTGCGGCAGCGGCTACGGCGCGTTCTCGGCGTCGAGCACCGCCTCCTGCCCGACCGACGACGTCGGGACGCCGGAGCGTCGGCGGCAAGGTCCGCGACGACGACGGCGGCGTCACCGAGTACCGCGGGACGGTCGCAGTGGTCGTCACCTTCGACAGCCTCTGCGCTCTCGTGCGCGTGTACGTCGACAGCCAGGATGTCGCCGACTCGCTCTGCGAGAAGCTCGACGCGGCCGAGGCGAAGAAGGCCCGCACCGGCGTCACCGACCTGGCCTCGTTCGTGCACCAGGTCGAGGCGCAGTCCGGCAAGTCCATGACGGCGACGGAAGCGGCGACGCTGATCCGCCTCGCCGGAGCTCTGTAAGCAAACGCAAGGGGGAGAGGAAAGGGATGAGGATGAAGAAGACAGTTCTCGCGATCGCGGCCCTCGCGGTCGCGATCGCCGTCGCACCGATGCGGCCGGTGCGAAGGGCGATCCGTCGCCGCGAGCTGCGGAGAATGCGCAGACGACGGAGATCCAGATCCTGGGTCTGAACGACTTCCACGGCGCACTGCAGCCGCCGGCAGGCTCGGCGCGATCGCCTCGGCGCCGGTTCGCGGTCGCCGGAGTTCGGGCGGCGTCGAGTACCTCGCCACGCACGTGCGGCAGCTGCGGGCGACGAACCCGAACACGCTGTTCGTCTCGGCCGGCGACCTGATCGGCGCGACGCCGCTGATCTCGGCGCTCTTCCACGACGAGCCGACGATCGAGGCGTTCAACCTGATGGAGCTCGACTACAACGGCGTCGGGAACCACGAGTTCGACGAGGGCGTCGACGAGCTGCTGCGGATGCAGAACGGCGGCTGTCATCCCGTCGACGGGTGCCAGGACGGCGATCCGTTCGGCGGCGCCGACGTTCGACTTCCTCGCGGCGAACGTCACCTACAAGGACGGCAGGCGAGACGATCTTCGCCGCCGTACAAGATCCACCACTTCAACGGCGTCAAGGTCGGCATCGTCGGGATGACGACGAGGACGACGCCGACGATCGTCACGCCGGCCGGGATCCAGACGTCGACTTCCTCGACGAGGCCGACACGGTCAACGCGCTCGTCGCCGGAGCTGCAAGAAGCAGAACGTCGAGACGATCATCGTCCTGCTGCACGAGGGTGGCACGACGACACGGCCGGGCAACGGCGCCGGCGGCGGCGTCGACCGGATCAACGAGTGCGCGCAATCCGACGGGTCCTGCCGCCGCATCGTCGCCCGCGATGGACGACGAGATCGACGTCGTCGTGACCGGCCACACGAACTGGGCGGTCAACTGCGTCGCTCGACGGCAAGATCGTCACCGGTGCGGCGCGAACGGGCCGCATCGTCACCGACATCGACCTGACGATCAGCCGGGCGACGAAGGACGTCGTCGCGGCGACAAGGTGAACAACGTCTCCGTCGACCGCGGCGTCGCGAAGGCTGCCGGACCTGACGACGCTCGTCGACAAGTACAACGCGCTGTCGGCGCCGCTCGCGAACGGCGTCGTCGGCTCGACGACCGGCGAGCGGCATCACCCGGGCCGCCAACGCCTGCCGGCGAGTCGGCCGCTCGGCGACGTCATCGCCGACGCGCAGCTCGCGGCCACCGCGGCGCCGCTCTTCGGCGGCGCCGTGGTCGCGTTCATGAATCCGGGCGGCATCCGCGCGGACATCGCCCCGGGCGAGGTCACCTACGGCGAGCTCTTCGCCGTGCAGCCGTTCAACAACGTGATGACGGTGATGACCTGCACGGGCGCAGCAGATCGACGCGATGCTCGAGCAGCAGTGGCAGCCGAGCGGGATCGGCGAACGATCCTGCAGGTGCCGGCGGCTTCACCTACACGTGGAACGCCGCCGCTGCGATCGGCAGCCGCGTCGATATCGCGTCGATCAAGATCAACGGCGTCGCGATCAACCCGCTGCTGAACTACCGCGTCGCGATGAACAACTTCCTCGCGACCGGCGGAGACGGCTTCACCGTCTTCACCCAGTGCACGAACCCGCTCGGCGGCGAGATCGACCTCGACGCGCTCGTGGCGTACTTCGAGGCGAACTCTCCCGTCGCTCCGGGCCCGCAGAACCGCATCACCCGCATCAATTAGCTCCGTAGCGAGGGTGGGGGCGGCTCCGGCCGCCCCCACCGCTCTCGCTCTCGGTAGCGTCGAAGCGATGGCGACCTCGCGCACCCGGGACGGCCTCCGCGCCGCGCTTCCACTCGCGATCGCGCCGCTCCTGTTCGGCGCCTCGTTCGGCCTCCTGGCGATCGACGCGGGCCTCGGCGCTCCCGGAGCGGTCGTCATGTCCGCGACGACCTTCGCCGGCTCGGCGCAGTTCGCCGCCGCGTCCATCCTCGACTCCGGCGGCGGCGCCGTGGCGGCGATCGTCGCGGCAGTGCTCCTGAATGCACGCTACGTCCCGCTCAGCCTGGCCGTCGCCTCGATCTTCCACGGCTCGCGGCGCCGGCGCGCCGTCGAGTCGCAGCTGATCGTCGACGAGTCGTGGGCGCTCGCCGGCCGGAGCGGCCGCTTCGAGTACGGCGTCCTGATCGGCGCCGGGCTGCTTCTCTACGTCCTCTGGGTCGGAGGGACCGCGCTGGGCACGGTCATCGGCGATCTGCTCGACCCGGAGGCGATCGGCGTCGACGCGGCGTTCCCGGCGCTCTTCCTCGCGCTGTTGGCGCCGTACCTGCGCGACCGGCGCGCGCTCCTGACCGCGATCGTGGCGGGCGCGATCACGCTCGTGCTGATCCCGGTGTCGCCGCCCGGGGTGCCGATCGTCGCCGCCAGCCTCGCCGCGCTGATCGGGCTGCGACGGTGAGCTGGCTCGTGATCGCGGTCGTCGGCGGTGTGACGATCGCCTTCAAGGCCGCAGGCCCCGTCCTGCTCGGCAAGCGCGAGCTGCCCCCGCGGGTCGCGTCTGTCGTCGACGTGCTCGCGCCGGCGATGCTCGCCGCCCTCGTCGTCACCCAGACCGTCGGCGGCGACCGCGAGATCGTGATCGACGCGCGGCTAGCCGGCGTCGTCGCCGGCGGGGTCGCCGTCTGGCTCCGCGCGCCGCTGCTCGTCGTGATGGTCGTCGCAGCGGTTACGGCTGCCCTGATCCGCCTGTTCTAGGATCGCTCGACATGGCCGGGGTCGAGGAGATGGTCGAGCGGGTCTGGCCTGGCCGCGACGCCAGGATCGAGGTGCTCGGCGGCGGGATCACGAACCGCAACTTCAAGGTGACCGTCGACGGCGGCACGTACGTGCTCCGGATCGGCGGCCGCGACACGGAACTGCTCGGAATCGACCGGCGCGCGGAGCACGAGGCATCGCTTGCGGCCGCAGCCGTCGGCGTCGGGCCGGAGGTGATCGCGTTCATCGAGCCGGAGGGGTACCTCGTCACGCGGTACATCGAGGGCGAGGTCGTGGTCCCGGAGGCGATCCGCGAGCCGGAGCCGCTGCGCCGGGTCGCGCAGGCCCTGCGCGCGATCCACGGCGGGCCGCCGATCCCGGCGCGGTTCGACCCTTTCCGCGTCGTCGAGGCGTACGCGGCCACCGCCGCCGCGCACGGGATCGCGGTGCCGGACGCCTTCGAGCGCGCGCGCGAGCTCGCCGCCCGCGTCGAGCGCGCCCGCGGCCCCGTACCCGAGCGCCCCTGCCACAACGACCTCCTGACCGCCAACTTCATCGACGACGGGTCGCGGATCCGGATCGTCGACTGGGAGTACGCGGGCATGGGCGACGTCTACTTCGACCTCGCCAACTTCGCCGTCAACAACGACCTGCCCGCGGCCGAGACGGCCGAACTGCTGTACGCCTACTTCGGGGCCGTGACGCCGCAGCACGAGCGGGCACTGACCCTGATGCGCTTCATGTCCGACTTCCGCGAGGCGATGTGGGGTGTCGTCCAGCAGGCCCTCTCGGACCTCGAGTTCGACTTCCGCGCCTATGCGGAGCAGCACTTCGAGCGGCTCGAGCGAACCGCCGCCGAACGCGCCTTCCAGCGCGCCCTGGCCGCCTAGCTACCGCCTCGGGAGGAGAACTGCCGCAGCCGCCGCCGCGTGCGCGAGCACGGAGACCGTCGCAACGATCTTCAGGGTCGTGTTCATCGTCACGAGAACGGATATCGGCAGCGCCCGGATACGGCTTGACCGCCGGACTTCGCCGTCTCGCGGCGCCGCTCAGCCGACGGTGAAGCTGCCGTTCATCTGGCTGGCGTGGGGGTCGCAGACGAAGGTGTACTCGCCCGCCTGGAGTGTCACGTCGAACGACTCCTCGCCCTCGGCCGAGACGTCGGTCGCGACGTCGACGCCGCCCGGGCCGGTGAGGTGGAAGTTGTGCTCCGGCGACTGGTCGTCGACGACGAGGGTGTAGTCGCCGGCCGTGATCCCGTCGGTGCCGTCGAGGCTGATCGTGAACCCGGGGCCGACGCTGCCGTTCAGTGTCGTGCCCCCGCCGCTGCTGCCGCCGCTCGTCGTGCTCGCTTCGGTCGTCCCGGCGGCCTCACTGTCTTCGTCGTCGTCGCCTCCGCAGCCCGCGAGTGCGACGCCGAGCACGAGCAGCAGAATCCCAAGCGTGAGCTGGCGGCGGTTCACAGGATCTCCTTCCGGTCGGTGTCATCCACGACTACGTGCGCCGTTCCCGACCGGTTCGATCACAACCAGCCAGAGCGCCGGAACTTGGCGTAGAGGGTGACGCAGATCGCCGCGATCAGCAGCATCACCGCGGCATAGCCGTAGCGCCAGCCGAGCTCCGGCATGTGCTCGAAGTTCATCCCGTAGATCCCCGCCACCGCCGTCGGCACGGCAATGATCGCCACCCAGGCCGAGATCTTGCGCATGTCCTCGTTCTGGCGCACGCTCACCTGGGTCAGGTTCGCCTGCAGCGCGCCGGCCAGGAGCGCGCCGAAGCCCTCGACCTGCTCGCCGATTCGGGCCGCGTGGTCGGCGACGTCGCGGAAGTACGGGACCAGCTGCTCGTCGATGTTCGGGACGCCGGGCTCCATCAGCTCACGCAGCGCGGGGCGGAGCGGGCCGGCCGCACGTGCGAACTCGAGCACCTCCCGGCGCAGCCGGTAGATGCGCTCGACCGGGTTGGCGCCCTGCGGCGAGAAGACCTCCGCCTCCGCCTCCTCGATGTCCTCGAGCACGCCGTCGACGACCGCGTCGTAGGCGTCGACGATCCGGTCGACGATCGCGTACAGCGCCGCCCCCGGGCCGAGTGCGAGCAGCTCCGGCTGCAGCTCCAGCTGTTCGCGCACGTCCCCGAGCCCACCCCCGTCGCCGTGCCGGACCGTGATCAGGAACTCCGGGCCGACGAACAGCATCACCTCGCCGATGTCGACGAGCTCCTCCGGACCCAGGTAGCGCGCCGTCTTGACGACGAGGAAGAGCGTGTCGCCGTAGCGCTCGAGCTTCGGGCGCTGGTGCGCCCCGACGGCGTCCTCGACGGCCAGCTCGTGGAGGTCGAACTCGCGCCGGACTGCGTCGAACTCCTGCACGGTCGGCTCGACCAGCCCGACCCAGGCGAAGCCGCCCGCATCCGCGGCATCCGCGCGGACGCCCGGCACCTGCTTGGGCCGGTCGAGACGGCGTCCCTTGCCGTAGACGGCGCAGTCGACGATCACGCGTCCATCCTGACGGTTTACGTTCCGTCGATGCGAACGAGTGCGCGCGCGGTGGTGATCGGCGGTGGGGTCGGCGGCTGCTCGATCCTCTACTGGCTGACACGGCTCGGCTGGGACGACGTCGTCCTCGTCGAACGCGCCGACCTGACGTCGGGCTCCACGTTCCACTCGGCGGGGCTCGTCGGTCAGCTGCGGGGCTCGCTCTCGCTGACGAAGATGATGATGGCGAGCGTCGATCTCTACCGGACGATCGGCGAGGAGGTCGGCCTCGAGACCGGGTGGCGCGAGGTCGGGTCGCTTCGGCTCGCGTCGTCCCCGGAGCGGCTCGAGGAGATCGCGCGCCAGGCGGGCTGGGCGAAGACGTTCGGCCTGCCGCTCGAGCTGATCTCCGCCGCGGAGGCGCAGGCGCTCTTCCCGCCCATGACCACCGACGGCGTCCTCGGCGCCGCCTTCCTGCCCACCGACGGCTACGTCGATCCCTCGCAGCTCACGTTCGCGCTCGCCGAGGGCGCACGGCGAGGCGGCGCCGAGCTCGTGACCAACACGCGCGTGACGGCGATCCCGGTCGAGCGCGGACAGGTGACGGGCGTCGTCACCGACAAGGGCGTGATCGAGGCCGACGTGGTCGTCAACGCCGGCGGCATGTTCGCGGCCGAGCTGGGGCGGCTCGCCGGCGTGACGGTGCCGATCGTGCCGATGGCGCACGAGTACCTCGTCACCCGCCCGGCGGAGCTCCCGCTCGACATGCCGACGATGCGCGACCCGTCGCTGCTCGTCTACTTCCGGCCCGAGTCGGGCGGCCTGATCATGGGCGGCTACGAGCGCGACCCGGCGCCGTGGTCGCTCGACGGGATCCCGCCGGACTTCAACGGGAAGCTGCTCGAGGAGGACTGGCCCCGCTTCGAGCCGTTGCTCGAGAACGCGATCCGCCGGGTGCCGGCGCTGGCGGAGATGGAGGTCGTCCGGCTGATCAACGGCCCGGAGGCGTTCACGCCGGACGGCGAGTTCATCCTCGGGCCCACCGACGTGCGCGGGTTCTGGGTCGCAGCCGGGTTCTGCGCGCACGGGCTCGCGGGCGCCGGGGGGATGGGGAAGCTCGTCGCCGAGTGGATCGTCGAAGGGACGCCGAGCCTCGACGTCTGGCACATGGATTCACGCCGCTTCGGCGCCGCGTACACGACGCGCGAATACACACTTGCCCGGACGACCGAGGTCTACTCGACCTACTACGACGTCAAGTACCCGGGCCACGAGCGCGAGGCAGGGCGGCCGCTCCGGCTCTCGCCCGCCTATCCGCGGCTCCAGGAGCTCGGCGCCGCCTTCGGCGAGAAGTCAGGCTGGGAGCGGGCGAACTGGTTCGAGCCGAATGCGCCCCGCGGCGACGAGAGCCTGCGGCCGCGCGGCTGGGCCGGACGTCACTGGTCGCCGGCGATCGGCGCCGAGCACACCGCGTGCCGCGAGGCGGCCGCGCTCTTCGACGAGTCGTCGTTTGCCAAGATCGAGGTCGCCGGCCCCGGCGCCGCCGGCCTCCTCGAGTGGCTCTGCGACAACCGCGTCGCCCGCGACGTCGGCGCGATCACGTACACGCAGATGCTCAACGCCAAGGGGGGAATCGAGTGCGACTTCACGGTGACAAGGCTCGCCGACGACCGGTTCCGGATCGTCACCGGCACGGCCTTCGGTCGGCACGATCTGGCCTGGATCCGCCAGCACGCCCCGGACGACGGCTCCGTCACCGTCGACGACGTCACCTCGAAGTACGCCTGCATCGGGATCTGGGGGCCGGCCAGCCGCGAGCTCCTCGCGCCGCTGACCACGGATCCGCTCGACTTCCCGTACATGCGGGCGTGCGAGCTCGACGTCGGCCCGGTGCCGTGCCTCGCATTACGGGTCACGTACGTCGGCGAGCTCGGCTGGGAGCTCTACTGCCCGTCCGAGTTCGGCCTCCGGCTCTGGGACACGATCTGGGCGGCCGGCCGCGAGCACGGCCTCGTCGCCGGCGGCTACAGGGCGATCGACTCGCTCCGGCTCGAGAAGGGCTACCGCGTCTGGGGGTCGGACATCACGGCCGACGACACGCCCTTCGAGGCCGGGCTCGGCTTCGCGGTCAAGGAGGACAAGGACTTCCTCGGCAAGGAGGCGCTGCTCGCGCGGCCCGAGCCGAAGCGCCGCCTGGCCTGCCTGATGCTCGCCGAGCCCCGCGCGGTGGCGCTCGGCTCGGAGCCGGTCCGCGTCGACGGGGAGCTCTCCGGCCGCGTCACGAGCGGCGGCTTCGGCTACACGGTCGAGCGCTCGATCGCGTATGCCTACCTCCCTGCGGCGAGCGCGGTGCCGGGCACCGCGGTCGAGGTCGAGATCTTCGGGGAGTGGGTGGAGGGCGAGGTCGCGGCCGAGCCGCTCTACGACCCGAAGGGCGAGCGGCTCCGGAGCTAGAGCAAGAGCTCGCCTCCGCCGGTGGCTGTGACGACGCCGTCGGCGACCTCGAGCTCGACGACGGGGCCGCGGCCGGGCGCGTCGAGCGCGTCCAGGAGCAGCTCGACGAGGCGGCGCCGGATCTCACCCGGCCCGGCGACGGTCGTCGCGTCGCCGCTCGAGCGCAGCTCGACGTCGTGGGTCGGCAGCACGCGCGTGACGAGGGCGACCGCGTCAGCGGCGGCGTCGCCGACGGAGAGCTCCTCCGGCGGCAGCGCCTGAAGCCGGACGAAGGCCTGGAGTGCTCGGACGATCTCGACGACCTCGGCGCCGGTGCGCTGCGTCAGCGAGATCCGGTCGTGGAGCTTCGTGCCCGGCTCCGCCTCGCCGAGCGCCAGCTCGGCGGAGCCGAGGAGCGCGACGAGCGGATTCGAGAGCTCGTGCAGGGCGCCGCGGGTCAGGCGGCCGAGCGTGGCGAGCGAGCGGAGTTCTTCGGCGTCGTAGGTCACTGTCTCTATGATCCTCACGCGCATCGGTGCCCGAGGCGCAGTTGTTCGATGGCCGCCGCAGACCTTTCATGCTCCCCCTCGATGCCTTCGCTTTCCAGGCGAAAGGATCCTAGACCCCTGTGAACGACCGGGCCGTCGTCACGTCCGTGCTCGTCGCCGACGATCATCCCGCCGTCGTCGAGGCGATCGCCGACGTCCTCGCCGAGCACGGGATCGAGATCGCCGGGCGGGCTCGTGACGGCGGCGACGCCGTCGAGCAGATCGAGCTGAGGAAGCCGACCGTGGCGATCCTCGACCTGCGCATGCCGGGCCAGTCCGGGATCGAGGTAGCGCGGCACGTGGCGCGCTCGGCGCCGGACACAGCCGTGATCCTCTACACCGCGTTCGGCGACCGGGCGCTGCTGACGGAGGCGCTCGATGCGGGCGCGCGCGGGTTCGTGCTCAAGGAGGCGCCGCTGGCGGAAGTCGTGCGCGCGGTCGAGCTGGTCGCCTCCGGGCGCACGTACGTCGACCCCGTCCTCGCCGGCGTGCTCTCGAGCTCGGCGGCGACGGACAAGATGCTCAACCTGACGCAGCGCGAGCGCGACGTGCTCCGGCTCCTCGCCGACGGGATGACGAACGAGGAGATCGGCAAGAGCCTCTTCATCTCGCCGGAGACGGTGCGCACGCACGTCCGCAAGGCGATGGCGAAGCTCGACGCCGACACGCGCACGCAGGCCGTGGCGACGGCGCTGCGGCAGTCGCTGATCGCCTAGGAGGGTTTGGCGAAATAGCGGCTGAGCCGCCGGGCCGCGCTGGTCGTCCCGATGCTGCGTCCTCAGTCGCGCCGATAGCTTCGGCTATCGACACTCCCTGCGTCCTTGCCTCGGAACGACCAGCGCACCCCGACGACGAGCGTCATTCCGCCAAACCCTCCTAGGCGGGCGGCCGCAGCGCCGCGAACGGATCCGTGATCTCGAGCCGCCGGCTGCGGAAGCGGTAGACCTCGGCCGGCCGCCCGCCCGTGCGTCCGGGCTCGCGCCGTGCGCCGGTCGGCTCGAGCACGTTTCGCCGCAGGAGCACGCGCTTCAGGTTCGTCGCCGAGACGTCGTGGCCGAGCGCTGCGGCATAGAGGTCGCGCAGCTCCGAGAGCGTGAACGTGCCCGGTGCGAGCGCAAAGCCGGCGTTCGTGTACGAGAGCTTGCCGCGCAGACGCTCGCGCGCCGCGAGGACGATCTCGGCGTGGTCGAACGCGAGCGCGGGGAGGTCGTCGACGACGTGCCAGGCCGTGTCGGCGGGCAGCTCCGGATCGACGTCCGCCGGCACGAGCCCGAGGAACGCGGTCGCGAGCTCGCGGTGGCGGGGGTGGCGGTCCGGCTCGCTCCACGTCCCCAGCTGCTCGAGGTGGGCGACCTCGCGGACGTCGACCTTGGCGGCGAGCTGGCGCCGGATCGAGCCCTCGAGCGTCTCGGCGGCCGCGAGCCGGCCGCCGGGGAGGGCCCAGTCGCCGTTGTAGGGCTCACGTGCGCGCTGCCAGAGCAGCGCCTGGAGGACGCGCTCGCGGACCTGCAGCACGGCGGCGAGCACGACCTGCTGGGGGGCTGTGGTAGGATCGTCCAGAGGTTTCTGCCTCACAGTCTAAAACCTTAATGGAAAGGCTCTGACCATGCTTCGCTTGATCCCGTTCGCGCTGGTGCTCACCGTCCTCGCGCTCGCCGGCTGCGGCTCGGACGACGAAGAGGCCGCGTCGACCACCGCCGCGACCGAGACCCAGCCGGCCGAGCAGGTGCGCGTGGGCCTGGTCGTCGACCGCGGGCAGCTGGACGACGACGGTTTCAACGAGCTCGCGTTCCGCGGCGTCCAGCGCGCCGAGGAGGAGCTGGGCGTCGAGGGACGCGTCGTCGAGTCCGCGACCGCGGCCGACTACATCCCGAGCATGACGACGCTCGCGCGCAACGGCTACGACCTCGTGATCGGCGTCGGCTTCGCGCAGGGCGACGCGATCGGCAAGGTGGCGCAGAAGTACCCGGAGACGAAGTTCGCGATCATCGACGTCGACCAGGCATTCGTGCCGGGCAAGCCGGCCAACGTCCAGGGCCTGCTCTTCCGCGAGCAAGAGGTCGGCTACCTCGTCGGCTACCTGGCCGGGCTCGAGGAGCAGCGTCGCGAGGGCAAGGACGTGATCAGCGCCGTCGGCGGGATGAAGGAGCCCCCGGTCGACCGCTTCATCGCGGGCTACTTCGCGGGCGCCGAGAAGGCGTCACCCGGGATCACGCTGATCCACGACTACTCGCAGGACTGGGACGACCAATCCAAGTGCAAGGAGCTGGCGCTGAACCAGATCGCCCGCGGCTCGAACGTCATCTTCCAGGTGGCCGGCGGCTGCGGCCTCGGGGCGCTGAACGCCGCCGGCGAGCGCGACCGCTGGGGGATCGGCGTCGACGCAGACCAGTCCTTCCTCGGCTCCCACATCCTCACGAGCGCTCAAAAGGGCGTCGACGCCGCCGTCTTCCTGACGATCAAGGCGGTCCAGGACGGCAGCTGGAAGGGCGGCGGGAATGCCACGTTCGGGCTCAAGGAGGACGGCGTCGGGCTCGGCAAGGTCAGCGCCGACGTGCCGCAGGCGGACGTGGACAAGGTGGACGAGATCAAGCAGCAGATCGCCGACGGCGAGATCACGGGGATCCCGACCGAGGTCGGCAAGAGCTAGGCGGGCGGCTCAGCCGCCGGCGATCGCGGCGACGATGCGGATGCGGGCGTCGTCGCCGACCGCGGCTGCGAGATCGTGCGCCCGCTGGCCGTCGACGTAGACGTGCACGAGCGACCGCACCTCACCGGTCTCGTCGAGCACGAGATCGCGGACCGGCAGCGCCCGGAGCGCCTCGCCGACGGTCGCCGCCTCGATGTCGAACTCCTTCTGGCCGCCGGCCTCGGTCGCCAGCAGGCCGGGGAGGAGCACGACCGCCACCGCTAGGCCGCGGCCGCGGCCTCGACCGAGAGGATCGGCGGCAGGTGCCGCGCCGCCTCGACGACCTCGTCGTGCCGGAGCGCGTAGACGTGCCCGCTCTGGGTGCCGGCGTAGACGGCCTCGTCGTCCTGGCTCATCGCCTCGCGGAGCACGGCGGCCCACGCCTGCTCCTCGGCCACGATCAGCTGCCACGTCGCGCCTGCGTCCGCAGTCGTGTAGATCCCGAGCCGGCCGTCGCACGTGACCCGGTTCTCGGCGCTCTCCTCCGGGATCACGAAGGCGCGGTCGGGATCGCCGGGGTCGAGCGCGAGCGCGAAGCCGAAGCCGGAGGGCAGTCCGTTCTCGTCCAGCCGCTCCCAGCTGTCGCCGCCGTCGTCGGAGCGGTAGACGCCGCAGTGGTTCTGCTGCCACAGCCGTCCGGGCCGGCCCGGGTGGGCGAGCACCTTGTGCACGCACTGGCCGACCTCGGGGAAGCGGTCCTCGGGGAAGAAGCAGGCCTCCGTGCCCTGGTTCCGCGGCTGCCAGGAGCCGCCGCCGTCCTCCGACCGGAAGACCCCGGCCGCGGAGATCCCGATCCAGAGCTTCTGCGCGTCGTCCGGGTCGAGCGTGATCGAGTGCGTGATCAGCCCGCCGGCGCCGGGCGACCACTGCTCGCGCGTCTCGTGGCCGAGCACCCCCTCGTTCACCTGCCAGCTCGCGCCGGAGTCGTCGGAGCGGAAGAGCACGCCCGGCTCGCCGCCGAGCCAGAGCGTTCCCGGCTCCGACGCGTGCCCGGGCTCGAGATGCCACGTCGAGGCGAGCTTGAGCCCGCTCTCCTCGGGCAGGCCGAGCCCTTCGGAGCGCTCCCACGTCTTGCCCATGTCGGTCGAGCGCTGGACCGTGCCGCCGTAGACCCAGCTGTTCGCGCAGGCGTACAGCGCGCCGTCGCGCGGGTCGACCACCGCATGGTTCACCTGCCAGCCGGGCAGGAGCGGCCCCTCGACCTCGAACGAGCGCCGTTCGTCGTCCCCCCGGACGAGAAACAGGCCCTTTCGCGTTCCGACCACGAGGAGCGCGCCCACGAGCCGACCTTACCGAAGAACGTCCTGCGACTACTTGAGGTCGGCCAGGATCTCGGCGGCCGCCCGTTGTCCCGTCTCGACGGCGCCGTTCAGGTAGCCCTGGAAGTCGATCGACGTGTGCTCGCCGGCGAAGAGGCAGTTGCCCTGGCGGCGCGCCTCCATCCCGGCGAAGCGCTGGTACTGGCCCACCTTCCAGTAGGAGTACGAGCCCTTCGTCCATTCGTATCCCGGCCAGAAGTCGATCGTCGCCCTCCCGTTCCACGCCTTCGTCGCCCCCGGGAGTACCGGCTCCACTTGGGCGAGGAACTGCTTCGCGCGCGACTCGGGCGTGCCGGAGCCGAAGCTCGCGCCGATCTTGCCGCCCGTGTAGTCGACGAGGATGCCGCTCTTGCCGGCCTGCGCACGCGTCACCTCCCACGTGTTCTGGTAGCCCGTGTCCGAGAACGTGTCGCCGTTCGCGCCCAGGGCGCGCCAGAAGCGGCTCGAGAACTGCACGTGCAGCTTCGAGTTCGTGCCCATCCCCTGCTCGCGGATCGCGACCAGCTTGAGCGGCTCGAACCCGGCTTTCGAGACGTCGACGGAGGAGCGGAGGATCGAGAACGGCAGCGCGAGCACGACCTTGTCCGCGGTGACCGTCTTCGTCCCGGAGCTCTGGGCGAAGGTGAGCGTGAACGTTCCCGTCGCGTTGCGGCGCACCGCGACCAGCTCGGACCCGGTCGTGATCTGGCCGGCGAGCTGTACGGCGAGCCGGTCCGTGATCTGGTCGTTGCCGCCGACGACGTGGTACTTCTCGTTCGAGGGCCCGAAGACGCGGAACTGGCCCTGGCCGGAGTAGGCGAGCAGATAGAGCAGGTTGAGCGCGCTCTGCTCGGTGCACTCGGCGCCGTACTCGATGTTGTAGGCGACGTCGAGCAGCTGCCCGATCCGTGAGTCGATCCCGCCCTCGAACGTCTCCTCGATCCAGTCGACGATCGACATGTTGTCGAGCTCGCGGCCGCGTTCGGTGGAAGTCTCGAACGTGGTCGGGTAGCTCGCCGCCGAGACGTCCGCATGAATCTTCTGCCAGGCCGCTTTGATGTCGTCGGTCATCTCCGGGTAGGAGTACGGGGAGCCGTCGAAGTACGCGATCAGCTCCGTGCCGTTCTGCTCGGCCTGGAGCAGGTTCTCGAGCTTGAGCCCGAGCCCCTGAGCGAGCTGGCGGATATGCGAGTGGCTCTGGTCGATCAACTCGCCGCCGTGCTCGGCGATCTGGCCGTCCGCGAACTCGCCGCGGCGCGTCCAGCAGCGGCCGCCGATCCGGTCGCTCGCCTCGTGGATCTCGGCCGTGTAGCCGGCCTGCCTGAGCGTGTACGCCGCGTTCAGGCCCGCGAGCCCGGCGCCGACGACGACGATCTTCGGTGCGGTCGCGCCGCGCGCCGGCGCCGCGAGACGGCCGAGTGCCGTCAGCCCGATTGCGGCCGCCCCGGCCTCCTTGACGAAGCGTGTGCGCGTCGTCCGCCGCTCACCGGCGGCGACCGTTGCCACCGCGTCCTGAACCGCACCTGCGAGCGGTGTCCGTGCCATCGTGTCCCCCCTTCCCCAGAGTGATCACCGGGACGATGCCCCACGCGCTGCCGAACCGCAATGTCCTCCGAGGCCAGAATTCCCGGCGCCCGTATGGACACGGTGTCGAAGGTCCGCAGCTCCGATGCCTTCGAACTTGTCCACCCGGTCGAGTGCGAGCTAGGCTCGCGCCGAGATTTCCCCCGAGCGGAGGGCTGCCCTGTGAGCGTGTCCGTGACCAAGCACAAGAACCTCGTCGGCGGCGAGTGGGTCGACGCGGCGTCCGGCGAGACGATGGAGGTCCTCAACCCGTCGACGGGCGAGGTGATCGCCGAGGTGCCGCGGTCGGGCGCGGAGGACGTCGAGCGCGCCGTCGAGGCCGCCCGCAAGGCGTTCGCCGAGTGGGCCGACAAGACGCCGAAGGATCGGATGGAGCTGCTGCTGAAGCTCGCCGACGTGATCGACGACAACGCCGAGGAGCTGACCCAGCTCGAGTCGCAGAACGTCGGCAAGCCGATGGCGATCGCGGGCGACGAGATGCCGTTCTCGGCCGACAACCTGCGCTTCTTCGCCGGCGCCGCACGGACGCTCGAGGGCAAGGCTGCGGGCGAGTACGTCGAGGGCTACACCTCGATCATCCGGCGCGAGCCACTCGGGATCGTCGCCGGGATCACACCGTGGAACTACCCGCTGATGATGGCGGTCTGGAAGCTCGGGCCTGCGCTCGCGGCCGGCAACGTCCAGATCCTGAAGCCGGCCGAGCAGACGCCGCTGACGACGCTTCGCTTCGTCGAGCTGGCGCAGGAGTTCCTGCCGCCTGGGGTGCTGCAGGTCGTCACCGGCGAAGGGCTCCCGGCCGGTGACGCGCTCGTGCGCCATCCCGAGATCCGGCTCGTCTCGCTGACGGGCTCGGTCGAGACCGGCAGGCTGATCGCAACGGGCGCGGCACAGTCGAACCTGAAGCGGGTCCACCTCGAGCTCGGCGGCAAGGCGCCGATGGTCGTGCTCGACGACGCCGACCCCGCCACCGTCGCGGAGGCGATCAAGATCGGCGGCTACTGGAACTCCGGCCAGGACTGCACCGCGTCCTCGCGGATCCTCGTGCACGAGCGCGTCTACGACGACGTCATGTCCGAGACGGTGAAGACACTCGAGGCGATGAAGGTTGCCGATCCGGCCGAGGGGGACGACGTCGACATGGGCCCCGTGATCTCGAAGGAGCAGCAGGAGCGGGTGCTCGGCTTCCTCGAGCGCGCGGTCGGTGGGAAGGCGACGATCGTCACCGGCGGCGAGTCGATCGGCGACCGCGGCTTCTTCGTCAAGCCGACCGTCGTCACCGACGTCGCCCAGGACTCGGAGATCGTCCAGGACGAGGTCTTCGGGCCGGTCGTCACCGTCCAGCGCTTCGCCTCCGACGAGGAGGCGATCGCGATGGCGAACGACGTCCGCTACGGCCTCGCCGCCTCGGTCTTCTCGCAGGACGTCGGCCGGGCGATGGCCGCGGCGCGGAAGCTGGAGTTCGGCACCGTCTGGGTCAACGAGCACCTGTTCCCGCTCGCCTCCGAGATGCCGCACGGCGGCTTCAAGGAGTCCGGCTACGGCAAGGACATGTCGCTCTACTCGATGGAGGAGTACACCCGCATCAAGCATGTCGCGGTGAAGCTGGCGTGACGCAAGAGCTGCTCGACGCCGGCGTCGGCGTCGACCGCGGTCGGCTGGCGGCGCTGACGGCACGGGAGGCGGAGGCCTTCGCGGCGGCGCGCCCGCGCTCGCGAGAGCTCGCGGAGCAAGCCCGGGGATCGCTGCTCGGCGGCGTCCCGATGACGTGGATGATGCGCTGGGCCTCGCCCTATCCACTCTTCCTCGCCGAGGCGAAGGGCGCGCGCGTCGTCGACGTCGACGGCCACGAGTACGCCGACCTCTGCCTCGGCGACACGGGCGCGATGGCGGGCCACGCGCCCGAGCCGGTCGTCCGTGCGGTCGCCGCCCGGGCCGCGACCGGGATCACGGCGATGCTGCCGACCGAGGACGCGGCCTGGGCCGGGGAGGAGCTCGCCCGGCGCTTCGGGCTGCCGCTCTGGCAGTTCACGCTCAGCGCGACCGACGCGAACCGCTTCGCGATCCGGATCTGCCGGGCGGTCACGGGGCGGCCGAAGATCCTCGTCTTCAACGGCTGCTACCACGGCACCGTCGACGAGACGTTCGCGACGCTGCGCGCGGACGGCTCCGTCGGCGTCCGCGCGGGCAACGTCGGCCCGCCGGTCGATCCCGCGCTGACGACGAAGGTCGTGGAGCTGAACGACCTGGACGCGCTCGAGGCCGCCCTCGCTCCCGGCGACGTCGCCTGCGTGCTCGCCGAGCCGGCGCTGACGAACATCGGCATCGTCCTGCCCGACCCCGGCTTCCACGACGCGCTGCGCGAGCTGACGCGCCGGACCGGGACGCTGCTCGTGATCGACGAGACCCACACCTTCAGCGCCGGGCCGGGCGGCTACACGGCGGCCCACGGGCTCGAGCCCGACCTGCTCACGATCGGGAAGGCGATCGGCGGCGGCGTTCCCGTGGGCGCATTCGGCGTCACCGCGGAGCTCGCCGCACGGGCGCTCGGGCAGGAGGGGGCCGACTACGAGGACGTCGGCGGCGTCGGCGGCACGCTCGCCGGCAACGCGCTCTCGCTCGCGGCCGTGCGGGCGACGCTCGGCGAGGTGCTGACCGAGGCGGCGTTCGCCCGGATGCTCTCGCTCGGCGAGCGGCTCGCCGAGGGCGTCGCGGCTGCGATCGCCGCAGCCGGGATGCCGTGGCACGTGACGAGGCTCGGCGCCCGAGCCGAGTACCGGTTCGCGCCGCGCCCGCCCCGGAACGGCGGCGAGTCGGCGGCCGCCGGCGACGAGGAGCTGGAGCGCTTCCTCCACCTGTACGCGCTCAACCGCGGCGTCCTGATCACGCCCTTCCACAACATGGCGCTCGTCTCGCCGGCGACGGGCGAAGCCGACGTCGACCGCCACACCGAGGTCTTCGCCGACGCGCTCGGAGAGCTCGCGTGACGTTGCTCACGTGCCTGGGGCGTCGCTCGCGTCGCGTAGGCCGGTGGAACAGTACGGACGTACGGGCCGCCGGGTGGAGCAGCGCGAGCGGCGTCAGCCTTTCGCGGAGCCCGGCTCCGCCGGGCGGGAGCGAAAGGCGGCCAGGCACGTGAGCGAGCCCGACGTCCGGCTGGAGACGGTCGTCAAGCGCTTCGACGGCGTCGTCGCCGTCGACGGGATCACGCTCGAGATCCCGTCCGGCTCGTTCTTCGCCCTCCTCGGGCCCTCCGGCTGCGGCAAGACGACGACGCTGCGGATGATCGGCGGCTTCGAGGAGCCGGACGAGGGCGCGATCTACCTCGGCGACCGCGACGTCGTCGGGCTGCCGCCGTACCGGCGCGACGTCAACACGGTCTTCCAGAGCTACGCGCTCTTCCCGCACCTGTCGATCTTCGACAACGTCGCCTTCGGCCTGCGGCGGAAGGGCGTCGACAAGGTGCACGTGAAGGGCCGCGTCGACGAGATGCTGCGCCTCGTCGGCCTCACCGGCCTCGGCTCGCGCCGGCCGCGGCAGCTCTCCGGCGGCCAGCAGCAGCGCGTCGCGCTGGCGCGCGCGCTCGTGAACCGTCCGCAAGTCCTGCTGCTGGACGAGCCGCTCGGCGCGCTCGACCTGAAGCTGCGCAAGCAGATGCAGCTCGAGCTGAAGGCGATCCAGCACGACCTCGGGCTCACGTTCGTCCACGTCACGCACGACCAGGAGGAGGCGATGACGATGGCGGACGCGATCGCGGTGATGAACCGGGGCCGGATCGAGCAGCTCGGGCCGCCGACCGAGCTCTACGAGAAGCCCGCGACCGCATTCGTCGCCGGCTTCCTCGGCGTCTCCAACCTCCTGCCCGGCGCCGTGGTCGGGCCGGGGCGCGTCCGGCTCGACACCGGCGACGAGGTCGCCGCCGACCCGGGCGAGCGCACCGGGCGCGTCGCCGTCGGCATCCGCCCGGAGAAGATCCGGATCGGAGCGCCGGGCGACGGCGACAACAGCCTCGCCGGCACCGTCAAGGAGACCGCCTACGTCGGCGTCGCGACGCAGTACGTGGTCGAGACCGGCGCCGGCACCCTGATCGTCTACGTCCAGAACGACGGCTCCGGTGTCTCGCTCCAGCCCGGTGCTGCGGCAACGCTCAGTTGGAGCCCACGCGCGACCTTCGTCGTCGATCCCGCACAGGAGGAATCCGCATGACCCGTCACTTGACCCGTCGTCAGCTGCTCGAGCGCGCCGCGCTCGGAGGCGCCGCGCTGACGCTGCCCGGCTTCCTCGCCGCCTGCGGCGGCGACGAGACGACCGCGGCCGGGACGACCGCGACCGGCGGCGGCGAGCAGACGCTCGCCAGCCGGCTCCGCTTCGCCAACTGGCAGCTCTACATCGACGTCGACGAGAAGACGAAGAAGCGGCCGACGCTCGACCAGTTCACGAAGGAGTCGGGCGTCTCCGTCGACTACTTCGAGGAGATCAACTCGAACGACGAGTACTTCGGGAAGATCCAGGGGCCGCTCTCGCGCGGCCAGAGCATCGACCGCGACATCATCGTCCTCACCGACAACTCGCGCTATCCCGGCCTGATGGTCGAGGAGGGCTGGGTCGAGCAGCTCGACAAGGACGCGATCCCGAACATCGCCAACCTCGTCGACGCGCTCCAGAGCCCGCCCTTCGACCCCGACCGGACGTACTCGCTGCCGTGGCAGTCCGGCATGACCGGGATCGCCTACAACGCGAAGCTGAGCCCGACCCCGATCACGTCGGTCGAGCAGCTGCTCGAGGACCCGAAGCTGAAGGGGAAGATGACGCTTCTCTCCGAGATGGCCGACACGCTCGGCGTCGTGATGAAGGCGAACGGCGACGACCCGGCCGTCGTCACCGACGAGACGTTCACGCGTGCGATCGACCGCGTCAAGGCCGCGGTCGACTCGGGCCAGGTGCGCCAGTTCACCGGCAACGACTACTCCGGGCCGCTCTCCAAGGGCGACCTCGTCGCCGCGCTCTCATGGTCGGGCGACGTCGTCCAGCTGCAGGCCGACAACGCGAACCTGAAGTGGGGGATCCCGAAGGACGGCGGGATGATCTGGACCGACAACATGCTGATCCCGACCGGCGGCGACGTGTTCACGGCTTCGACGTACATGAACTTCGTCTACGACCCGAAGGTCGCCGCCCAGATCGCCGCCTACGTCAACTACGTCACCCCGGTGAAGGGCGCGAAGGAGGAGCTCGCGAAGACCGATCCCGAGACGGCGGCGAACCCGCTGATCTTCCCGGACGACGAGACGCTCTCGCGGGTCTCGGGCTTCGACTCGAAGGCGCTCAACAACCAGGACTACATCGAGCAGTGGCAGACGCTGCTGGGGGCGTAGGGACGCCCGCGGAACGGCGATGACGTTCTTCCACCGGCACCGGTGGCTCGCCCCCTGGGGTCTGCTGACGCCCGGGATGGCGTGGCTGGTGATCTTCTTCGTGGTCCCGCTCGGGTTCCTCGCCTACCAGTCGCTCCAGAGCGGGATCTTCCCGAGCTACGAGTTCACCTGGGAGTTCTCCAACTACCGCGAGGCGCTCTCGGACAACCGCGAGCAGCTGGTGCGCTCGTTCTGGTACGCGGGGATCGCGACCGTGCTGGCGCTCGCGTTCAGCTACCCGCTCGCGTACTGGATCGCCTACCGGGCCGGGAAGTGGAAGAACGTCTTCCTCGTCCTCGTCGTGGCGCCGTTCTTCGTCACCTATCTGATCAGGACGATCGCCTGGCAGACGATCCTCTCCGACGACGGCACCGTCGTCAGCGTGCTGCGGACGGTCGGGCTGCTCGCCGACGACGGCCGGCTGCTGGCGACGTCGACCGCCGTCGTCGCCGGGATCACCTACAACTACCTGCCCTTCGCGATCCTGCCGATCTACGTCTCGCTCGAGCAGATCGACCGGCGGCTCGTCGAGGCCGCGGAGGACCTCTACGCGAGCCCGCGGCGGGCGTTCCTCCGGGTGACGCTGCCCCTCTCGCTCCCCGGCGTGTTCGCGGCGACCGTGCTGACGTTCATCCCCTCCGCCGGCGACTTCATCAACGCGGAGCTCCTGGGCGGCCCGAACCAGGCCATGATCGGGAACGTGATCCAGTCGAAGTTCCTCGCCCTGATCGACTATCCGTCGGCGGCGGCGCTCTCCTTCGTGCTGATGGCGATCATCGTCGTCATGATCGCGATCTACGCCCGGATCGTCGGCTCGGAGCGGCTCGGATGAAAGGCGTCCGCGGCAGGGTCCTCGACGTCTACGCGATCCTCGCGATCGGCTACATGCTGCTGCCGATCGCGGTCGTCTTCCTCTTCTCGTTCAACGACCCGGCGGGCCGCTTCAACTACGTCTGGCAGAGCTTCACGTTCGACAACTGGGTCAACTGGGACGCCGTCCCCGGGCTGCGCGACGCGCTCGAGACGTCGCTCCTGATCGCGGTGCTCGCCAGCCTGACTGCGACGGCCCTCGGGACGCTGATCGCGCTCGCGCTCGTGCGGCACCAGTTCCGCGGGCGGGGGTCGATCAACTTCCTCATCTTCCTGCCGATGGCCGCGCCCGAGATCGTGCTCGGCGCCTCGCTGCTGACGCTCTTCCTCAACCAGTCGCTGCTCGACCTCGGCTTCTGGACGATCTTCATCGCCCACGTCATGTTCTGCATCTCCTTCGTCGTCGTCACCGTGCGGGCGCGCCTGGTCGACTTCGACCGCCACCTCGAGGAGGCCGCGGCCGACCTCGGCGCGACCGGGCTGGCGACCTTCCGGCTCGTGACGCTGCCGCTCCTCTGGCCCGCGATCCTCGCCGGCGGGCTGCTGGCGTTCGCCATCTCCGTCGACGACTTCGTGATCACCTACTTCAACTCGGGCAGCGAGATCACGTTCCCCGTCTTCGTCTGGGGCCAGGCGGCGCGAGGAGTGCCGCCGCAGGTCAACGTGATCGGCTCCGCCATCTTCCTCATCGCTGTCGGGATCATGCTCGTCAGCGTCATCGTCCAGACCCGCCGCCGGAAGGAATCCGCCGCATGAGCACCGCCACGACACCGATCGACCTGCAGAAGGCCGCGCGCGAGCACCTGTGGATGCACTTCACCCGCATGGGCGGCTACGCCTCGAACGAGGTGCCGATCATCGTCCGCGGCGACGGCTGCTACCTCGAGGACGCGAACGGGAAGCGCTATCTGGACGCGCTCGCCGGCCTCTTCTCGGTCAACATCGGCTACGGCTTCGGCGAGGAGATCGGGCAGGCGGCGCTCGACCAGATGCGCGAGCTGCCGTTCTACACGAACTGGTCGTACGCGCATCCGCGCGCGATCGAGCTCGCGAGCGAGCTCGCGTCGCTCGCGCCGGGCGACCTCAACCGCGCCTTTTTCGTCTCCGGCGGGTCGGAGGCGGTCGAGTCGGCCTGGAAGCTCGCGCGCCAGTACTACCTCGCGCGCGGCGGCAAGCGGGTGCCGGCGGACGAGACGCGGCACGACGAGCGGGTCGGGACGCCGCCGCCGCGCCGCTACAAGGCGATCGCCCGCCAGGTCGCCTACCACGGCACGACGATGGGCGCGCTCTCGATCAACGGCATCCCGGCGCTGAAGGAGACGTTCGAGCCGCTCGTGCCCGAGGTGCGGCACGTCAAGAACACGAACCGCTACCACCGCCCGCCCGAGGAGACGGAGGCCGAGTTCACGGCGATGCTGCTCGAGAACCTCGAGGAGGCGATCCTCGCGATGGGCCCCGAGACGATCTGCCTCGTCCACATGGAGCCGGTCCAGAACGCGGGCGGCGCCTTCACCCCGCCGGAGGGCTACTGGGCCGGCGTCCGGGCGCTCTGCGACCGCTACGACATCCTCCTCTCGGCCGACGAGGTGATCACCGGCTTCGGCCGCGTCGGTCACTGGTTCGCCTCCGAGCGCTACGACATCCGGCCGGACATCATCTGCTGCGCGAAGGGGCTCTCGTCCTCGTACGCGGCGATCGGCGCCGTGCTCGCGAGCGACAAGGTGATGGCGCCGTTCCTCGAGGACTCCTCGATGTACGCCCACGGGATCACCTTCGGCGGCCACCCCGTCATGTCCGCGATCGCGCTGAAGAACATCGAGATCATGAAGCGCGAGCGGATCCTGGAGCGGGTGCTCGGCAACGAGGGCGCGTTCCGCGCCACGCTCGAGACCCTGCTCGACCTGCCGATCGTCGGCGACGTACGCGGGACGGGCTACTTCTACGCGATCGAGCTCGTCAAGGACAAGGAGACGCGGCGAGACGTTCAGCGCCGAGGAGTGCGAGACGCTGCTCCGCGGCTTCCTCTCCCCGGCCCTGTTCGAGCGGGGCCTGATCTGCCGCGCCGACGACCGCGGCGACCCGGTGATCCAGATCTCCCCGCCGCTCGTCGCCGGCCAGGCCGAGTTCGACGAGATGGTCGGGATCCTCGGCGACGTCCTCACGGAGGCGGGCACGAGGATGAACGCCGCCTAGCCGTGGACGCGGACCAGCAGCAGCTGGGCCGCCTCCTCAGCCTCGTCGCCGAGGTGCTCGGGCCCGACGTCGTCGGCGCCTACCTGTTCGGCTCGGCCGTCCTCGGCGGGCTACGGCCGGAGAGCGACCTCGACGTGCTCGTCGTTGCGCGGCGGCCGACCACGCGGCCCGAGAAGGCGCGGCTCGTCGACGCGCTGCTGGCGCTCTCGGGGCAGCCGCAACGGCTCGAGCTGACGATCGCGGTCGACGGCGCGCTCGACTTCCAGTACGGCGACTGGTGGCGCAGCGAGTTCGTCGAGCGGCAACGTCGAGCCGTGGTCGGGCACGGCGGCGGCGAACGACCTGACCGTCCTGGTCGCGATGGTGCTGGAGTCGGGCCAGGCGCTGCTCGGCCCGCCGCCGGCCGAGGCGCTCGCGCCGGTCTCCCGGCAGGACCTCACGAGGGCGATGCTCCAGGGCATCGATCCGCTGCTGGAGGACCTCGACGACGACACGCGCAACGTCGTCCTCACGCTGGCGCGGATCTGGACGACCCTCGGCACGGGCGAGTTCCGCTCCAAGGACGCGGCGGCCGACTGGGCGCTCGAGCGGCTCCCGGAGGAGCACCGCGTCGTGCTGGTGCGGGCGCAGGCGATCTATGTCGGCGACGAGCCGGAGCGGTGGGACGACCTGATGCCGCACGTGCGGTCGCACGCCGAGTACGTCGTCGCCGAGATCAGGCGGCTCGCGACTGCGGAAGCGTGAAGGTGCGGTTAACCGCCCTTTTGGCCTCCCCGTCAGCCGGTAGGGTCCGACGGACCGCCTAGGGAGGGCAGATGGAGAATGGAAAGCCCGGCGCAGCCGCCGTCGTCGTCGCCGACGAGGTTACGCGCCGCTACGGAGCAGGTGACACCGCAGTCGACGCCCTCAAGGGCGTCTCGCTCGAAGTCGGCGAGGGCAAGCTGACCGCCGTGATGGGGCCCTCGGGCTCCGGCAAGTCGACGCTGATGCACATCCTCGCCGGGCTGGACAAGCCGACGACCGGCACCGTCCAGATCGCAGGCACCGAGATCACGACGCTGAAGGACTCCGACCTGACGAAGCTGCGCCGCCGTCACATCGGATTCGTCTTCCAGTTCTTCAACCTGCTCCCGATGCTGACGGCGGAGGAGAACATCACGCTGCCGCTCTCGATCGCCGGCGACAAGCCGGACGCCGAGTTCTTCCGCGGCCTCGTCGACAAGGTCGGACTTGCCGACCGGCTCCACCACCGGCCCTCCGAGCTCTCGGGCGGACAGCAGCAGCGGGTCGCGATCGCACGCGCGCTCGTCTCCCAGCCGACGGTGCTCTTCGCCGACGAGCCGACCGGCAACCTCGACTCGGCCACGGGCTCGGAGATCCTCACGCTCATGCGCGACTCCGTCGACTCCTACGGCCAGACGACGGTGATGGTCACGCACGAGCCTCGGGCCGCCGCGATCGCCGACCGGATCCTCTTCCTCGCCGACGGCCAGATCGTCAGCGACGTGGCCGGCGCGACCCAGGCCGAGATCCTCGAGACGCTGAACGAGATCGCCGCTGCATGACGAAGTTCGCGCTCAAGGGCCTGCTGGGGCGCAAGCTCCGGACGGCGCTGACCGCGCTTGCGATCGTGCTCGGCGTCGCCATGATCAGCGGCACGTACGTCCTCACCGACTCGATCGACTCCGCCTTCGACACGATCTTCACGGAGGTGCGGCAGGGCTCGAGCGCAGTCATCACCGGCAAGGCGGCGTTCGACCTCTCCGACGGCAGCGGTGCGACTGCGCCGGCGTTCCCCGAGAGCGTCCTCGAGACGGTGCGAGGTGTCGACGGCGTCGCGCTCGCGGAGGGGAGTGTCGACAGCGACTCGACGACGCTGATCGGGCGCGACGGCAAGGCCGTCGTCAACGGCGGCGCTCCCAACCTCGGCTTCGCGATCGCGAAGGGCGAGTCGCCCTTCAACCCGCTCGCGCTTGTCGAAGGCGACTGGCCCGGACCGAACGAGGTCGTGATCGACACCGGCACCGCCAAGGACGAGGACTTCAAGCTCGGCGACGTGATCGGCGTCCAGGCCGAGGGTCCTGTCGAGATGCTCACGGTTGCGGGCATCGTCCGGCTCGACGCTTCGATTTCGATCGGGGGCGCGACGCTGGCCGGCTTCGACCTGCCGACGGCGCAGCGGCTGTTCAAGAAGGAGGGCAAGCTCGACGAGATCGCGGTCGCCGCCAGCGCTGGGACGAGCGACGCCCAGCTGATCAGCAACATCAGCGCCGTGCTGCCGCCGGGGACGCAGGTCCGCTCCGGCCAGGCGCAGGCCGCCGACGACGCCTCCGAGACGAACGAGTTCATCACCTTCCTGCAGGGCTTCCTGCTCGCCTTCGCCGGGATCGCGCTCTTCGTCGGCAGTTTCGTGATCGCGAACTCGCTCTCGATCACGATCGCGCAGCGGGCGCGCGAGTTCGCAACGGTGCGCACGCTCGGCGGCTCCCGCCGTCAGATCCTCGGCTCGATCGTCGTCGAGGCGCTCGTCGTCGGCGCCGCCGCCTCCGTGGTCGGCCTCTTCCTCGGGCTGGGGCTGGCGAAGCTGCTCTTCTGGCTCTTCGACGCGGTTGGCTTCACGCTTCCGAACACCGGCCTGCTCTTCGAGACGCGGACGATCGTCGTCTCGCTGGCCGTCGGGATCATCGTGACGCTGCTCGCCAGCCTGCGGCCGGCCATCCGCGCGACGCGCGTGCCGCCGATCGCCGCCGTACGCGAGGGGGCGACGCTGCCTGAGTCTCGCTTCGCGCGCTTCCGCACGGTCGGTTCGCTGGTGACCACCGGGCTCGGCTTTGCGGCGCTCCTCTACGGGCTCTTCGGCAGCGGCCTCGGGACGACGCAAGTCCTGATCTGGATGGGCGTCGGCGCGCTCCTGATCTTCATCGGCGTCTCGCTCTTCGCCGCCCGGCTCGTCCGGCCGCTTGCGGCGTCGCTCGGCGCGCCGGCGGCGCGGCTCGGCGGCGCGGCGGGGCGGCTCGCGCGCGACAACGCGCGCCGCAACCCCCAGCGCACCGCCTCGACCGCGTCGGCGCTGATGATCGGCCTGGCGCTCGTCACGCTCGTGGCGACGCTCGCCGCCGGGATCACGAGCACGTTCCGCGGCGCCGTCGATGAGATCTTCACGTCCGACTACGCGATCACGGCACAGAACAACTTCTCGCCGATTCCCGTCGACGCCGCCGAGGCCGCTGCGGAGACCCCCGGCGTCGAGGCGATCGCGAGCACCCGCACCGGCGAGGCCCGCGTCTTCGACTCGACCGAGTTCATCACCGCGGTCGACCCGACCGCGGGCGAGGTGATCAGGCTCGACTGGGTCGAGGGCTCGCAGGACGTCTTCCGCGAGCTCGGCGCCGACGGCGCGTTCATCGACGACGGCTTCGCGGAGGACCACGGTCTGAGCGTCGGCTCGCCGATCGCGATCACCGTCCCGTCCGGCCAGCAGCTGGAGCTGACGGTGAAGGGCATCTTCGACCCACCGGCGGGCGGCTCCCCGTTCGGCGCCGTCACCTTCTCGAGCGAGACCTTCGACAAGCTCTACGACCCGCCGCGCAACCTCTACACGTTCATCCTCATGGACGGGGGCGAGTCGGAGCAGAACACGCAGGCGCTCGAGGCGTCGCTCGGCACGGAGTTCCCGAACGCGAAGGTGCAGACGCGCGACGAGTTCGTCGACAACCAGATCGCCGCGCTGAACCAGATCCTGAACATCCTCTATGTGCTGCTGGCGCTGTCCGTGATCGTCAGCCTCTTCGGGATCGTGAACACGCTCGTGCTCACCGTCTTCGAGCGCACGCGCGAGCTCGGGATGCTGCGGGCGGTCGGGATGACCCGCCGCCAGGTGCGCCGGATGATCAGGCACGAGAGCGTGATCACGGCGCTGATCGGCGGCACGCTCGGAATCATCCTCGGCGTCGTCCTCGGCGCGCTCCTGATTGCCCGCGTCGAGTTCATCGAGTTCGCGCTGCCGACGAGCCAGATCATCGTCTTCGCGATCATGACCATCGTCGTCGGGATCGTGGCCGCGATCTTCCCCGCCCGGCGCGCCGCCCGCCTGGACCCGCTCGAGGCGCTCCAGTACGAGTAGCCTCGCCAGCGATGGCGGAGAGCGGAGAGATCGGCCGCGAAAGCGGCCGCTTCAGGGGTCTTGGCGCGGCTGGGGATCTGCTTCCGCAGATCCCCAGCCCTGCGCAGAAGAGGCGGATCACGCTGTGCGACGTCGGGCCGCGGGACGGGCTCCAGAACGAGCCGGAGACGCTCGCGCCGGACGTGCGCGCCGACCTGGTGCGGCGGCTCTCCGCCGCGGGGCTGCCGCGGATCGAGGCGGTCAGCTTCGTCAGCGACGAGCGGGTCCCGCAGATGGCCGGTGCGGAGGAGGTCGTCGCGGCCGTGGGGGAGGTCGACGCCGAGCTCTCCGGGCTCGTCCTGAACGAGCGCGGCTGGGAGCGGCTCGCGAGACGCGGCTCGGCCGGGTCAACGTCACGCTCGCAGCGACGGAGACCTTCAACCAGCGGAACGGCAACGCGTCGCTCGAGGAAGCGGCCGCCCGGGTGGAGCGGATCCTCGCCGCCGCCGACCGGCCCTCGACGGCGACGATCAGCTGCTCGTTCGGCTGCCCGTTCGAGGGCGACGTCGACCCCGGCGTCGTCGCCGACCTGGCCGAGCGGGTCGTCGGGGCCGGAGCGGGCGAGGTCGTGCTCGCGGACACGATCGGTGTCGCGACGCCGCGGCCGGTGGCGCGGCTGGTCGAGCGCGTCTCGATCCTCGGCGTCCCGGTCGGCGGCCACTTCCACGACACCCGTCACACGGGCGTCGCCTGCGCGTGGTCTGCGGTCGAGGCCGGCGCGACCGTGCTCGACGCATCGGTCGGCGGGCTCGGCGGCTGCCCGTTCGCGCCGCGCGCCACGGGCAACGTCGCCACCGAGGACGTCCTCTACCTGCTCGAGCGCGAGCGAGTCGAGACGGGCGTCGACCTGGAGGCGCTGATCGGGGTCGCGCGCGTGGCTCGAGGAGCTGCTCGGCCGGGAGCTACCCGGCCGCGTCTACCGCGCCGGTCGCTTCGGAGCCAAGTAACACTTTGTTGCAAGGCGATGTCGGCTTCGAGCAGCCGCGGCTGGCGCTTCCAAGTAACAAAGTGTTACTTGGAAGCGCGGATGACGCCGGACTCGGCGAGCTCGTCGATCTCTGCGTCGCCGTACCCCGCCTCAGCGAGGATCTCGCGGCTGTGCTGGCCGAGCAGCGGCGGCTCGGAGCCGTAGCGGACACGCTCGCCGTCGGCCGAGAACGGCGGCGAGACGAGCTCGTGCCCGCCGAGCTGCTGCAGGATCCCGGTCGCGCGCAGCTGCTCCTCCTCGGCGACGGCGGCGAGGTCGTTCACCGGTGAGGCCGGGACGCCGGCGTCGCGGAGCCGGGCGAGCAGGCCGGCCGTCGTCTCGGTGGCGATCCGCTCCTGCAGCAGCGGGATCAGCTGCTCGCGGTTGGCGACGCGGAGCGGGTTGGTCGCGAAGCGCTCGTCGCTCGCGAGCTCGGGCGCCCCGACCGCCCGGCACGTCCTCTCGAAGAGGCGGTCGTTGGCGGCCACGATCATCAGCTCGCCGTCGGCGGTCTCGAACACCTGGTAGGGCACGATCAGCGGGAACGCGGTCCCGTGCCGCCCGGCCGGCGCGCCGCCCGCGAGGACGTCGACGAGCTGGTAGGGGACGAGTGAGAGCGCTGTCTCGTAGAGCGAGAGGTCGAGCGTCCGCCCTTGCCCCTCGTGCAGCGCGGCGACGATCGCGAGTGCCGCCCAGACCCCGGTGCCGATGTCGATCAGCGAGACGCCGACCCGCACCGGGTGCCCGTCGGGCTCGCCGGTGACGCTCATGATCCCCGCTGCCGCCTGCATCAGCGGGTCGTAGCCGGGCTCGGACGCCAGCGGCCCGCTACGGCCGAAGGCTCCGATCGTCGCGTAGACGAGCCGCGGGTTGCGCTCGCGCAGCGCGTCCGGGCCGATCCCAAGCCGCTCCGCCGTTCCGGGCCGCAGGCTCTGCACGGCCACATCCGCGCCGTCGGCGAGCCTCTGCAGCGCCTCGAGCCCCTGCGGCGACTTCAGGTCGAGCGCGAGCGAGCGCTTGCCCGCGTTCGCGGAGAAGAACATGACGCTGCCGCCCTCGAAGAAGCGCGGGCCCCAATCGCGCGCCTCGTCGCCCCGGCCCGGATGCTCGATCTTGACGACGTCCGCGCCGAGCGCGCCGAGGATCTCCGTGGCGGTCGGCCCTGCCAGCGAGCTGGTCAGGTCGAGCACGCGGATGCCGGCGAGGGGGCGGAAGGACATCGGCTGCATCATCGCGACCCCGCCCTCTGCGAGGATGCGGGAAGTGTTCGAGTCGATTGTCGACGCCGTCTCCGGCTCGGACTGGAGCTATCTCGTGGTCTTCGCGGTCGCGATGATCGACGCGTTCTTCCCGATCGTGCCGAGTGAGGCCACAGCCATCGCGGCCGGCGTCGTCGCCGGCACGGGAGGCCTGAACGTCTGGCTCTGCATTCTCGCCGCGGCGCTCGGGGCGATCGCAGGCGACAACATCAGTTTCGCGCTCGGGCACTTCCTCGGCTACCGCGTCGAACGACGGTTCTTCGCGGGCGAGAAATCGCAGAAACGCCTGAAATGGGCGCAGGACATGCTCGACAAACGCGGCGGCTACCTGATCGTCGTCGCCCGCTTCATCCCCGGCGGGCGGACGGTGACGACCTTCACGGCCGGCTTCGTCGAGACCTACCCCTGGCGCCGCTTTCTGATGTTCGACATCCTCGCGGGCTTCATCTGGGGGAGCTACGCCGTCCTGCTCGGCTACTTCGGCGGCAAGACGTTCGAGGAGGAGCCCTGGAAGGGACTCCTCCTCGCATTCGCACTCGCGCTCGCCGTTACGGGAGTGATTGAGTTGGTGCGGCATCTTCGGGCCCGCCGCCGCGCGAAGCACGCCTGAGCCCGAGATCGCGCAGGCCGCGGTGCGCGATCACAGCCGCCATCACGAGCACGAACAGCGCGAAGAGGCCGTGCAGGCCGTGGATCCAGGGGCTCGCCGGATCCTCGTCGGGCGGGAGCAGGAAGACCTGCACCGTCCCGAGGACGAAGAGCGAGAAGCAGAACGAGATCCACCGCCACTGCTTCGGCCACGCACCGAAGGCGGTCAGGAAGACGAGCAGCTCGGCGCCGTGGATGACGAGGCCGCCGACGACGCCGTGGGCGTCGAGCGCATCCTCGCCCGCCCCCATCGCGTAGGAGGCGATCAGGTACGCCTGGACGAAGACGCCGATCACGATGATCGACGCCAGCACGAAGTTGATCCACAGAAATGTGCGTCTCATGCGCGCGAGCCTACGGCGCCGGGCGGATAGCGTTCAAGCGTGAGGCTGCATGTGACGGGCGCGACCGGCTACCTCGGCTCCGAGCTCGTCAGGCTCCGCCCGGACGCGACGACCGAGCGGGTCGAGGTGCTCGACGCCCTGGCCGTGTCGGAGCTCTTCGAGCGCCTGCGCCCGGACGTGGTCATCCACACCGCCTACCGGCAGGAGGAGGACGACGTCAACACGATCGGCTCTGAGAACGTCGCCCGCGCGGCTGCCGCGGCCGGCGCCAGGCTCGTTCACCTCTCGACGGACGTCGTCTTCGACGGCCGCAAGGGCTCGCCGTACGTGGAGGAGGATCCGCTCTCGCCGGTGACCGACTACGGCCGCGCCAAGGCCGAGGCGGAGGTGCGCGTTGCACTCGCCCATGCCGACGCGCTGCTCGTCCGGACGTCGCTCATGTACGGCGGCGCCACGCCGTCGAAGCACGAGCTTGCGGCGCGCGATCCGGGCTTCACGTTCTTCACGAACGAGATCAGGAGCCCGGTGCAGGTGGCCGACCTCGCCGAGGCGCTGCTGGAGCTCGCCGGGCTCGACGTCACCGGGCCCCTGCACGTCGCAGGTGCCGACGACGTCTCCCGCGCGGAGTTCGCGGAGCTGATCACGGGCGAGCCGGTCCGGTCCGGCCCGGCTCCGGAGACGCGGCCGCTCGACTGCGCGCTCGACTCCTCTCGGGCGCGGGCGCTCCTCCGCACCCGCCTTCGCGGTGTGCGCGAGCTGCTCGGCTAGTTCTCCTCGTCCGCCTCGAGCCGCTCGGTGATCGTCTCGGGCCGCTTCGCCGCGCGCTCGGCGAGCGTGTCGACCTGGGACGCCGCCCGGTCGAGCGACCGCTCCAAGGCCTTGTGCACGCTCGCCGTGATCCGCTCCGCCAGCCGGTCGCCGAAGTCGTCGCCGGGTGGTGCAGGTGCTGCCGGAGGCGGTGGCGCCGCCGGCACGGAGACCCGCTCCTCCTCGTCCGCGGGCATGGGCGGCGCCGCGCCTTCGATCTCCAGCTCGAAGACGCGCTCGGGCTCGTCGATGTCCTTCAGCCGCCGCTCGCCGAGCGGGAAGATCGAGACTCCTTCGGGGAGCGACGCGCCGACGAGCGCCCGTGTCGTGTCCGAGAGCAGCACATGGCCGCCCTTGCCGGCGGTGCACAGCCGGGCGGCGCGGACGACGTCGAGGCCGAGGTAACCCTCGCTGCCGAGCGCGGGCTCGCCGGTGTGCAACCCCATCCGCACGTGCACGGTGCAGCCGTCGGGCCACTCGTGCGTCGCGTGTGCTCGCTGCGCCTCGACGGCCGCCTCGACCGCATCGCGGGCGCGTGGGAAGGCGAAGAAGAACGCGTCGCCCTGCGTGTCGATCTCGACGCCGCCGCGCTCGGTGAACGACTCGCGCATCAGCCTGCGGTGGTCGGAGAGGACGCCGTCGTAGCGCTCGCCGAGCTGCTTCAGCAGCGCCGTCGAGCCCTCGATGTCGCTGAAGACGAAGGTGACGGTTCCGCTGGGGAGTGAGGACACGGGACCCAGTATGCAAAGCGCATGGCAAGCTCGGGGCTGTGAACCGCCTCGCCGACGAGACCAGCCCGTACCTGCTCCAGCACGCCGACAACCCGGTCGACTGGTACCCCTGGGGCGACGAGGCGCTGACCCGCGCGCGGGAGGAGGACCGGCCGATCCTGCTCTCGATCGGTTACGCCGCCTGCCACTGGTGCCACGTGATGGAGCACGAGTCCTTCGAGGACGCGTCCACCGCGGCGGTGATGAACGACCGCTTCGTCAACGTCAAGGTCGACCGCGAGGAGCGCCCCGACCTCGACGCCGTCTACATGGAAGCGGTGGTTGCCCTGTCGGGCCACGGCGGCTGGCCGATGACCGTCTTCCTGACGCCTGCGGGCGAGCCCTTCTACGGCGGCACGTACTACCCACCCGAGCCGCGGCACGGGATGCCCAGCTTCCGTCAGGTGCTCGACTCGATCGCGGAGGCGTGGCGCGACCGGCGCGACGACGTCTCGCGCGCCGCGGCACAGCTGGTCGAGGCGGTGCGCCATTCGGCCGAGCTGCGACCGTCGCTCGACCCGCTCACGGAGTCCGTGCTCGCCGCCGCCGAGCGCAACCTGGGCGCGACCTTCGAGCCCGCCTACGGGGGCTGGGGGAGGGCGCCCAAGTTCCCGAACGCGCCCACGCTCGAGTTCCTGCTCCGCCGCGACGGGGAAGCGGCGCGTGCGATGGCGGTGAAGACGCTCGACGAGATGGCCGCCGGCGGGATGTACGACCTGCTCGGCGGCGGCTTCCACCGCTACTCGGTCGACGACCGGTGGCTGGTGCCGCACTTCGAGAAGATGCTCTACGACAACGCGCTCCTGGCGGCGGCATACCTGCACGGCTGGCTCGTGACCGGCACCGGCCGCTACCGCGAGATCGCGAGCGAGACGATCGACTACATGCTCCGCGAGCTCCTGCTGCCCGAGGGCGGGCTCGCCTCGGCGCAGGACGCCGACACCGACGGCGTCGAAGGCCTGACCTTCACCTGGACGGAGGACGAAGGCGCGCCGGCCGGGCTGCTCGAGCCGTTCGAGCACGGCCGCTCGATCATCCGCGGCGCGCTCGACGAGGCGACGCGGGCGCGGCTGCTCGCGATCCGGGAGGAGCGGCCGAAGCCGCTCCGCGACGACAAGGCGATCGCGTCCTGGAACGGGCTTGCGCTCGCGGCGCTCGCGGAGGCCGGGCGGCGGCTCGAGCGGGCGGACTGGATCGAGGCGGCTCGGCGGCTCGGCGACTTCCTCCTCGGCCCGCTCACGGGCGCCGACGGGCGGCTGCGGCGGAGCTTTCGCGACGGGCGCACCAGCGGCGACGGCTACCTCGACGACTACGCGAACGTCGCGCACGGGCTGCTCGAGCTGCACGTCGCGACGGGCGAGTTGCGCTGGCTCAACGAGGCGCATCGGCTCGCGCGGCTGGCGGTCGAGCTCTTCGCCGACGAGGAGCGCGGCGGCTTCTTCCTCTCGCCCTCCGACGGCGAGCAGCTCGTCGCCCGGACGAAGGAGCTCGACGACCACCCGCTTCCGTCCGGCAACTCGATGCTGGCGCACGTCCTGCTCCGGCTCGCGCGGATCTACGGCGACGACGAGCTCGAGCGGCGTGGCGTCTCCGTGCTTCGGCTCCTGCGGCCCGCGCTGGAGCGGGCTCCGTCTGCGTTCGGCTGGGGGCTCGTCGCGCTCGACCTGCACCTGAGCCCGCCGCGGGAGCTCGCGATCGTCGGCCCGATCGGCTCCGACGTCGCCCGCGCCGCGCTCGAGCCCTGGCAGCCGCGGACGGTCGTGGCGGTCGGTCCTGCCGCCGGACGTGCCGTTGCTCGCGGGCAAGGAGCTCGTCGGCGGGCGGCCCGCCGTCTACGTCTGCGAGCGCTTTGCGTGCCGGGCGCCGGTCACCGATCCGGCCCTCATCTGACACGCATGTGTCACGTCGCCTAACTTCCTGAAACCTTCGTTGTCTAACTGGTTGAAAACGAGTAATCTCGCGCTCCAGGCGCGGCACTTTCCTCCAAAGCAAGGGGAGTCTTTATGCGTAGGGTCTCACTCGCCGGGTTGGCACTCGTAGGAGCGCTGCTCCTCGCCATCCCGTCGGCTTTTGCCAAGTCGGACGTCGTTGCGGCCGACCCCGGCATCACAGCCAGCTCGATCAAGATCGGCGGCACCTTTCCGCTGACCGGACCGGCGTCGTCGTACGCGCCGATCCCGCAGTCGATGAAGGCGTACTTCTCGTACATCAACTCCCGCCGGGGCCCTGACGGCAAGCGTGGCGTCTACGGCCGGCAGATCATCTTCAACTACTACGACGACGGCTACAACCCGGTCAACTCGGTCCAGCTGCAGCGGAAGCTCGTCCAGGAGGACAAGGTCTTCGCGGTCGTCGGCACGCTCGGCACGGAGGTCAACCAGGCCGTCCAGCCGTTCCTCAACTCGTCGAAGGTGCCGCACGTGCTCGTCTCGACCGGCGCCAGCGAGTTCGGCAAGGACTACAAGAAGTACCCGTGGACGATCGGGTGGCAGCCCGACTATGTCGCCGAGGGTCGCCTGTACGGGACGGACATCAAGAACAACAAGCCGAACGCGAAGATCGCGATCCTGTACCAGAACGACAGCTACGGCAAGGACTACATCAACGGCTTCAAGTCGGCGCTCGGCACCGCCAAGGTGAGGAGCCAGATCGTCGCGGAGCAGGCCTACGACCTCGTCGGCGGCACGACGCCCGCCTCGCAGCTGGCCCGTCTCAAGGCGAGCGGTGCCAACACGCTGATGATCTTCGTGACGCCGACGCCGACCGTGCAGTCGTACGCGATCCTGCGTGCGATCGCCTGGAAGCCGGGGGACATCTACGTCAACTCGGTCTCGGCCACCGACACCTTCATGGGTGCGGCGGTTCGTTCCTCGAGCGCGGACATCGTCAACGGCTCGGTCAGCGCCCAGTATCTGAAGGACCCGGCGTCGCCGACGTTCGCGAACGACGCGACGGTCAAGCAGTACAACACGCTGATGGCGAAGTACAACCCGCGTGGGCGCGTCACCGACGGTCTCAACTTCTACGGCTTCGCCAAGGCGGACACGTTCGTCCGGGCGATGTACAAGGCCGGGAAGAACCCGACGCGGGCAGGCCTGATGCGGGCGCTGCTCTCGCTCAACGAGACGTCGCCGTACCTGCTTCAGGGCTCGAAGCTGAAGACGTCCGCGACGGACCACTTCATCATCTCGCACCAGCGGCTGATGCGGTTCAACAACGGCTCCTGGGCGCAGGCAGGCCCGCTCGTCGACGGGCGGCCTCGCGGCTAAGTACCAGCAGTCGGTATGAGAGGATCGTGGGGGCCGGAGACGGCCCCCACTTTCTTGGCGCAGGATGAGCATCCGCGGGGGCGGATGCTCATCGCGCGAAGACCCCTGAAGGGGACGCTTCGCGTCCCAGGGGCATCATCGACGAGCTGCAGGTGAGAGGATCGTGGGGCGACGACCGCCTCACCTTCGTTCCATGGACTTCACGCTGACACCCGAGCAGGAGCTGATCCGCGCGTCCGCGCGGGAGCTCTGCGAGCGCGAGCTCGTCCCCCACGCCCGGGCATGGGACGAGGCCGAGGAGCTGCCCCGCGCGCTCGTCGGCACCCTCGCCGAGGCGGGCTTCCTCGCGGCCGGACTGCCCGAGGAGCTCGGCGGCGGCGGCCTCGACTCTGTCTCGTACTGCCTCCTCTGCGAGGAGCTCGGCAGGGCCGACTCGTCGGTGCGCGGGATCGTCTCCGTCTCGAACGGGCTCTTCGGCAAGACGGTCGCGAAGTGGGGGACGGAGGCGCAGAAGCAGCAGCACCTGCCCCCGCTCGCGGGCGGCGACGCGCTCGGCTGCTACGCGCTCACGGAGCCGGGTTGCGGCTCCGACGCGGCCGCACTCGCGACTCGCGCCCAGTCCGACGGCGGCGACTGGGTCCTGACGGGCTCGAAGGTCTTCATCACCCTCGGCAGCTGGGCCGCGACCGCGATCGTCTTCGCGCGCACGGGCGGCGAGGGCCCGAAGGGGATCAGCGCATTCCTCGTGCCCACCGACTCGGCCGGCTTCGAGGCGAGGCCGATGAAGGGGAAGCTCGGTCTGCGGGCGCAGGACACGGCCGAGCTCTCGCTCGACGGCGTGCGCGTGCCGGCCGAGGCGATGCTCGGCCCGGAGGGCGACGGGTTCAAGGTGGCGATGTCGGCTCTCGACAACGGCCGCATCTCGCTCGCCGCCGGCTGCGTCGGGATCGCGCAGGGCTGCCTCGACGCCTCGGTCGGCTACGCGACCGAACGGGAGGCGTTTCGCAAGCCCGTCGCGGCCTTCCAGCTCGTGCAGCAGCTGCTCGCGGAGATGCACGTCGAGACCGAGGCGGCGCGGCTTCTCACCTGGCGCGCGGCATCGCTTGCGGACGCGGGCGCGTCGTACACCACCGAGGCTGCGGTCGCGAAGTGGTACGCCAGCGAGGCGGCGGTGCGCGCGGCGAACGCGGCCGTTCAGGTCCTCGGCGGCTACGGCTACGTGGACGAATACCCTGTGGCGAAATACCTTCGCGACGCGCGCGTCACGACCCTGTACGAGGGCACGAGCCAGATCCAGACCCTGATCGTCGGCCGTGCCCTGACCGGGCTGAGCGCCTTCACCTAAGGAGACCACGAATGCCCGAAGCCGTCATCGTCAGCGCCGTCCGCACCCCGATCGGCCGTGCCGGCAAGGGCTCGCTGATGGACGTCCGCCCGGACGACCTGCTCGCGTTCGCGATCCGGGAGGCGGTCGAGCAGGCCGAGGGCCTCGACCCGAACGACATCGTCGACGTGATGGTCGGCTGCGGCTTCCCGCAGGAGAAGCAGGGCATGAACCTCGCGCGCCGCGCCGCCTTGCTGGCCGGGCTGCCGAAGCGCGTGCCCGGAACGACGGTCAACCGCTTCTGCGCCTCCTCGCTGCAGACGACGCGGATGGCGTTCCACGCGATCAAGGCGGGGGAGGGCGACGTCTACGTCGCGGCGGGCGTCGAGTCGATCTCGCAGGTGGACGGCTACCCGAAGGACTCGGAGGAGCTGCATCCGAAGCTCGTCGGCGAGGGCGCGATCGCGAACGTGTACATCCCGATGGGGCTGACCGCGGAGAACGTCGCCGAGCGCTACGACGTCTCGCGCGAGGACATGGACCGGTTCGCGCAGCGCTCGCAGGAGCGCGCGGTGGCGGCGCAGGAGTCGGGCTTCTTCGAGCGGGAGCTGACGCCGTACACGAAGGAGGACGGGACGGTCGTCGCCGCCGACGACGGGCCGCGCCCGAGCTCGACCCTCGAGAAGCTGCAGGAGCTGCAGCCCGCCTTCGTCCCCGACGGCAAGGTCACCGCCGGCAACTCGTGCCCGCTCAACGACGGCGCCGCCGCGCTCGTGATCATGTCCGACGAGCGCGCGGCGGAGATCGGTGTGCAGCCGCGGGCGCGGATCATCTCGTCCGCCGTCACGGGCCTCGACCCGGAGATCATGGGCGTCGGCCCGATCGATGCGGTCAAGGTCGCGCTCGGCCGTGCCGGGATGACGATCGACGACATCGACGTGATGGAGCTGAACGAGGCCTTCGCGGCCCAGGTGCTGCCCGTCTGCCGCGAGCTCGGCGTCGACCCGTTCAGCGAGAAGCTGAACCCGCACGGCGGTGCGATCGCGCTCGGCCACCCCTACGGCATGACCGGAGCGCGGATCATGTGCACGCTCCTGAACGACCTCGACACCGTCGACGGCACGATCGGGCTCGAGACGATGTGCGTCGGCGGCGGCCAGGGCATGGCCATGGTCGTCGAGCGGCTGGCGTAGGTGCTCGAGGCAGCCGCGCGCGACCTCGCCGCGGCGTGGGAGGTCGAGCTCGGCGAGCCGTTCGCGCTCGCCTTGCACTCGTTCGCCGCGCCGGCGGGCGACAGCGGCCGTCCTGAAGGTGGTGCCGGAGCGCCACTGGGAGAGCGACCACGAGCCCGATGCGCTCGCCCACTGGGCCGGTGAGGGGGCCGTGCGGCTGCTGCGCCACGACCGCGCGCGCCGCGCGTTCCTGATCGAGCGCGCAGTGCCCGGCACGGACATCTCGGAGCTGCCCGACGCGGAGGCGACGGCGATCGCCGTCGACGTCGGCAGGCGGCTCTGGCGGCCTGCCGGTGCGCCGTTCCTCCGGGTCGCCGACGAGCTGCCGCGCTGGCTCGACGAGGCGGAGGGCGAGCTACGGGCGAAGGCGGAGGAGCTCGCTGGCGGGGATGGAGCTCCGTCACGACGTCCTCGTCCACGGCGACTTCCACCACCACAACATCCTCGCCTCCGCTCGCGGTCACCTCGCGATCGACCCCCAGCCGTTCCTCGGCGAGCCCGAGTACGACGTCGTGCCCTTCCTCTGGAACCCGCTCCCGATCGGTATCCGCCCGGAGCTCCTGGGCGCGCGGCTGGCCGCGTTCGCGGCGGCCGGGCTGGACGAGGAGCGGATGCGCGCCTGGATGGTGATCCGCGGCTCCTATCTGCTGCCCGAGGAGGCGGAAGCGCTACTGGCGCTCGTCTAGGTACGGCTTCAGCTGCTCCCAGAGGTGCTCCATCGTCGTCGTCCGCGCGGGGTGGAGCGGGTCGTAGGGGACGTAGTTGACGGTCCGCACGATCCAGCCGTCGTCGCCGATATCGAGCACGTTGATGCACGCCGGCGCCTGCTCGAAGGTGCCGAAGTAGGTGCGGTCGCCGGAGAGCGCGTAGGAGATGACGATGCGGTTGACGCCGCCGTGGAGCACCGCCAGCGCCGTGTGCCAGTCGCGGGCGAGCACCCGCTCGAGTGCGGGGTGGACGCGGTCGAGCGCCTCGCCGAGCGACTCGCCGCCGAGGAAGCGCTGCGCCTCGTCGCGCACCTGCAGGGCGCCCACGAACGCGGCCTCGAGCTCCTCGGCCGGGATCGCGTCGAGCCGGCCGCCGCGCCACTCCGACAGCTCCGGCCAGAGCTCGACCTCGTGGCCGGGCGCTACGAGCTCCGCCGTCTCGAGCGTGCGCGGCAGGTCGCTCGCGAGCACGAGGTCGAACTCGACGTTCGCGAGCGCGGCCCGGGCGGCGGCCGCCTGCTCGCGGCCGCGCGGAGTCAGCGGCACGTCCTCCGGCCGAACCGGCGCGCCCTCCTCGTCGACGTACGACACGTCCCCGTGCCGCATCAGGATCAGCCGGCGTCTCACGCCCCTGGCCGCCTTCCGCTCCCGCCCGGCGGAGCCGGGCTCCGCGGAAGGCTGACGCCGCTCGCGCCGCTCCAGCCGGCGGGCCGTACCTCCGTACTGTCCCACCGGCCTACGCAGCGCGAGCGGCGTCCCAGGAACGTGAGGAGACTCACTCCTCGTACTTCGCCAGGGCGCGGGGATTCGAGACGCGTAGCTTCTGCGCCACCTGCTCCTTCAGCAGGGCAACGGCGTTCTCGGGGACGTCGCCGGCCCGGATCCGGCGCGCCAGGTCCCAGTCCTCCTCGCGGGGAGGGGTCGTCGCCCAGAGCTCGCGCTCGGCGATCCCGAGCCCGTTGATCGCGACGAGCGTCCGGAATTTCAGCCGGTGGTCGTCGAGGATCGGGAGGATCTCCGCCTGCAGGAACTCGCGGACCGCTTCCGCCAGCTCCTGCGGCGTCGGCCGGTCATGCTGCATGGTCGATCAGGTCCAAGAGTTCGTACTCCATCTCGGCGGCAAGGCGGCCGAGCACGGCGAGCTCGACGCTCCGCTCCTGGCCGTTGAAGTGGCGTCGCGACTGGGTGAGGCAGCCGGTCGCCCACTTGACGTTCCCGAACACCTCCCAGGCGAGCAACTCCTCCCGCGTCACCTCGAGGCCGGTCAGCTCGGCGTAGCGGTCGAGGTAGCGGTCGAGGTCGCCGACGCCGCCGAGGTGCTTGTCGTCGGCGCCGAAGCGCCAGGCGCGGACGAGCGGCCAGGAGAGATCCTCGACCGGATCGGCGAGGTGCGCGAACTCCCAGTCGAGGACGGCGACGATCCCGTTCCCGTCGACCGCGATGTTGCCGATCCGCCAATCGCCGTGGACGACGACGGGCTCGCGGTGCCGCGGCAGCCGCTCCTTCACCCAGTGCAGCCCGAGCTCGATCGCCGGGTGCGGCTCGCCGACCGAGTCGAGCTCCGCGTAGAACCGCGTCACCTGGTCGCCCGTCTCCAGGAAGGGCAGGCGGTCGGGCGGGATCGCATGGATCTTGGCCAGCTCCTCCGCCATCTCGACGTCGAGGCCCGGCGGCGGGCTCTTGACGATCCGGCGCCCGATCGTCTCGCCCTGGATCCGCGCCATCACGAACGCCTCGCGGCCTTCCACCTCGCCGAGGTAGGCAATCGGCTCCGGCACCTTCACGCCGGCCTCGTGGGCAGCGCGCAGCACCTCGAACTCGTGCTCGAGCGTGAGCGTGCCCTGGTGGATCACGCCGCCGGCCGCCCGCCGGATCAGCAACTCCCGTCCGGCGGAGTCGACCGCCCATGCCTCCTTCGAGGCGCCGCCGGCGAGCAGGACCGCCCGCTCGACCGGAGCGTCGAGAGCTTCCGCGAATGCCTCTTCAAGAGCTCGGCTCACAGGAGCAGCTCGGCCATGACGCCGAGCGCCTCCTGCTGCCGCGTCTGGATCAGCAGCGTCGAGATGCCGGCCTCGCGCCACGCCTCGAGCCGTTCTGCGATCCGCTCCTTCGGGCCGACGAGGGCGATCTCGTCGACGAGCTCGTCGGGCACGGTCATCGCCGCCTCGCCCTTCATCCCCGAGAGGTACAGCTCCTGGATCTTCGCCGCCGCCTCCTCGTAGCCGTAGCGCTGCGTCAGCGCGTTGTAGAAGTTCTTCCCCCTCGCACCCATGCCGCCGATGTAGAGCGCCAGCATCGGCTTCAGCATGTCGCGGCACTGCTGGACGTCGTCGCCGACGAGGACGGGGCAGAGCGGCGCGATCTGGAAGCCCTCGGCCGCCGCCTCCAGCGAGGGGCCGTGAATCTCGCGGAAGCGGTACGGGGAGAAGAAGATCGGCAGCCAGCCGTCGGCGATCTCCGTCGCGAGGGCGACGTTCTTGGGGCCGAGCGCTGCGAGGTAGATCGGGATCTCGCGGCGCAGCGGCTTCAGGATCAGCTTCAGCGGCTTGCCGACGCCGGTCGCGTCCTCGCCGGAGTACGGGATGTCGTAGTGGGGGCCGTGGTGCTCGACGGTCTCGCGGCGCATCGCCGCGCGGACGATCTCGATGTACTCGCGCGTCCGCCCGAGCGGCTTGCCCCAGGCGACGCCGTGCCAGCCCTCGACGACCTGCGGGCCCGACGTGCCGAGCCCGAGCAGCAGCCGTCCGCCCGAGAGCTGGTCGAGCGTGGCCGCCGTCATCGCGGTCATCGCCGGCGTGCGCGCGGGCATCTGCATGATCGCGGTGCCGATCCCGATCTGCTCGGTCGTGGCGGCGATCCAGGAGGCGACGGTGACGGCGTCGGCGCCCCAGGCCTCCGAGGTCCAGACGGAGTCGAAGCCGAGCCGGTCGGCAGCCTGGGCCATCGCGACCGATCCGATCGGGTCGTCGTAGCCGAGCTGCATCCCGAGCTTCACAGCTGCGGCACCATCCCTTCGGCGCCCTCGACCCGCGGGCCGGGGACGTTCGGGAAGCGGAAGAGCGTCGGCTCGCGGCCGGGCTGGCAGACCCACGCCTGGCCGGTCAGCTCGCTTCGGGCCGCCACGAGCACCGCCTCCGCGATCTGCTCCGGCTCCATCAGCGGGAAGCCGGCGGCTTCGAGTTTCGCCTGCTCCGGCTCCGTCATCGGCGTCCGCACGATCCCGGGGCAGACGAGGTTGACGCGGATTCCGCGCGGCTCCAGCACCTCGGCCATCGAGCGCGAGTAGCCGACGACGGCGTGCTTGGTCAGCACGTAGAGAGGGTCGGACGGCATCGGGATCAGTCCCGCCAGCGACGCCGTGACGACGAAGACGCTTCCCGCCCGCATCCGCGGTGCGAGCGCCTGGATCCCGAAGACGACGCCGTCGACGTTGACGGAGAGGATGCGCCGGTAGTCGTCGATGGTGCCGTCGCCCTTCGCCAGGACGCCCGCATTCAGGCAGACGAGGTCGGCCGGGGCGACGTCGAGCCACGCCTCCGGGTCGCCGACGTCGAAGCCGCCCGTGAGGTCGAGGCCACGCACGGCCGCGCCGTCGGCCTCGAGCGCGGCGACGAGCGCGCCGCCGATTCCGCCGGTCGCACCCGTGACCACCGCGGTCTCAGGGAACAAGGACGACCTTGCCCGTCGACCGGCGCGACCCGATCAGGTCGAGCGCCTCGTTCGCCTGCTCGAGCGGGTACTCCGCGCCGACCACCGGATGCAGTGCCCCGCGGCGCCAGAGTGCCAGCAACTCGCGCACCTCCTCCTGCACGAGCTTCGGCTGGAAGCCCATCAGCCGGCCGAGATAGAAGCCCTGGACGCCGACGTTGCGGCCGACGAGCCGCGCCGGGTCGACCGGCTCCCAGGTGCCGCCCGCGAAGCCGATCCCGATTGCGACGCCGAGCGGGCGCAGCGCCTTGATGCACGCCGTGAAGACCGGCCCGCCGACCGGGTCGAAGGCGACGTCGATGTCGTCGAGCTCGCCGATCTCCTCGTAGCCGACCGTGCGCTGGGCGCCGAGCTTGCGCGCGAGCTCGAGCTTCTCCTCCGAGCCGGCGGCCGCCGTCACCGTCGCGCCGCAGAACGCCGCCACCTGGATCGCGGCCGTGCCGACCCCGCCCGCCGCCGCCGTCACGAGCACGTTCGTGTCGGGGTGGATCCGGGCCTGGCGCGTCATCGGGATCCAGGCGGTCAGGTACGTCGTCAGGAACGCCGCTCCCTCGGCATAGCTTGCGCCCGCAGGCAGGTCGAACACCCACTCGTCGTCGACCGCGACGCGCTCCGCGTAGCCGCCGCCCGAGTGGCGCACGAACGCGACCACGCGGCGGTCGCCGATGTCGCCCGCGACCTCGTTGCCGAGGACGGTCGGCAGCTCCGGCGGCTGCGGGTACATCCCGTTCTTGATCAGGACGTCGGCGAAGTTGATCCCGGCCGCCCGAACGTCGACGAGGGACTGTCCCTCGGCCGCGCTCGGCTCGGGCACGTCCTCCACGGACAGCGGTGTGCCCGTCTCGCGCAGGACTGCTGCTCTCAATGTGCCTCCCGGCGGCGGTTTCGCGTTGCTGCCGTGTGAGCTGCAAGCGATGCAAGGACGCAGGGAGCGTGCATGCCTGAAGGCATGGACGCGACTGAGGACGCCGCAGGGCGCCGCAGATCGCGCGGCAGCGACGCACTAACTGTCGCCGGGAGGCACATCACCGGCCGGTGAACTCGGGCTGCCGCTTCTCGAGGAAGGCGACGACGCCCTCGGCCCCGTCCTCGCTGCCGATGCACTTGATGAAGCCCTGCGCCTCGCGCCGCATCCCCTCCGAGAGCGGCAGGTCACGCGTCTCGGCGGCGAGCTGCTTGATCACGCCCATCGCGTGCGGCGAGCGCTCCGAGAGCGTCCGCGCCAGCCCGAGCGCCGTCTCCAGCAGCTCCGCCCGCGGCACCGCCTTCTCGACGAGCCCCCAGTCGTAGGCCTGCGAGCCCGAGATCGGGTCGCCGCTGAGGTTGAGCAGGAGCGCCCGGCCGTGGCCGACGAGCCGCGGCAGCCGCTGCGTGCCGCCGCCGCCCGGGATCAGGCCGAGCTTGATCTCGGGCTGGCCGAGCTGCGCGTCCTCGGCGGCGATCCGGATGTCGCACGCCATCGCCAGCTCGAGGCCGCCGCCGAGGCAGTAGCCGTGGATCGCCGCGACGACCGGTGTCCGGCCGGCGTCCATCCGCGCTGCCAGCTTCTGGATCCCGCGCGCCGACCCGCTCTCGGCGGCCTCCTCGATCTGCTCGCGCATGGCCGGGAACTCGGTGATGTCCGCGCCGGCGACGAACGCCTTCTCGCCCTCGCCGCGCAGCACGATCGCACGCGTCTCGTCGTCCCGGTCGAGCCGGTCGTACTCGTCCTCGAGCTCCTCGAGCAGCTTCGAGGAGAGCGCGTTCACGGGCGGGTGATCGAGCGTGACGATCGCGACGCGCCCGTCCTGCTCGACCTTGACGTACTCAGCCATCTGATCTCCGTTTCGGCCGGGGCAGCGGCCCCTTCAGGGATTTGCGCGACGGCGTCCGCTCTGCGGGTCCCGATGCGGAGTGCTCCGTCGAGACGGATCACCTCGCCGTTCAGGTACTCGTTCTCGACGATGTGCTTGACGAGTGCTGCGAAGTCCTCCGCGCGGCCGAGCCGCTTCGGAAAGGGGATCTGCGAGACGAGGCTCTCGCGGATGTCGTCGCGCATCGGGCCCAGCATCGGCGTGTCGGCCGGCCCCGGCGCGATCGTGACGACCCGGATCCCCTTCGAGGCGAGGTCGCGCGCCACCGGCAGCGTCATCCCGGCGACGCCCGCCTTCGAGGCCGAGTAGGCGGCCTGGCCGATCTGGCCGTCGAAGGCGGCGTTCGAGGCCGTGTTGACGATCACGCCACGCGTGCCCTCCTCGTCCGGATCGTTCTCGGCCAGCTTCGCCGCCGCCAGCGAGAGGACGTTGAAGGTCCCGATCAGGTTGACCTCGACGATCTTGCGGAAGCGGTCGAGCGGGAAGCCGACGACGCGGGCGCCGCCGCCGATCCCGGCGCAGTTGACGGCGCCGTGCAGCTCGTCGCAGGAGTCGACGAGCGCCTGCACCGCGTCCGCGTCGGTGACGTCGGTCTCGGGCAGGTCGGCGATCACCGCCGTCGCGCCCTCGCGCCTCGAGCATCGCCGCGGTGGCCTCTCCGAGCCCGGAGCGGCCACCCGTGACGATGAACGTACGGCCGGAGATCCTCACGCGGAGGCCGGCGACTTCGCGAACTGCTCCCGCAGCGCGGTCTTGCGGAACTTGCCCACCGCCGTCTTCGGGATCTCGTCGACGAACTCGAACGTGTCCGGGAGCCAGAACTTGGCGAAGTTCGGGGCCAGGAACTCGCGCAGCTCCTCGGCCGTCGCGGTCTTGCCCTCGCGGCAGACGCAGACGGCCATCGGCCGCTCGTCCCACTTCTCGTGCGGGATCGCGATCACGGCCGCCTCGGCGATCGCCGGATGCGCCATCAGCGCGTTCTCGAGGTCGACCGAGGAGATCCACTCGCCGCCCGACTTGATCACGTCCTTCGAGCGGTCCTTGATCATCACGTAGCCCTTCGGGTGGAACGAGGCGATGTCGCCGGTCTTGAACCAGCCGTCCTCGGTCCAGCGCTCGGCCTGCTCGGGCGTGTCGTAGTAGGCGGACGCGACCCAGGGGCCGCGCACCTCGAGCTCGCCCATCGCCTCGCTGTCCCAGGGGATCTCCTTGCCGTCGTCGCCGATCGCGCGCAGCTCCACGAACGGGAGCGGCAGGCCCTGCATCGCGACCACGTCGAGCTGGGTCTCCTCGTCCGCCGTCCGGAAGTCGCCGACGTAGTCGGAGGTTGTCGCGAGCGGCGAGGTCTCGGTCATCCCCCAGCCGTGCACGACGGTCTTGCCGTGCCGCTGCCGGAAGCCGGCGATCATCGCCCGCGGCGCGGCCGAGCCGCCGACGAGCATGTACTTGAGCTTGTCGAGGTTCCAGCGGTCGGGCTCCGCGTCGAGCATGCCGAGGATGCCCATCCAGATCGTCGGCACGCCCGCGGTCATCGTGACGCCCTCCTGCTCGAAGTCGTCGAGCAGCGTCTCGGGATCGAGGAAGGGGCCGGGGAAGACGATCTTCGTCCCGACCATCAGGCAGGTGTAGGGATAGCCCCACGCGTTGGCGTGGAACATCGGCACGACCGGCAGCAGCGTCTCCGCCTCCGTCACGTGCAGCCCGAGCGGCGCGACGAGCGCCTGGCCGAGCGTGTGCAGGACGGCCGAGCGGTGCGAGTAGAGGACGCCCTTCGGCATCCCGGTCGTGCCGCTCGTGTAGCACATGGCCGCCGCCGTGTCCTCGTCGAGCTTCGGATCCTCGTAGTCGTCCGGGTCGGCGCCGGCGAGCAGCTCCTCGTAGGAGTCCTCGACGACGAAGACGTGCTCGATCGGCGTCTTGTCGGCGAACTGCTCCCAGAGCGGCAGCAGCGACTTGTCGACGATCAGCGCCTTGTCGCCGGCGTGGGTGGCGATGTAGCCGAGGTCGTTCGGGTGCAGACGCAGGTTGAGCGTGTGCAGGACGAAGCCGCCGCAGGGGATCCCGAGGTACGCCTCGAGGTGCTGGTAGTGGTTCCAGCAGAGGGTGGCGACGCGGTCGCCCGGCTCCAGGCCGACTCCCTTCAGCGCGACCGCGAGCTGCCGCGCCCGCTTGCCGAAGTCCGCGAACGTGTAGCGGTGGAAGCTCCGGTCCGGCATCCGCGTCACGATCTCCTGGTCCGGGAAGTACGTCTCCGCGCGCTTCAGGATCGTCGGCAGCGTCAGCTGGAAGTCCATCATCAGGCCGTTCACGCCTGCTCCTTTCCGAGGTTCACGCGTCGCTCGAGGTCCTCGTCGCTCGTGACGTGACCGTCGCGTTCGACGTAGCCGTCCTTGCCGCCGATCACGAGCATCACGAGCTCCTCGTCGCCGATGCTCTCGATCCTGCGCGGCGTCGTCGACTCGACGTGGAAGAGCCCGCCGGGGCCGAGCACCCGCTCCTCATCGCCGACGTGCACCCTCGCCGTTCCGCTGTGGACGAAGTAGAGCTCGTCCTGTTCGTCGTGGTAGTGGCTGACACCGGGGTAGTTCGGCGGGTAGACGACCCCGTTGACGCCGAACGCCGTGATCCCGAGCGGCTTTCTGATCTTGCGGAAGCCGGGGCCGTCGCCGAGCTCGTCGAGCGAGCTGAACGCGTAGGTCATGCGGCCCTCCTCGGCATGTCGGTGTAGACCCGCTCGCCCTTGAAGCGGCGCGAGGCGGGATCCCAGGGGAAGAAGATCGCGTTCCGCCAGGTCATCGTCTCGCCGGTCGGCTCGTTGTCGAGCCACTTCGCCTTGTGCGTGCCGGTGACGATCGCCTCCTCGACGACGCCCTGCGGCCCGATGACGATGTTCTGCAGCTCGAAGACGATGTCCGGAAACGCGGTCAGGAGCTCGGTGTAGAAGCGGGCCGCGCCCTCGTGGCCGTGCCAGGAGACGTCGTCGGGGTAGACCGTGTAGACGCAGTCCTCGGAGAGCGTCGCCAGCAGACCTTCGATCGAGCGGTTGTCCTCGGCCTTCGAGTGCTCCTTCCAGAGCTCGCGAATCTCGTCCAGCTCGGCCGGGTCGGCGTTCATCCGCATCAGCTCCAGCACTTCCGCTTTCGGGACGGGCAACGAGACCTCCTAGTCGAGTAGTGCCGCAGCGACCAGCTCGCGCTGCCGGGCCGCGTGGCCGCCGAACGCGTCGATCCACTGCGCGCGCTTGTAGTAGCGGTGCAGGACGTGCTCCCAGGTGAAGCCGATCCCGCCGTGCACCTGGATCGAGCGCTCGCAGGCTGCGACCGCGGTCTCTGCGCAGAACGACTTCGCGGACGCGACTGCGACCGGTGTCCGCTCGTCCTCCTCGGCCACGCACCAGGCGGCCCAGTAGGCGAGCGAGCGTGCCAGCTCGGTCTCGACGTAGGTGTCGGCGAGCGGATGCGAGACGGCCTGGTAGGTGCCGATCTTCTTGCCGAACTGCTCGCGGTCGGAGACGTAGGCGACGCCGAGCTCGAGCGCCTTCTGCGCGACGCCGACCGCCTCGGCCGCAAGCGCGGCCAGCAGGCGCAGCCGCACCGGCTCGAAGTCGCCGTCGAGCGCGTCGCCGTCGTCCGTGCGAACCGAGCTTTCCGAGCGGCCTGCGACTCGTCGACGGTCGCGAGCGTCTCGCCCTCGGCCGCGAACCGTGGTCATGTCGCCGCGCAGCACCCGGTCGGCCGAGTCCAGGTGCGGCACCAGGTCGTCGACCTCGACCGACCAGGCCTGCTCGTCGACCTCTGGCAGCGCCGGGAGGACGACGGCTGTCGTCAGGAAGGGGCCGGAGTAGAGCGCGCGGCCCGCCTCCTCGAACAGGATCGCCTCGTCGACGAACGAGAGCCCGCCGCCGCCGCGCTCCTCGGGGACGGAGACGCCGAGCCAGCCGAGCTCTCGCAGCTCGGCGAGCGGCGCGTCGGGGTTCGCGTCGAGGAATGCGCGCGCCTGGCGCCGCAGCTCCTCCTGCTCCTGCGTGAAGGCGAACTCCATCAGCGCGACCTCGGGAGGCCGAGCACCCGCTCGGCGATGATGTTGCGCAGGATCTCGGAGGTGCCGGCCTCGATCGTGTTGCCGCGCGAGCGCAGCTGCTGGTGCTGCCAGTAGCTGCCGTCCTCGACGATCTGCGCCTCGGGGCCGAGCAGCTCGAGCGCGAGCTTCGTCACCCGCTGGTTCGCCTCCGACCACCAGAGCTTCGCCCCCGACCCTTCCGGGCCGGGAATCCCCGTCTTCATCAGCGTCGTCAGCGAGCGGTAGTTCGTGTAGCGCACCGCCTGCAGGCCGATCCACTCGCGCGCGATCGCGTCGCGCTGCACCGGGGTCGCCCCGCGCTCCTTTGCGAGCGCGATCAGCTTCCGGATCTGGGACTCCAGCCCGGCGGTCAGGGCGAAGCCCAGCGTGCCTCGCTCGTGCAGCAGCGTCGTCATCGCCACCTGCCAGCCGCCGCCGACGTCGCCGACGACGTTCTCCTCCGGCACCTCGACGCCCGTGAAGAAGATCTCGTTGAACTCGGCCTCGCCCGTGATCTGGCGCAGCGGCCGCACCTCGACGCCCGGGCGCGTGCATGTCGACGAGCAGGTACGTCAGCCCGGCGTGGCGCTCGCTGCCGGGGTCGCTGCGCGTGACGAGGATGCAGTAGTCGGCGATGTGCGCGAACGACGACCAGACCTTCTGGCCGTCGACGACGAAATGGCCGTTCTCGCGGCGCGCGGTCGTGCGCACGGCGGAGAGGTCGGAGCCCGCGTCCGGCTCGGAGAAGCCCTGGCACCAGATCTCCTCCGTCGAGAGGATCTTCTCCAGGTGCTTCTGCTTCTGGGCATCGGTGCCGTGGGCGATGATCGTCGGCCCGGCCATCCCGAGCCCGATCACGCCGAGATGGGGCGGCGCCTCGGCGCGCGCCATCTCCTCGAGGAAGATCGCCTGGTGGCTGTACGGCGCGCCGGCGCCGCCGTACTCCTGCGGCCAGGTCAGGCCCGCGTAGCCGGCCTCGTGCAGCTTCCGGCTCCAGTCGCGGCCGGCCTCCTCGAAGCGGCCGCGGCGGATCTCGTCGGTGAGGTTCGTCTCGATCCACGCGCGCAGCTCCGCGCGGAATGCGGCCTCCTCGGGAGTGTCGCGCAGGTCCACGGTGACGACTTTAGACCGATCGCAGGGGTCAAGGCACGACGATCTGCCGGACGACCCCTCCATCCGCGAGCGCGTCGAGCGCGCCGTTGAGGTCGTCCAGGCCGACCGTGTCGCCCCGCAGCCGCTCCACCGGCAGCCGCCCGGCGCGCCAGAGCGAGATCAGGAGCGGGATGTCGCGCTGCGGCACGGCCGAGCCGAGGTACGACCCTTTCAGCGTGCGACTCTCCGCGACGAGCGAGAGTGCGTTCAGCGTCAGCTCGCGCGAGGGGTGCGGGAGGCCGATCGCGACCGTCGTCCCGCCGCGCGTTGTTGCTCCATAGGCGGCAGCGAGCACTGCCGGCACGCCGGCTGCCTCGAAGGCGTAGCGAACGCGGAGCTCGCCGACCTCGTCGGGGTGGAGCGCCACAGTCGCTCCGATCTCGAGCGCGAGGTCCCGCTTGAACTCGACCGGATCGATCGCGACGATCGGCTGCGCTCCGGCGAGTACAGCACCCATCACCGCGGCGAGCCCGACGCCGCCGAGGCCGAAGACCGCGACGGAGTCGCCGGGCCGAACGCCCGCCGTGTTGAGCACGGCACCGACGCCGGTGACGACCGCACAGCCGAAGAGCGCCGCGATCTCGAGCGGAACGGCGGGATCGACGACGACCGCCGAAGCGCGGTCGACGACGATCCGCTCCGAGAAGGCCGAGACGCCGAGGTGGTGATGGACGGCGGCGCCGTTGGCCGAGAAACGGTGGCCGCCGCCGAGCAGCCGTCCCTCGCCGTTGGCGGCCGCCGCGGCAGCGCAGAGGATCGGCTCGCCACCCGCGCACTCGGCACACAGGCCGCAGCTCGGCACGAACGAGAGGACGACGTGGTCGCCCTCGTGGACGTCGCTGACTCCCGGTCCGACCGTCTCGACGACGCCGGCCGCCTCGTGCCCGAGCACCATCGGCACGGGCCGGGGCCGCGTCCCGTCGACGACTGAGAGGTCGGAGTGGCAGAGCCCCGCGGCTGCGACCCGTAGCTGCAGCTCTCCTGCCTGCGGCGGCGCCAGCTCCAGTTCCTCGATCGTCAGCGGCCGCGTCTCGGCATACGGCCGCTCGGAGCCGATCTCGTGCAGGACGGCGGAGCGCGTGATCAGGAGAGGAACTCTGCCACGAGGGGGTTGAAGCGCTCCGGCGACTCGAGAAAGAGCAGGTGACCGCCGCCGTCGAGCCTCTCGAAGCGCGAGCCGGGGATCCGCCGCGCCAGCTCGACGCCGTTCTCGTACGGCACGACCCGATCGGCGTCGCCGTGCACGACGAGCGTCAGCGCCTCGATCTGTTCCACGGGCGTCGAGCGCGCGGCCCAGTCGAGGCAGGCCTCGTATTGCGCGCGCCAGCACCCGGGCGGGGTCGGGTACTCGAGTCGGTCGGCGAGGAGCGCCTCGAACTCGTCAGGGTGCTCTTCGGCCCAGCCGGGACGGAACGAGAGCGGCATCGTCGCGCGAGCGAAATCCTGGGGCGTGCGGCCGGCGTTCGCCTCCCAGGCGGCGGTCGTCTCCGTGGGCGTCTCCACGAAGCCTGACCCGCCTGTGCCGGTGCAGACGAGAACCAGCCGCTCGACGAGTTGCGTGTGCCGCACGGCGAGCGTTTGCGCGATGTAGCCGCCCATCGAGAAGCCGCAGACGTGCGCGCGGCGACCGTCGAGCATCTCTGCAGCGTCATCGGCCATCTCTTCGATCGAGTAGGGCCCGGGCGGCTTCGGCGAGCGGCCGGTGCCGCGGTTCTCGACCGCGATGCAGCGGAAACGGTGCGACCAGTCGGGCAGCTGTCGCTGCCACGACCAGATGGCGTAGCCGAGGCCCGTGATCAGGAGCAGCGGATGCCCCTCGCCGTGCTCCTCCACGTAGAGATTCACGTGACCGCGCTGCGGTCGAGCTCACGTACCGACCGCCCACCGGCGAGCGCGAGCGTCAGGTCGATCTCGGCGGCGAGCTGCCGGATCACCGCCTCGACGCCGGCCGCGCCGCCGACCGCGAGCCCGTAGGCATAGAGCCGGCCGAGCAGGACGCCGTCGGCGCCGAGCGCCAGCGCCTTGAGCACGTCGGCGCCGCGGCGGATGCCGCCGTCCATCAGCACCGTTGCGTCAGGACCGATCTCGTCGCGCACCTCGACGAGCGCGTCCAGCGAGGCGACCGCGCCGTCGACCTGGCGGCCGCCGTGGTTCGAGACGACGATCCCGTCGACGCCGTGGTCGAGCGCGATCCGGGCGTCCTCGGCCGTGAGCACGCCCTTCACGAGCAGCGGCAGCTCGGTCCGCCCGCGCAGCCACTCGAGGTCGTCCCAGGTGAGCGCGAGGTTCGGGAACGCCGCGAGCGCCATCAGCGACGCCGTCTGCACGTCCTCCTCGGGCGGTGCTTCGAGCCGCTCCCGGAAGAGCGGATCGCTGAAGAACTGCGCCAGGCCCTCGCCCTGGAGGAAGGGGAGGTAGCCGTTGCGGAGGTCGCGGTCGCGCCAGCCGAGCGTGAGCGTGTCGAGCGTGACGACGATCGCCCCGTAGCCGGCGGCCCCGGCGCGGTCGACGAGGCTGCCGGCGAGCTCGCGGTCGGCCCACCAGTAGAGCTGGAACCAGCGCTGCGCGTCGCCGAGCTCGGCGGCGACGTCCTCGAGCGGTGTCGACGCGGCGCTCGAGAGGATCATCGGCACGCCGGTCGCCTTCGAGGCGCGCGCGACCCCGAGCTCGGCCTCGGGATGGACGATCGAGAGGACGCCGACCGGCCCGAGCAGGAAGGGGGCGGCCGAGCGCAGGCCGAGCACCTCGATCGAGAGCTCCCGCTCTGTGTGGCCCGCCAGCATCCGCGGCCGCAGCCGGCGCCGTTCGAACGCTTCCCGGTTCGCCCGGACCGTCGCCTCGGAGCCGGCGCCGCCCGCGACGTAGTCGAACGGCGCCTGCGCGAGCGTCTCGCTCGCCTTGCCGCTCCCACTCCTCGGGCGAGAGCGGCCACTGCGAGCCGCCGGCGAGGTAGATCGCGTTCTGGACCTGGCTTCCGGACTCCAACACGTGCAGACTCTCGCTGATGACCGACCTCGCGCTCAAGCCCGATGTGACCGCG